>DKBN01000052.1 GCA_002451235.1 Patescibacteria group bacterium UBA6899
GGAAGAAAGGTTAGTTAACCCTTTTTAAAGCAAAAAGAAACGGCCCACATGATGACATGCGAGCCAAAACGGTCACGGATCAATGACCACGAACGAAGAGCGGAGCGGTCCGTAAACGTATTTTTCATAATCTCCCAACATCCGAATGGACGACCATCGGTCTTCCGCTTCGTCCTTCGCGTCGAGAGCCATCTCATACCATCGCACCTTATCGTCGTAATAGAGCGGCAAGACGCGTTGATCGATGGCGGAAGGAAGCGCGATCCCATCAAGCACATCCTGGTCGGGTCGCGCCTCTGTAAGGCCGAAACCGAAGTAATTGGCCGGGTCAGCCTCGAGATACCATCCGTCCGGAGTCGAGATGTTAATCGCCCCGTTCATGGCCGCGCTCTGCCCCGATGTGCCGGACGCCTCGAGTGGGGCCGCTGGTGTGTTGAGCCAGCAATCAGCGCCGCGTTTCAAGAGCTTGCTCAGGTCGAGCTCATACCCAGGAAACACCGCAAGATTCAGGTACCTCTGGGAGAGATGGCAGAGATCGTTCCATTCGCGGATCATCGTTTGATCATCGGGATGCGGTTTACCCGCATAGATGACCTGTATGGCACCTTCTTCAAGACGCTTCGCGAACCACTCAAGATCTGTGACGAGCAACTTCGGGCGCTTATATCCCGCAAATCTGCGTGCCCACACCAAAGTGATCACGTCATCACGCCACTCTTTGCCCGTTTGGGAACGCACGAACTCGAGAAGCTTGTATTTCCAGACACGCTTCACCTCCCGCAACTCCGAAGGCTTCTTGGCGTGGCGATAGAGCTCATCCTGCCAAAATGACTGATCTGAGCCATTCGTCACATACTTGATCTCAGCGGGAGAACGCGTCGGATCGTCCTTCAGCCATCGTTCATCTCTAAGCCAGTGCCACATGCGGTTCGAGCTGTGACGATGCTTGCGTGAGACAGCGTTCGCCATTCCCGAGAGTGTGAGACAGGCCGCGGTGACATCAAAATATCCGTCGTAAACGGAGCGATCGATCAATCTCTGCAGTTTGGGCCGCGCGAGCATGTGCTCGATCAGATCTCGCGGATACTTGCGATTCCCCGCTTGGACCGGGGTGTGTGTGGTGAACACGACCCGTTTCTTTGTGTGCTGGATCGCGTCCTCGATAGTCATGCCATTCCCTATCGCACGCTCGACCAGTGAGAATGCAGCATAGAGAGAGTGGCCTTCGTTGAGGTGATAGGTGTCCACTTCGTACCCGAGCTTCTCGAGCGCCTGGACGGCTCCGAAGCCGAGGACGATCCACTGCGCGACGGTTCGGCGATCATTCTTCTCGTGGTCGTAGTCAGTCGCCTCAAGGCCCGGATAAAGTCTCATGCCATTGAGGCGCGTCAGATGATCGTTCCCATCGATATCGACATCGAGGAAAAGGACTTCCGACGTATGAAACGCACTCTCTGGCAAACGCCACACCTTCGCGGCGACCATCGATCCCGCAAGGGGGACGTGCACCGTGACCCCGGTATCTTCGAGGATATCGGGATAATGGCGCGATATGTATTCGATCTTCATCTCGCGACGGCCGTCCGGAAAAAGAGCGATCCCTTGGTCGTAATACCCCTCGCGGTACAAAAGAGAGACAGCCACGAACGGGAATTTCATGCGGTGCGCTGCCCCGATCATCGATCCGCCGATCACGCCCAATCCGCCGCTATAGGTATGGAGCGACTCATGGATCGCGATCTCTGGAGTGATGAACGCGACGACATTCTTGCGATGTGACATTGTTCCTCCTTTTCGTAGGTTGGATTTCAAACAACAGAGCGATACCCTGCGTTCATCTTATACATATTTTTACGACTGTCCACGGATGTCTCCTGGGATAAGGATAGAGGGCGCGAATGCACCCATCGAACGCTTAGAGGGACAACTGGTCGCCATTCACAACCTTGACCGTCTCTGCGTAGGATTTGCTCATGGTCTTCTTCAGTCCCGTCAGGCGATCGATGTAATCAGCCTGGAGGGTAAAACTGACACTCTTGCTTCCGGCAAGGATACCTGGGGAGATCGTGATATGGAGAGTCGATTCACACGGGAGCATGCATGCGTTCACGGAAGCGCTCACTCCATTGGGAAATTTCGGAAGTACGACCCGGGTCGGTTGCGGCGTTCCACCATCGAGAATGAATTTCAGTGGGACATCCTGAGTAACAGCACTTACCGCCGGAACCGTCATGGTGATGGTCTTATCGGGGTCTGCTTGATTGGAGATATGAAAGCCGAAATCCTCGTTATAACGAAGGATCACGTTATAGGTCGCCGTTCGAGAGGCTCCCCCGCCAGTCGCATTCACTGTCACAGGATAGACCCCCGTCAACATGTCGAGCCCCATCGTGACGGCATTCGTCAGCATGCATGGCGGAGTGCATGTCCCAAGGTCCTTCACCGTGAGCCCGGAAATATCCGTTTTTTGAATCACCTTCACCGGCTGTGGTTCTCCGCTCACGGTTCGCAAGATGATCTGATTGCTTCCGGACACGCTCCCGGAGAGAGATTTCTTCTTATCGATGGTCCCGGAGGCCATGAGACTGAACTGGAACGATTGGGCTTCGCCGACAATGACGTTGTAATAGCCGATATCACTCTCCTTCCCTGCCACGGCGCTCACTTTGATCTGATATGATCCTGCGGGTGTACCTGCCGTGACCGTCACCTTGTTCTCGATCTTGCACGGGGTGCCGCAAGAAAGATTCGCATTGGGAACGATCTTCGTCGTGGGAGAGGTCTGCGTGAATTTCACCATCTGCCCGTTCCCTGCCCCCAAGAACGATGCGGAGAGGAAATTCGTGTACACGGATGATTTCGAGAGTGATGCGGGAACGTCGATGTCTCCGGAGGCTTTGACCTCGAACGAGCCGGACATTCCAGGTAGCGCTCCGACCTTGGAATTGAGTGAATCGCGCGTCCTTGGGCCGACCCATCCGAATCCGGTCGTGCTCGGAGTTCCAGAGGTGATGATGTTGTATTTTTTCTGCCATTTTTGGACGGCGAGCTGGGTGAGCTTTCCGAAATATCCCGAGATGATCCCTTCGGGATAGATCGTCTTGTCTTGAGAAAGAAGCCGTTGCAGAAGTGTGACTTGGCCTCCTGTCGATGCATCGGTCGCACCGAGCCCGAATCCTTGTGTAAATCTATCGGCCGCAGATGCAAGCGAGGGGACGATGAGCATGACACACAGCACACCGAGGAACGATATCTTTGAGTGGGAATATTTCATACCCTCATCATAACAAAAGCCCTGGATCGCTCCACCAACATGTGGATAGCGCCATGCACACAGCTGACTTTCTCATTGCACCGTGAGAGAGACGGTGTTCCCGTTATGATCTTTCGCCTCGAATGTCCAGACTCCAGCGATAGAGAAGGTGCGCGTTCGGGTCGTATACTCTCCGTCGAGTGTGATACTCGAGATGGTGGAAGGCGAGAACACTGTTACCACCTCGTTCCCGATCGGGGGCGTATACACGAATTTTATGCTATCTCCTACATTGAGTGTCATACTTGTCTGGTCATAGATCCCTGCGCTTGTAACATTGATCGTATATGTTGTTGGCGTGGGGCCAGGGCTTGGCGTCGGGGTAGGTGTCGGTGTTGGGGTAGGGGTTGGTGTCGGTGTACTCGAAACAACGTCGCCGATGTAGTAGGTCGGGAGCAATGAATACGCGTATGCGGAGTGGTTACTTCCGGCTCCGCCTTTCGTCTGGAACGCGACGGTCGCGTCGGTGCCGCAATATGGTACGATCGCCATGACTCCGCCAGGGTGCATGGAGAGGAACGATGTCACATTATAGATCTTATTCGAGATGATGAGCCAGCAGTCGGAAGACACATTATGCACTGCGACCTGTTGCGCGGTATAGCCACTTGATGATGGGGTCGGCGATGGGCTCGGGGTGGGAGTAGGGCTTGGTGTTGGGGTAGGTGATGGAGTCGGAGAAGGGGTCGGGGTTGGAGGAGGCGGGGGGGGGGGCTGCGTCGGTGTGAAAGAAATGAAACTCACTGATGAACGAAGGTTTGTCTCCGCACTCCACCCATCGGCACCGGACGCATAATCGATCTTCCACCAGATAAACCCCGACGCCAAGGTCGGCCCATCCACGATCGTTCCGGATGATCCGCTCGCTTGGCTCCCAAGGATCTTCACTGTCGCCGAAGGCGATGAGCGGACGTTTGTATCGTTCGCGAGAGAGATATGGTCTCCGATCATGAATTTCGATGGATTCTTCGGCACACTCGTCGTTGGGAGAAGATTCGGCGACGGGGTCAAAATGGTGAGAGTCTTGCCGAGCGGGGCAATGAAATAGATCGGGAGCATATCGAGCGCGACTCCTGAGTGCGGCCTCCCAGGGTTCATTCCCTTGGTCGAGAATGCGGCGGTCGCGTCGGTGCCACAATTCTCTAGGATAGGACTTTGCCCGCCCGGATGCTTCTTCACGAACGACGTCACATCATAGATATTTTTTTTGATGGCCATCCAACAGCTTGCTACCCCGGCATGTTTCGCAACTTCCGTCATATCGAGCATCTTGACGGAGGGAGGTCTGGCAGATGAAGGAGTAGAGGTTTTTGATCCAGAAGCTATCTGCGTTTCGGTCGTCGACGCTTCTATTACAGGAGGGGCCGTCTCCGCGGGAGAGAGAGTTCCCAGGCGGGTGCGTTGTTGATCAAGCTCCTGCCGCAGTACTGCGATCTCGCGGGTGCTCCGCTCTCGGTCCGCTTGCATGATGCTCCACTCACCTGCCGCAAACGCGGCGACGCCGCCTAATAGCGCCGTCGTGAGTGATATCCATATGATATGTCGCATCCCCTGCATGCAGGCATGTGCTCGAAAGTACTCGAACAGTATCAGTATAGCACTTTCGGCAGAGAACGTTACACGGTATCATGCACACATGAGCTCCAAGAAACGAATGATGCTATCGATCATCGCTGGACTCGCTGCGATCGCAATCGCATGGATGTGGGCGACGGGTACGCTTTCGTACCCATGGATCATGCTCGATCGTCAGGTCCAGCTCGTTTCTCGATGTATGTATGCTGACCCCTCTTTCTCTGCCGATGCCTTCGGATTCTCGATCGCTGCGCCGAACGATTATTGCGTTCTTCCCCATCGGCAGTTCCCGACGGATGCGTCGATCCAGATCGTCCCGAAAGGATATTATTTCGTCTTCAATGAGTACGCGTTGGGGACGGTCGTGAACGCCACACGCGCCTCGATACTATTTGACCATACGACGACCGAGCGAAATGCCGGATCACTCCTCGGCGCGCTTCATGCTGGCGGCTTTCTCGAGGGGGCAACGATCGACCGACGGACCAATAAGAACGGCATCCAATTCGTCATCGTCAGCGGCGCGAAGGGGATAGCTGATGATGGCCACCGTTTCCTTTGGGCGTTCGCGGATCATCCGGTGAGGCCGTTCACGATTACTATTCTTTCCGCGCATCCTGAGAATCCTATGGTATTCAACGCGGTCATCGATGAGCTCGGGACGATCTGAGATGAAGGACCCCATCCCCTACGCGTTCGGCAATCCATCATGGAACAAACGGAGATCCTTCGCGAATAACTTCTCGGTAAGACGATAGATCGAGTAGGTGATGAAATACGCGGAAGCAACGTCGATAGTATAATGCAAGTGCCCAAGTAGCACGACGACCGCCAAGAGAACGGAAATACCGAGGAAGAGATATCGGAGTGGTCGATCCTTCCAAAAGATAAGCGCCACCAAGAACGGGAGACCGGTGTGGCCGGAGAAAAATAGGTCGCCACCAAAATTCATGCGGGTGAAGATGTCCGACTCGAACGAAACCTGCATCGGGAACGGCGCGATATGTGTGAGGGTGAGGAATACCGAACGGATGGCATAGAAGAGTGCGATCGCCTCGAGAAGGTACGGGATGCGATTGAACCGCTGCAGACCGAAAAGCGCGATGAGCGAGATGAGCGCGAATGTTCCGAATACAAAAAGTATGTCCACGTCGTAGACCCGCGTATTGCTCAAGATGATGTCGGTCACCGGAGAACTCGCTTCTTTGGTCGCATAGTTGCTCGCATAATAATTGAGCACCAAACTCACGATGAAAAGCACGGCGGCGATACCGAGGGAACGCAGGAACTTACGGTCGGTGATGTGTCTTTTGATGTGTGGGATATAGCTCATATCATTTCGATGGCACATCGCGGATATCTTTGTATGTCTTTGTGAACGGCCGACCGACGAACGCCGTGGAAAGGTAGTTGATCCCGTACTTCAATGCCATCGAAATGATCCCCTCCCCTTTCAAGCGGCGCGCCGAGGCGTATATCGGGAGAGAGAAGGTCCACTTGACCCTTCCCACCTTCGAGATCCTACGCGCGATATCGGTATCTTCTCCATAGAACGTGATCGAGGTGTCATACCCACCGATGGCGGCAAGTGCATCGCGCCGCACAATGAAATTCCCTCCCTGAAGCATCGCTCCTGTTCCCCCGAAGAGTTTCCCCACCCACTGGATAGCGTATCCAATAGAGTAGAAGACAACGACCATCGCGCGAAAGAATTCCGGCAGTTCTGTGTAGATGAAGGGACCGCTCAAGGCGACAAGTTTTGGGTCGATCGAGAACGCTTCGAGGACCCTGTCGAGCCATCCTGTCGGCAGCCGCGTATCCGCATCCACGTTCGCGATCAACTCACCCGATGATGCCTTGAACCCGGCAGCGCGAGCGAACACGAGGCCTTTCTGTGGCTCNNACGGTCACCCCGGGAGTCTCTCGGGCGATCCTCCCGGTACCATCAGTTGAAGCGTTGTTGACGACGATCACCTCCGCATCAGCGCCGACGCGATCGGTCTCGGCCTTGACCGAAGCCAGGCATTCGGAAATATAGTGCTGTTCGTTGTGCGCCGGGATCACGAAACTTACTTTCATGGATATATGCAGTATACGCATAATACCGACCGGTAGCCATGGATGTTTCAGCCAGGTCAGTGATACGTATGAATGTTTGAATTCCCAGCAGTCCGTGGGAAGATGGTCTCATGAATATGAAGCTTGAAGCGTTCCGGCGCGCGCTTCCCGGGATTCCCCCTATTCTCTTTCGGCATGTATTCATCCTCGTCAATGCGGTCATCTTCGCCGTCGTCGGCCTACTGGTCTATTTCCAAGAAACGCAGGCGGGGGTATTCCTTGGGGTCATCGTAACGATCAATATCATCCTCGGATTCTCGCAGGACTTCCGTGCGCGCGTCTCGCTCGAGGAACTGCAGTTACTGACAGCGCTCCATGTGACACGCATTCATGAAAATGGGGGTGAAGAGGTTATTCTCGCTGAGATGGCGGGGAAAGGAGAGCGGATCAGGCTCCGGCAAGGAGATCAGGTGCCGTGCGATGGTGTCCTGCTTGTGTCGCAGGGATTCGAGGTGAGCGAGGCACTCATCACCGGCGAATCCGATTCGTTCCCTAAGGCGGTCGGCGATACCGTCCTCGCTGGGAACATCGTGACCGCGGGTGTCGGAGAGATGCGTGTCGACCGCGTGTTCGCCGAGAGCCGCATCGCAAAGATGACCGAAGATATCAAACGCTATTCCCTCAACCCGAGCCCGATCCAGCGCGCGATCGATGTTGTTATCGCATATTCCGGAGGAGCGCTCATCGCGGTGCTCATATTTGTCGTCGCGCGCGGGACATATCTCGGGATCCCGCCGATCAAGATAGTCAACGATGCGGGGGCGCTCGCGAGCACGCTCGTCCCGCAAGGGCTCGTCGTCGTGACGACATTGCTTTTCGCCTTCGGCGCCGCAAGCTATTCGAAACGCAAGGTCCTATTCCAGGAGATCAACGCGACCGAGAAGTTCGGACGCATCAAGAACCTCTGTATGGACAAGACAGGAACCCTCACCGACAACACGCTTCGGGTCGAAACGGTCTATCTCCCTGGTGGCGGATCCCGCGAAGACGCAGAGCGTCTGACCTCCGCATATCTCGAAGGATCACGTGATGCCTCTCAGACCGTGAACGCGGTCAGAGAATCTCTACAGACAAAGTTCCAGGGCGCGATCGGAAAGGTCCAGTCGTTCTCATCTTGGAGACAGTACGGGGCAGTGGCGCTTCCGGATGTCGACGGCGGTACGATCGTGATCGCGGGAGCTCCCGACATACTCCTCCCCCACATCGCGGACGATGGAGAGCGAGAGCGTTTCACTGCTTTTCTCAAGAGCCACACCGATGCGGGGAGACGGGTCTTCGCAGTCTTCGGCACAAAAGGGACCGAACCGCCGCCCAATCTTACGGGGATCGATCTCTTCGTCGTTTGTGCGTATGTGTTCGCCAGTGACTTCCGAGCGGGAGCGGAAGAAGCAGTGCGGTTCTTCCAGCGCCGCGGTGTGCGCATCCGCGTCATCTCGGGAGATAATCTGGCGACAGTGCGCTCGGTCGCCGAAAAGGCGGGGATCGACCGATTCGAGCGATCGATCTCCGGAGCGGAACTCGAATCATGGAGCGATGATGACTACGCGAAACGCGCGGCGGACTTTACCATCTTCGCGCGCGTGAAACCCGAACAAAAGGTCAGGATCATCGAGGCACTGAAACAAAACGGCTTCACTGCGATGATCGGGGACGGGGCGAACGATGCCCTGGCGCTCAAGCGCTCCGATCTCGGTATCGCGATGTTCGACGGAGCGGCCGCGACGCGGCAGCTTGCGGCGGTCGTCCTTATGAACAACAGCTTTACCGCGNNCCGGCCCGCCTCGCGGACAATTTCATCCGCAATATCGAGATCTTTGCGAGCATCTTCATCTACCCGGCATTCGTCGGATTCTTCTTCTTCCTCTTCTTGAGCGCGATCGGCCATTCCTATCCCCTGACCCCACTTAATGTCACCCTGATGAATTACATCATGGTAGGCCTCCCGGGAACTCTGATCTCTTATTGGTCGTTCTTGCCGTTCGGTGATGTCCCGAAACCGAGCGCACGGCCGTTCCTCTCGCGGGTCATTCCTTATACGCTCGTCTCCTCCCTACTCGGAGCGTGCGGAGCCATTGCCGCGTATCTTGTCAGTTCGGAAGCGATGCGCGCGTCTGGATCGAACACGATAGTGCTTCTCGCGATGTCCGCGTTCGGTTTTCTCTTTTTCGCGAACGCCCCGTGGATATTCCGTGGGTGGGTGGCAAAACGGGAGTTCGTCCATCTTGCCATCATGGCGATCGCGGACATTCTCATTCTCTATGGAGCATATCATTGGGAACGAGCCGGAAGCTTCTTCACCCTGAATCCAAACCTCCCTTCTGCGAGCGAATCCGTCGCGCTCACCGCGATCATCTCGCTTTATGCACTCGCACAGGGGTACGTCACGTATCGATATCGACGGCAAGAATGGTCAGCCCTGCCTCCCTCGGAACATCAGAGGTTCTTCTCGGTCGTCGTCCCAGCTCATAATGAAGAGAAATATATCGGCGAAACGCTTCGTTGTCTTGCGGACCAGGAATATCCACAGGACCGCTATGAGGTCATTGTCGTCGAGAACGCATCAACGGACCGGACGCTTGAGATCGCTGAGGGATTCCGTTCGCCAAACATCTTCGTTCATACCATCCCCGACAAGGGAGTATCGCGAGCGAAGAATTTCGCGATGGGGCGTATTTCTTCGCAATCCGAGTGGATCGTGTTCCTCGACGCCGACACGCACTTACTCCGCGATTTCCTCACTGACCTTGACCAGTTCCTTGATGCGCATCGCAACGAGCAGCTCTCCATCGGAACATCCGCACTTCGTCCGATCGAGAACCAGAGTCTGAAGGCGCGTCTTTGGTTCCGTTTCTACGATTGGGGCCACGCGACCCTCCATGTATCCTATGCGCTTCAGATCATGAATGCGAAGTTCCGCGACAATGTCAGGTTCGATGAGAAGAGGCGATATGCGGAGGATCTTGCCCTCATCAAGGACCTCAAGCGATACGGGAAATTCTTCTTCCTCCCCACGGAGAACGCGATGACCTCGACGCGACGATTCGAGCGGGTCGGGTGGCTCAAGCTCTTCCTCGTCTGGAACTGGGACGCGATCATCTCCGCGAAACTAGAAAAGAAAAAAAACGACGCTTACGATGTGATCCGCTGAATTCAGCCGTTCTGTTACGGAATAGGTACGAATCGCCAGCGTTTATTCGCCCAATATTTTCCCGCACAGGCAACGCCGACACGCGGTGCGCATTCGATAGCCCCTTCAGGGACGCGTTTCCCTCTATCCTCGATCCATAGACCAGGATCCTTATCCGATCGCTTGCCATTGAGCGCGCTGGTGACATGAAGCCACTTCGTAAGTTTCCCGGGACCATCAACCCCATCGGCGCCGCGGATAAGGATGGCCGCGGGATAGCCGCGCTCACGCGTCACGATATTGATCATATCGTGCATGCCATAGATGAGATAGACGTACCATACGCCGGGAGGACCGAACATGACCTTGGTGCGCTCTGTCTTTCCTTTCGACGCATGCGATGCACGGTCACGGAACCAGTCATAGGCCTCGACTTCCGTGATCCTGTATGCTTCCTCTCTTCCACGGTAGCGGCGCACTAGATATTTCCCCAGCAATTCCTGTGCGACCTTGGTTGTTGACCGTGCGAAATATCGCAGGGAAAGCACTTGTCTCATTCGTGAACTATAGCAGAAGCGAATGTGCTACAGTGAGCGGCAAGACTGCGTCTCGTGATATGATCCAGCTGTTGTACGTCTTGATAGTGATCGCATGTGTCCTCGTGGTACGCACCTTGCTCCGGGGCGCGATCTATGTGCCAACGAGCGATGCAGCGATCGCGCGCATGCTCCTTCTCGCAAAACCGCTCCCGGGCGAGAGAATGGTCGACCTCGGGGCGGGTGACGGGCGCATCGTGATCGCCTTCGCGAAAGCAGGAACAAATGCCGATGGCTACGAGCATGATCCCCTCCTCGCATGGATCGCCCGGCGCAATATCGCCAAGGCTGATCTTCAGGAACGGGCGCATATCTATACAAAAGACCTTTGGGGAGCGGAATTAGGGGGATATGACATCATCATCGTGTTCGGCGCATCGCACATCATGGGACGCCTATCGAGAAAGCTGGCGCAAGAAGCAAAACCGCAAGCACGGATCCTCACCCACCTCTTTCCTCTTCCAGGGTGGGAACCTGTCGCCCATGCGGACGGGGTCTATTTCTATGTGAAGTCTTCTTAGAAACGGCGGAAAACGCATTTTTCCCTCTGTAAATATTTCCGTGGGCGGTATAGAATGATAGGACAAGAGTATATTATCAACCTCATATTGCGCGTATGTCAAAAGAATCGGTCGGTGGGAACATAGAATCACAAGAAGAAATATTCGCTGGGGTGATTAAATCCATCTTTTTAGCTGACGACACGCGATACGAGGAATTTGAATTCGATGGGAAACGGTATCCTATCAACAGCGCTGCGGGACTCGCGTATGCCACTGCACGGGGACGGACGGAAAAGGCTCGCGAGGTTTTAGCGCAGCACGAAGCGACTTTGCAATAAATGGCGACACGAGAACAATATCAGAAGGAGAAGGCGCTCGCTAAATTGGTCGAGCTTTTTGAGGCGCAAGAACGCGTCGCGGCGCTCTATGCAGAGCTCGCCGCGAATTACCCCGAGATGGTTGAGCTTATCGACCAGCACGATCCGTCTTTGGCAGCGCTTCGGGCGGAAGCAGAGAGACGCTGGAGAGAGTATCAAGCGAACCAGCGAGGGACATGATCGAGATCGACTTCGCTCAAGAGATCGAGAAACATCTCGCGGAGGTTCGTGCGCTCCAGGCGCCGACCGGTCTCTTCACCGCTTCCGCAAAAGATGTCCCGACGGGATACAACAAAGCGTGGCTTCGCGATGCATATTTCATGTCGCTCTGTTTCGTCGCCATCAAGGAATGGGGGACGGTGAAGAAGCTTGCTCGGGCGCTCCTCGCGATCCTCATCAAGCACAGCCACAAGATCGAATGGGCGATCGAGAACAAACCTTTCGAGAGCTGGCAATATATCCACGCACGCTACGATCCCGAGACCTTCGATGAATATTGGGAAGAGTGGGGCAACAAGCAGAACGATGCCGTATCGGAAGTACTTATTCTCTTTTGCGAGCTTGAGCTCGCTAGGCAAGGCGTGCTCGAGACCGAGGAAGAGAAGCAGATGGTGCAAAAGCTCATCGATTATCTCAACCGCATCGAATACTGGCATGATCCGGATTCCGGTATCTGGGAAGAATATCAGGAGGTCCATGCGTCTTCAGTGGGCGCTGCGGTCGCGGCGCTCCGCTTGGCAAAACAAGTCCCCTTCCTGCGCGTGCATGACGGCATGCTCGAGCGCGGCGAAGAGACGCTTCGCAAGGTCTTGCCACGGGAATCCGAGAGCAAGTTCTGCGATCTTGCGCTCCTTACCCTTATTTATCCGTTCCGCGTCGTCACAAACGATGAGTGCGACCAGATACTCTCGAATGTGGAATATTTCCTCACCCGCGACATGGGCATCATCCGCTACAAGAATGATAAGTATTATAACAAGAACCGCGACGGATACAGCGAAGAGGCGGAATGGTGCATGGGGCTTTCCTGGCTCGCGATCATTTATGCGGAGATGGGAAACGTGGAACAAGCGCGAAGGTACCTTGAGCGCGCGCATAGTACGATCACTCCCAAAGGAAAGATCCCTGAGCTCTACTATTCCCACACCAATCGACCGAATGAGAATGTTCCCTTGGGCTGGGCAGAGAGCATGTATGCGATCGCTCTCATGAAAGCGCGCGATGATACCGCACAGTCATAAAAAGAAAAGAAACAGCCGCCTCGAAAGGCGGCCGGGAAAAGAACTGCATCAGCGTGCGAAATGCGCATCTTTCGTCACGACGCGGATCGGCGGATACCATGCGGCGGGATTGTGCCCCTCATCGATATAGACGCCATTTCGCGCGTCCTCTTCGATGTCGAAGCCTATGCGAACTCCATTAGGGATCGCCACTCCTTCTTCGACGATAGCGAAGCGAAGTTTCGTGTATGCCCCGATCTTTGCGCCATCGAAAATGATCGATTTTTCGATGTCTGCGCCGAATTCCGTGCGCACCGATCGGCCAAACACCGAATCAACGAAACGTAGGTGGGAATCGAAGATGCATCCGCCGGAGACGATCGTGTTCACAATTCTTTCAGAAAGGAGAACGCCATTGTGCTCCCTTTCCAACCGTGACAAATCCGGGGTAACAAACTTCGCCGGCGGAAGCATGTCCCACGCTGTCGGGATCGGCCATTCGTTGTTGTAGATGCTCAGACGAGGATTTACGGCGACGAGATCCATGACTGTTTCATGAAATGGACCAATACGACCCACGTCACGCCAATAGACCTTCGACTCCCCCGGGATAACGTTCTTCCCGTAGTCGTAGCCGAAGATTGCGGCACCCTCCGCGATTGTTTGTGGGATGATATCGCCCCCGAAATCGTGCTTCGATCCCGGATTCGCATGGTCAGCCTCTAGAACATAGAGGAGATACTCCTTGTCAAAGATGTAGATCCCCATCGACGAGAAACACTCCCCAGGTGAACCGGGCAACGATTTCGGCGATTTCGGCTTCTCCTCGAAGCCGATAATGCGCGAAGACGTGTCGAGCTCCATGACACCGAAGTTTCCGGCTGCTTCCGCGATCGGCATGACCATGCCGCAAACCGTAAAGCATGACCGCCGTTCACGATGGAAATCGAGCATCTGCCGGAGATCGAGCTTGTAGATGTGGTCGGCAGCCAAGACGGCCACAGTGTCCGCAGGGTCGTCTCGGATGTGCTTGTGATTTTGATACACCGCGTTTGCCGTCCCTTCATACCATGACTCCCCGAGTTGCTGCTGCGCGGGGAAAATGTTCACCGCCTTCCCCCAGATCTTGCTGTTGAGGCCAAGATCATTGAGGTGGTCAATGAGTCCCTGCTGTTGGTATTGCGTCAGGAGCATCGTCCGGTCAATGATCCTGCTGTTGAGCACGTTTGCGAGAGCAAAATCGACGATCCTGTGTTTCCCTATGGGGAGCGCCGGCTTGCACCGAGTCTTCGTGAGAGCGTACAACCGTTGTCCCCTGCCTCCCGCCAATACGATGGCGAGCAGCTGCCTGAACCCCACTCTTGGAGATAACCTTCGTTCGGCCATTTGGCCCTCCTTTCGACCTTGTGCGCTAAAACGAAATGAACCGAAGTATGTTATACAAATATTTCCTGAAAAAGTCAAACGACCCGGTTGTGTGACCGGGGCGTTCTTTTGAGTTTGCCGCTCTCTTTTATTGCGCGGCCTTCACTGGGATCTGGTTTTGCGCCGGAGCACCCAACGGGAGCTGCTGCCCTTGTTCATCGTTGGAATTATCGAAGGAGTTAGGGTACCCCATCATGCGGTACATGAACTGAACGTTCCCACCGTGATATTCGCCATAATTCCCTGCGCGGTCTCCGTCGTTCCAATACATCATGCGGTAGTGAGGACCATACTGATATCTGTCGCCCCATTCTCCTCGTTCCCATCTCTCTCCCCTCCCAGCCGCGAAACCGATCAGAAATGTGATGATGATCACTGCGAACGCTCCGAGAATACGCACGAGGCAAAAATGTTTGAAACAATAGCGGTGAACGTCAAAGCACGTATGTCCGCACTTGTGCTCGCATCCGCTATCGCAATACTCGCACGCCTCCGCCACCCCTTCTTTCTTCTCTTCCATATGGATGAATGATGAAAATAATATATTCCGACACCCGAACCTTCCGGCATCGTTTGCCGTTCACATTATACTACAACCCAGAACGGTCGATATTTCCTTGTATTATTTGAGGTATTTCTCGATATTCGCCTTATGTTCATCGTACGTGACCGAGCAGTGGATCTCTCCTGCATGGTCATGGAGATAATAGAGGCACTTCGTCTGAGCAGGATGCAGAACCGCAGCGATCGCCTCAATGCCGGGGTTCGAGATCGGACCAGGAGGCAGTCCACTATGCATATACGTATTATATGGAGAATCGATCGCTTTATCGGAAGCAGTGATGGGAGGCCACCAGCCAGCCGCCTCGCTTCCCTTCGCATATTGAAGCGTCGCATCAACGTCAAGTCGCATGTTCGAAAGGAGCCGATTCCAGAAAATACCTGCGACAAGCGGCATATCTCCCGCTCCGGCCGCCTCACGCTCTACGATGGACGCGAGCTTCAATACTGTCGTCCATTTGATGTTCTGTGCTGCCGCCTCCTTCGCGTAGGGAGCGAACGTCTCTTCGAATTTCGCACGTAGCCGCGTAGCGACATCTGCGGGCGTATCATCGATGGGAATTAGATATGTGTCCGGAAAATAGACTCCTTCACTGTGGTCGGGATCAGGTGCGGTATCTTTCATGATCCATTCGTCTTGCGTTTCCTTGTTCCACCCGAGTGTTTTCGCGAGGATCTCGGCGATCTCCTCTTTGCGCAACCCCTCTGGAATGACCGCCCACTTGAGCGACGGTCCGCGCGCGAACACACGGGCGACCTGGAACGCGTTCATCGACCCGGAAAGTTCGTACCCTCCGGGGTTGATCGATGTATGCATGACCGCGAGTGCGATGGAGGATCCTCGCTCGTTTTGGATCAACCCCTTTTCCTTCAAAGAGTGGATGATCGAAGCAGTATCGGTGGCATGGACCGAAGGTTGCACAACGAACGTTGTCAACTTGACTCCCGTGTGGGGTGCAGAGAAGTAATATGTATATACCGCCAAAAAGAGGATCAGTGGTATTCCGGCCGCAAGAAGTATGGCGATCGTGCGGGGTCTTGCTCGTCCGTTTTTGGGAACGAATGGACTTTCGCTCGTTGGGATCTGTTGCTCATCCATATACTGATGATCACCCGTGGGGCGAAAGATACGCGAGCACGACAAGGAATATACCTATCAGAGCGATGATAATGACGCTGGCTCGCGGCCAAGTAATGCGCTCGTCGGCGGCCGGTTCTGGACGCGGTGCCAACCCTTCCCCGAGTTTCTGTTCGCTGCGTTCTATAGAGGATCCTTTATTCATACCCTCCCATCGTACCCCTCCGCCAGCAGGGTGCAAGAACACGCTTCCATCATGCAGCGCTTGCTGGAGTGGGTATATGCTTTCTCCCGATCGTCTTTGTCCATTCCCCGATCTGCATCCAAATGAATGCCCATCCCCACACGAAGATGATCCACACGATCGGTGTGCGCGCCATGAAAAGACCAAGGCCGGCGATGATCGTTCCCGCAAGCTGGGTCAAGGTCGTCGCCGCGATGACCTGCGTGCTTGGGAGAAATCTCCACCATCGTTCCTCAGTATGTGCGAGATAGATCAAAAGGTGTCCCGAGATGGTAAGCTTGAGGAAGAAGATGGATTGGATCACGTCCCACGAGAGCGAGGTGAAATGGGTCAGCAGAAAGAAGAGGAGCATGCTATTCATGACGCCGACCGTTCCAAAAAGAGTGCTCCGAAGGATGCGGTCTTTTGTGTTGATATGCGCGGGGCGGCCCGCGAGGCGGACCCGGTCGTAGGAAAGAGAGATGATGGGAAGGTCGTTTAGGAGCGCGAGAAGGATAAGCTGGACGGGAACCAAAGGATACGTGTGGTAGATGAGGCCGAGGATAGTGATAGTGATGATGAGTCGAAAGCTTTCCGAGATGCGGTAGATCGAATACGACCAAAGGCGCTGGAAGATCTTGCGCGACTCGATGATCGCATCCTTGATGACGCCAAGTCCTAACTCCAGAAGGATGATGTCGGCGGTGCTCTTCAGGGCATCGACCGCATTCGAGACAGCGATTCCGACATTCGCGGTCTTCAATGCGGGGAGATCGTTGATGCCGTCTCCGGTAGACGCTACGACGTACCCTTTCTCGATAGACGCGCGCACAAGATCGAGTTTATCCTTCGGAAGCACCTCTGAGTGGATGCGCTCTTTCGGGATCCCGACCTCCCCCCCGACACGTTCGGCGATCGCACGATGGTCCCCCGTCACTATTGACACCGCGACGCCTTGGGTTTCAAGAAAATCGAGTGTTTCTTTGGTATCCTGGCGCAATTCATCAGAAAGCAGAAGAATACCGATGATGCGCGGACGCTCGGAGTTCCCGTCCCCGACCTTCCCCATCGCGACCGCGACGGCACGGAATCCGCCTTCTGCCGCAGCTCCGACATCCCTAAGAAATCCCTCTGGATCATCTGTGCGGCCGAGTTCCAGGATCACTTGCGGCGCGCCAATCTCTATCCCTATATGTGCCCCATCTCTGGAGACGATCGTCGTGCTACGTTTTCGCGTCGAATCGGCCGGGATGAAGCGTTCGCGCGCGTATCCGGACACATCGATATGATGTTCTGTGGCTTTTTGGCGGATCGCTGTATTGATCGGATCGTGGTCCTCTTCTTCTGCAGCGAGGAACGCGGCACGAAGCACGTCATCTTCGGGAACGCTGTAGGCAATGACACGTTCGATTGCGATCAAGTTGCGCGTCAGCGTCCCGGTCTTGTCGGAAAGAAGCATATTGACGTTCGCTAGATCTTCGAGCGAAGAGATGCGCCGCACCACCGCATGCTTCTTCGCAAGTTCGACCACACCAAGACTGATGATGAGCGTCATCACTGTCGGCAGCGAAATAGGGATCCCAGCGATAACGAGTGAAAGGTCGAGAGTGAGCGTGTCGAGGAACGGCGCCTTCGCAAGCCACAGTGCGATCGAGAGAATGACTACCGCGGTTAGCGAAAGCGCAGAGAGAAAGAATGAGATGCGGAGAATGTCCGCTTCGAGAATGCTGCGTTTCTCTATCCCCTCTCCTGCTTTCAAGGTCTTCCCGAAATAGGTGAGCGACCCCGTCTGTTTCACCACTGCGGTCGCCCGCCCGGTCACCACAAACGTCCCGGAATATGCTTCGGTACCATTCGCTTTCTCCACGGGAAGCGACTCTCCGGTCACAGATGCTTCGTTGATGGTGAAATTGGTCTCCTCGAGGACCGTCACGTCCGCGGGAACGATGTTCCCGACCTCGAGCATGATGACATCACCAGGCACGAGCAGCACAGAATCAATGGGGGCCCACGAGCCGTCACGCAATGCGCGGGTCTGCGTACGAAAATGCTCCTTCAACTCCTCGATCGCGTGGTCCGCCTTCGCTTCCTGCCAAATGGTCACGCCAGCGTTCACAAAGATGAGGAAGATGATGAAATAGCCGTCGAACAACTTTCCGGTGCCGAAGGAAAGCACTGTTGCCAAGAAAAGCATGAGGGAGATCGGCGATATCAGCCATTTCGCGATCTTCACGATGGGATGGTCCTTCCTTTCGACGAGCTCATTGCGTCCATACTTCTCCAAAAATGCAGCTGCTTCGATCCCAGTTAATCCTTGCATGGGAGACATTATACTCTGTATGCTTCTTGAATGGCACAAATATGACTTTCCCATCTCTTCACCGCCTTTCGTTTGTCGAACGCCGCCCCGAAAGCGTTAACGTCTACTCGTTCATCTTCGACCACGGCAATAGGGTAAGGTGGCGCGCCGGGCAGCATTTCATATTTTGGATCCCTTCTTTGGACCTCTGGATCCAACATAATTCACGCGCATTCTCAGTCTCGTCCGCTCCATCGGAGGGACATATCCGCATCACCACGAGATACTTCGCCGAAAAGGGGAGTAAATTCAAGCACCGACTCTTCAATATGAAACAGGGCGACAGGATCATCGCCTTCGGACCACTCCAACGTTTCTATTTGAACGAGGGATTTTCACGCCATTGTGGCGTAGCGGGGGGGATCGGCATCACCCCCCTGCGTTCGCTTCTCGTACAGCTGGATGCCGACTCCTCGATCGCACCATTCACGCTTTTCTATCAAAATGCTCGACCGCCGATCATCTTCGATGAAGAGCTTCGCGCGATCGCGACACGACGGCCGAATATTCGCGTCATCGAGCTCATGGACCCCGCGCACATCGATGCTGAGGCACTGAAACGCGAGATGGGCGATCTCGCCGGTATCGCATTCTATGTTTCCGGCTCTCCCGGATATATCAAAGCGATCGAGGTGATGCTTCGTGGCTTAGGAGTGAACGACGAGCAGATCACCCAGGACGGATTCTGGGATTTCCGCGAACGGGTGGTGCATGTGTTGCGCGCTTGCTTCGAACACAAGGATTGATCATCTGTTCTCTGGTCACGTCACATTTCATCTTTGTTCAAAAGATATGTCCTCCCTTTCGCGATGCCGACAGATCGATAACTGACGTTAGTTCACGAGCGGTCGTGTTCCTTGAATATTGGTTCATGTTTGAGATCTTTACTATCCACGCGATCCTTCCTCATGCCATATCCTGAGAATTGCCATGCTATGCTGAGACCATGGAGCGATACTCCGACAGCGAGTTGGTTGACCTCACCCTCGACCGAGACAAGGAGGGCTGGAAGAACAGTGGCTCCGAGTAATGAGTGCTTCAAAGAAGAATGGATCATTATATTAAGACCCGTTGGGAGGGTCATTCATACTACGAACGTGGATGGAAATATATGACAGGAAGCCTGGCGCCCATGAGCACCAGCTCTTCCTTGATGAATGAGAAAGAAAAATATTATGCCGCCGGCTGCCGTCCGTTCGTCCCAACCGATCCGCTTCCCTCTTTCTTAGAAAGAAAGTACAGATAGATGATCTCGAGGATGCCGACCGTATTCACGACCAAAAAGACGACGAACCATACTCTCTGGCCGAGCCGAGCCGCGCGCCAAAGCGCGAATCCCTTCCACACTATGCTCCAAACAATGATGACGAGTAACACGCCGAACGCAAGCCCCGCCGGAAGGAACGCTTGGGCGGGAAGGAGAACCGGAGATATGTCGTTCATATGTTCTTATTGTACCAAAATTCGTTAGCGATGGATGCAACCAGGCCAACAGCAAGGGCGGCGCATCCCTTCGATGAGTTCCGAACGGGTCCGAGCGATGCGCTTCTTTCTTGTTTCCTCTTTCTTCGCATCTTCTACCCAACAGATCCATTCGTTGCGCGCGAGGGGCGTGATATCCTCCCACGCCGCAAGCGCCAGAGGGGCAACGGAAAGCGCCGTCCGCAGATCCAGCGGGAGTTTATGGGCAACACCCTGAGAGATCCTCTTTTGTGTCATATATTAATTGTACATCAAGTTTACAGATGCATCCCCTTAATTTATGGATAGGACATTATATTCTAAGAGGATTGTTTCGATCTCGGGAATGATCGTCATGGGATGGCCCACCCCAAGATGACAAATTCCCGTTTGTATTGTGGGACGCAATATTACCAATTCCATGTTGATACATAATATCCAGCTGTATTCAAAATTCATTGCAAATTCAAGTCATTATTGTTGCTGGTAGTTATTAACCAGTTATGACCCACATATGATAAGTCGGCAACTATCCCTCGACACAGATATGGTGATACGCTTTTTCTGTCGAACATATTGTCAGTAGTAATTATCCAGAAATAGTATGGACGAGCAGGAAAAAAAGAATCAGCAGGGAGAACAGGATCAGGGCGGTCAGAAGCCTGAAGAAGGCGGAGAACAGGCTTCGGCATAGCCCCTAGAGACTTCTCTTAAATTAGGTTGGCCGGCGGGTCCGGCCAGCCTAATTTTTTACCGCAGGAATTAACGCCTGTGGCGGTCGCTTTTTGGGACTCTGCATTAGGGGTGCAGTGGTCAGGGACGTTCGAAGTGTTTTTGAACGATTGGATGATGCGAGTATTTATATTCCGACTTTGTGAGCATGGTCCCCCACCCCGTGATAATTATATTGGCGTCGTTGTAGGATAGAATTCCCGCTCCATTTTATTTTGCGTTTTTATATCAGTCCAGCGAAGTAGCACTGTGAATGTTCCTGGGGGTACAGCGCCCTTGAAATAGAATTCATCAGCAGCACCTTCATCAGCAATTCGCGAAAGTTCCACCAGTCTCTGATTTGAGAGCTTGAAGTAAGCCCTCAGGTCTGTTAGTTCAGACAAAGTCACCACGCTTAGCGTTGCATCTTCCCCAACTGCCAATTCGTGCGTTATTGGGAAAAGACCCTGGTGCCCCGGTCTGCCACCCAACTCAACAAATGACACTTTATAAAAATCCTTATCGTCACCAATAGCTGCGTGTATTTCATATGCTCCATCGCCAGACACAACGACTTTCCAATCACCAGGTACAGGTGATGCAATCGTAAACATAGCACTGCCCGCATTATCCTTACTCTCTCCGGAATACAAATTTCCGTCTGGCGTATAGACCGATAAACTAAGTTTGCCGCTCGTCTTCACAGTACCTGTTGCGAATAGTGCCTCTTTACCTTTTGATAGGTCAACAGACATCACCGCAAACATATGGTCGGCAAGTTCTTTTTCCTTAAACTTTGTTGGGTCCATAACATTTACACTCCCCCCAGTTTCTTTGGCGAGTTCTGCATATACGGGGTCAACCTTAATATTTCCAGCAACTGCGTCCTGCTTTATGAGAATTATAGCAAGTAACCCGACAGGACTATTGGAATGCGGGTCAACTCGAACAGAATATGAATTACCGTGCACAAGAGAAGGAAGCGTAGAGATATCACCTTGTTTTGCTTGGCGAGATGAAACAAGCAACACTGCAACGACAAGTGCCAACGCAGCTCCACCAACAGCCACCCAAGGAACTATTTTATTCATCCCAAAATCTTACCAGGTTGGAACTGAAATGTCTTTATGCTGACTTATTTATTGACCAAATTCCCATTAGGATGGCTACCCTGTCACGGAACTTGAGCGACAAGACCTGGCAAGGTTCTTTGGGCTCCTTCTTCATGTAGACAGACGGGCTTCTCGGTCGGGTCAGAATGAGACAAATGAGACATTCTCTCCTCTTGTGCCTCTGTTTCACTCTATTTTCTCGCGCCATAAGCGGTCGAGTGACGTGGAGTATACTCAAAAGTTGATTATATTCCACGATACGCATCTTTGCGATGCCGGACCGTAAGCACAGTTAAAATGGTGATATTCCCCCGAGCATCTACGTCAAAAAGTATGCGGTAATCACCCACCCGAAAACGGTACCCGGCAACAGCGGTATGAGAAAGCGCCCGAGCGTATGACAAAGGATTTGGGGATGAAATGAAGAAGCGCAGTTTTTTCACAATGCGCACAGCCTCTCTCTTGGGAAGGGTGAGGATGTCTTTTTTTGCCCGCCTCGTGATGATAAGAGAATACCGCATGGGCGCTAGATGATTCCGAGTTCCCTTTCAAGATCTTCGAGGGTGTAGACGCGACCGGCCTTCGCGTCGCCTCTGGCCTCAGCCGTGATCGCTAATAGTCGCTCAAGCGTAGAGTCTTTTTTTGTGAGTGGCCGCACTTCAAATATCGGGGTGTTCTTGTTCAAAACAATGTAGCGAATCCCCTCCTTCTGTCCCTTTTTGTAAAGTTCGGAGATATTCTGACGAAACTCTCTGACTCCCATAAGTTTTGTGGTCATATACTCTGATGTAAATTAAATAATGTGTAACGTAAGTGTACACAAAGCATACTTTTTGTCAATATTCAAAAGGAATTATCTGTTCCATTAAAAAGGTTTTGGAACCGCGAAACTAGGTTGTATTTTCGAGCTTTCTCAGCAGTCTGCCGCTGAAAATACTCAGTTGGGGTGCCGTGATAGATAGATTTCGAACCTGCGTGATGGAGTTAGGGACAACTTTACTTCGTATGTATTGTTGAAATGATCCCATCGATCACCGAATCCTGGTCCGTTTTAAACATCAGGGAATACTCAACACCCGGGTACGGGTAAAAGTAGACCACCACGGACGGGGTTTCTTTGTTATGCCACTTGCAGACAACACCCTTTATGCCATTATTATTTTGAAATTCTAAGAGCTCGTCACACCAAGAATATTTTGTAAGTTTTATGGAGGCGAGCATCCCCCTTTTTACGTCGTCGGCTGTCTTTGCCCCCCAGACTCGAGTAAGGCCGCATCTTGCACATGCGATTCCCATACCATTTTCTCAAGATCGTAATCACTCGATGAATCAATGGGGATAATTTTTTCGATGCCGGGTATTTTAGACCACACGGACTTTGTGGTAGTTGTTGATAGCGCAACAAAGACAAAATCTCCATTACTAAAATTCCATGATCCTTCTCCCCGCTTCTTTGTTATCCCAGACCAGGGAACAGCAAATGCCACATCAGAGTAATCGAGGTTTGTCGTCGTTGCTTGTGGGGCCTGTATGTTGTATTTCGTTGCAGTGACATCCCTAACGATTAGCGTGCTTGTCGACCCGGTGGTACGAGAAGTTTGTCGGATAACTCCTGTTGGACTACCATTCAAGATTCTCGACAGAAAAGTGATGCTGAGCACTGCTACTAACGCCAGGACTACCCACTTGGTCACCACCCACGGAACGATCTTTTGCATTCTCAAATTCTACCACGCACCACGAGGGTACTTCAATTTTGCTGAAGCAAAATGGGTCGCTCGAACAGAAACCGCACTCGGGTTGAGCGTTCAATTGGAAATATTCAGCTCAATTCCCGTTAGGGTGCCGTAGTAGAGGATGTTCGAACTGTGTTTGAGCAAAAAAAATGACACAACGATCTATATTCCAAATCTTAAATTTTAATTATTCCCCTTTTGTGTCTCGGTGTTTTTTAGTGGTATAGAATGTTTCTTGATAAATTTTTCAAGATACACAATAATTTCCTCACGTGCATCTGCTGGACTTGATGCAACCCACACCGCCTCATTGTAAAGACGGTGTGGGTCGACGCGCAACCAGCGTCCATTGAGCGCGAGAAATACCAACAGCGAAGCAACGGCAATGCGCTTATTCCCATTCTGAAATGGATGATTCTTAATTAGAAGATAAAAAAGCATTGCCCCCTTTGTTTCAACACCGCGATAGAGGAGTTTGCGGTCAAAAGGTTGAAATGGTGTGTTCACGCAACTCTCGAGCTTGTTCGGGTAACGTGTTTCGAAGGGTGGAATTGGTTCATTCCAGCCCATTGTTTCATGAGCCAAACGATGGGCAACATATTTGATCAACTCAACCGTTATTGGTGTAGTACGTGTTCTATGCATGAAGTATTTTATTCCTTACCAAGAAGACGGAGTGTTTCGGCATATTCCAAGACCGCACGACGAACGCCTGCATCCACCGTCTTCTTGAGTTTTTCTGAAAGTTCATGCCGCAAGAGCGAGTGAACTGCTTCTGCTGGAATGCTGTAAGATCTACCAAATTTTTCAGCGGCTATCCGCCCATTTCTAATTCGGTTAAAAATGGTTATGCGACTTACGTGAAGTGCCTGGGCTAGTTCTGCTACAGAATAGTATTTCTTTTGGTTTTCTGACTTATTGTTAAGCATATCAATCAATCTTAACAATTGTTAACTTTATGTCAACACGTTAACAATTCTTCTCGCTAGAACTAAAAATACCCTTTATCTAGTGGGTATTTTTAGTTCAAACCTTTTTAGGGTGCCGTCGTAGAGGACGTTCGAACTGTGTTTGAGCGGCTGGATGATGCAAGTATTTATATTCCTTCGTTGTGTGCATAGTCTTTCTGCTCAAGTTCAGAAAGCAATTCCTCAACATGAGTGGAGATTTGGTCTCGGATTTTGTTTGTGTCTTCTTGTGTCATTCCTTTGGGGTCTTGAACTTCCCAATACCTTACTCTTGGATTGTTTTTCAAGTATTTAGGTATAGTGTGTTCTTCTGCCATAACAATAATAAAGTCTGCTTGTTGCACCATATCTTCAGACAATTGGTCTCTTGTGTTCTCTGCTGCGTCTATCCCCAACTCATGGAGCGAAGCCAAAACTTCTGCAGCTGCATTAAACTCATGAAGTTTTTTCCCATGCATACTCGTTCCTTCTTTGTCGTAAACCCATGTTCCAGCAGAAAATGCATGGTGCTCGTTATCTGTTCGCTTATTGAAGAGCATTTCTGCAATCTGACTTCGCCTAACGTTCCCTCGACACACAAAAAGTATCTTCATCCCAAAATTCTATCACACTCGAACCTAAAACCACCCCTCAGCAGAAGGGTGGTTTTAGGAATCTAAGTTCAAATCTCACTAGGGTGCCGTGGTCAGGGACGTTCGAACTGTTTTTGAGCAGCTCAATGATGCAACAATTTATATTCCAGACCTTCATCTCATTTAGTCGGTGTAACTTACCACACCTTGTAAATCACTATTTCTAAAGAAAGAGCCCGACACCACTTGGATGCCGAGCTCGATTATCACGGAAGTAGATTACCTACCGCTTGGTACCTTGACCACCTTGAGTTCAAGAACGTAGACGCCGAGCTGTTCCTTTTCTCGCGGGTAGATGCGCTGAAGCACGTTGAGTGCCCCCGCGGGATCATCGGGAACGACGTGCCCCGCGTTTTCCTTCGCGAGCATTTCTGCGAAGGTCTTGTACACGCGCACATCGGCAACCTGCACGGTCCCAGCGAGGCGTTCGCACTCCAAGCGGATATGGTCGCCTCGCTGTATCTTCTTGATGCTATCGTAGCCGATACGAACCTCAAGAGGTTTCGTCCCCGCCATGATTGCATTAAAGTATTGTCGTTTGACCCGCATTGTCTTCATAACTTTTTCCTCCAGAATAAGACCCCATTGCTGGGTGACAACACCCCGCTTGTACGCATCGGGCATCATTGCCTCGACTTGCCAGCTGTGATGTTGAAGTGTCTCCACTTCGATACCCACAGGCACGATGTGCGTGTAGAGCTTGTGCCCGTATTCCCGAAGGAATGAAGGCAGTTCTGCTACAAGTGCCGAGAACGCTTGGATGCTCTCAGCAACAAGTGGCATCAGCTTCACGGGCTCCCCCTTCTTCGGAGTAGCCCCAGCAACACCGAGCACGGTCCCATCTGGTGACTTCGCAATCCAAATGAGCTTGTACTTTTCGTTCGGGTCACGCGTATCCTTACGTTCATAGCCTGCAAACAACGCATCCACCCAAGCATCATTCACGCCCTCGAAGTACGGTGAGAGCCGACTGATGACGAGATGTCGAACCTGCTTCTTGTCATCCTCGGTGAGCGGCAAGACCGAAATGATGCGCTCTTCAAGGAAGACCCCATCGTGTTCGACGATTTTGTAGAGCATCACCTCGTCAACGCCCACGCGGTAGTGTCCGCTTGCCATTCCCGCACGCACGAACCCGTGTGCGAGAAAGTAATCGAGCGCGAGCTTGTTCTTAGCCGACACGGTGCAGTAGATTTGGCGTACGCGATATTTCTTCGCGTAGTTGTCCACTTTCTGAAGCAGAAGGCGACTTACACCCTTTCCGCGAGCATCCTCGCGAACGATAAGCGGGCTGATTTTCAGCGTACCCTGATGCTTAACGACGAAGTTCAGAATGCCTACTATTTGCCCGTTCTCCTCCGCGATATACATCAGTTGTGCGGCGGAGAAATGACCCTTTCGATCTTTCGTTCCACGCGATGCGGTTTCCACGATACGCTTTGCGTGCGCTCTATGGTCTCCGCCGTAGAACGGCTCCAGTGCATTGTACATCATCTCGGCGACGATTGGTAAGTCGCTGAGTTTCACACTACGTATCTTTATCATCAAAGAACTCCTTGCTGTGTGTTGCTGGGGGGGTGCTTGCCCTTACGCAACGAAGGTTAGCGCACCCATGCTGGGTACGCTCTGTACACTATTGATTTTAGTGGCTTAGTCAATTCGCTCAAGTCGAATGCCCAATACTCCGTATTTCTGCTCTTCTTCGTCAGAATAAAATTGTTTTATCTGATTGAGCAAAAACTCACGACTTTCTTCACCAAAAAGTGCGGGGGCGTGGTCTGCAAAAAGGTCTTTGAATGAGCCGTAACGTAACAACCCCCTCACTCGTGTTGTCACTTTGTTTGTAGGATTTTCATTTTCACTAAACTCAATCTCATCACCGAGTGCAATTTGTTGGCGTTTTTCATCATATAGACGTGACTCAATGAGTTTCGCTCGTGATGCGATTTTATTGTATGGCACTGATGAGAGTTTCATTTGATGTTGCATATAAAAAAGTATACCAAGTTCGAACCAAAAAATCCCTCGGTTTTGAGACTCTTTGATGAAATCGAACGCTGGGTGGGTACGGGGATTCGAACCCTTCTCGGTCATGAACCACCAAATTGCCAATTGGCTTTAAAATATTCAACCTAAAATATCTTTCGCATTAGCAATCTTCTTGCTGACTGCACCTACAAAAAGTCGGAACGCCGACCTATCCTCTTTTACGTAGTTAAATGGAACACCGATGAGCTGTTTGCATTTCGGGCATACGAGCTGTGGCACACTCTTGAGGCTTGCATACTGTAAGCCGGAATATTTTTTCGAACCGTAAATACGATCAAGATAGGTGCGCTTTAAGATTCCCGGCCCATCTTTTTGATAATAAAAGAGGTGGGTGGCACATTTTGCACACGAAATATCAAGGAGACGTGAGTAGCCACCGCGCGCCTTCTTATATTTATCACTTTTGAATAGGGCATGCGCCATATGGTTAACTATAGCATGACGAAAAGAAATGGCCTCGACGCGAAGTCGAAGCCATTGAGACGACCGAGTTACTCGATCGCACGAAGGTACTCCTTGTAAATGACATGCGCAACAGCGTCAGCTGATCCGTTGGTGTTAATGACACGATAGTCGATGTGTCGATCGAACTCACCGCCATATAGCTGACCAAGCTCGGCGATTCCCGCTGCGAGCCGCTTTGCGTCAGGGTCGCGTCCATCCTCTAAACGCCTGGTGAGAGTAGTAATGTCTGTCTCGACGTAGATCCGAAACAGGCGTTCGGGGAAATTCTGCTCCATCACGTCCACCCGATGGATCGGCCAGTCGAGAAGCGGGAACTTTCCTTCTGCGAACGCTCGCTGAATGGGCTCTCGCGGAGTGGCATAGCGGATGCCATACAGCTCGTTCACGACAAGTATTTTCTTGTCACGAACGAGCTTGTCGAGTTTCTTGTTACTCACTGCCACTTTGTCTCGCTCTCCCATTCGGAGCTTTCTTGTGATGTACGGGGAGATGTAGACAAACCGATCGTCGAGCTTCCGCAGCAGTGCGACAATGGAGCTCTTACCGACTCCAGACGGGCCTAACAGGAGAAGGAACTTAGCTCCCATTTTGTGATCTCCCTTCGTTCAGGACTTGCTTGAGTTCGACGACAGCATCGAGGATCTTTTGACGCCACCTGCGTTCCTCAGACTCATATGGATAGAGGATGCCACGTGAAGAATTCACGAAGACGCCTCGTCCCGACGAATCAAGCAGTTGCCGAAAGTGACTCAAGTTTCCACCCTGCGCGCCGTACCCAGCAAACAGTATTGGCATCTCATTGGGGATGATCTGCCGTACCAGAGAGAGATCGACGTCGGATGTTGAAGAGAGCACAGGAATCAGATTGGCTCCTTTGTTCCATCGCTCAACGACCAGCTTGAGCATATACCGCCAGAGTGAGTCACCATTTTGCATGAGCGCGTCTTGGACTACATTGCCTCCAGGGTTGCTCGTCTTCACGAGCACGATGCCTGCCTTGTCAGATAGCGACTCGAATGGCCGCAGGACGTCATCGCCCATATAGGGATTGACCACCAATCCGTCGGCTCCCACTTTCTCGAAGATACCTGAGAGATATGCCTCCATTGTGTTATCGATATCGCCTACCTTTGCATCGATGAACACCGGGACCTCGGGAAAGAACTCCTGGGCGTAGCGAACAACTCTTACCAGCAGTTCTTGTCCGTTGCCGATTGAGTCAAAGAACGCCTTCTGCACCTTGTATGCACACACGTACGGACCGGTGATATCGATAACCTCGCGCAAGAAGCGTAGCGCCTTCACCCAGTCAGCTGTGTGTTCGCCAGTGATGCTCTTCGGCATCTTCGCCACGTCCGGATCGAGTCCGCAGCAGGCCAGTGTGTCTTTGGACACCATTGCATGCCGGAGCAGTGAAACCGCATTCCTTGGGACACGATCTTTCGATGCAACGAGTCCCACATGCCCGAGATACCGCTGCTTGGCGTCAAGGTGCTGAGATGTGTGCTCGGTGGGCGGCACCACGACCGGAGTCTGTCCTCCGACCGTGTACCCGTTCTCACCGAACACTCCTACCTTGTGCACGTTGTTGGTCGCGAGATTGATCTGCATCGTCGTCGGCACTCCAAAAAACTTGAGGATGCCAACGACCCCACTGTACGTGCGTGCATCAATGATCCCGTCCGGGGTGATCGCCTCTGCCGCTTCGACCGTATTCATCTGAAGCAAGGTCTGGAGCCGAAGCGTAGCAAGCTTAAACGGCAGTCCGAGCCCACGCCCATCTTGTCGCGGGATGTTGATGACCATTCCTTCTCCCGCGTTCCCGATCGTCTCAAGTCCGAGTTCGAGCTGCTCTCGGCACTCGCATGTACGATCGCCAAAGACTTGCCCGGTCTCGCACCCCGAATCGACCCGAATGAGGAGCAGGTCGCGCCCACTAAAAATGGGCATGAAATTTATGTCGAGCTTCGCTTTGATAATGACTGAATATTTCCCCCAAGTATCGTCGATACCAAAATCGAATTGGTAGAACTCGCCAAAGTCGGTACGGATGAGGCCCATACCTCTCCGCGTCACAATGAACCAGCGTGTCGCACCATTCTCTGTGACGGAAATCTGTCTTCCTTTCGGAATCAATGATTCTTTCGCCTCAGCGATGAGTGTGCGCACCGCTTCGACGGTCGTGCTCGTCCGCTCTGCAATTTCTTCTAAGTTGAGTATCACGATTGATCTCCTTTCGATCTTTGTGAGTGGTAGGCTCCCCTATGCAGACGGAATGCGAGTCGCCGATCGGTATGCCGCATGGGCGTTCCGATGAGCGATTGGCATGTCGAGCACTTGAGATTCGGTATGTCTTTGACCTCAGTAATCGTAGGATCATGTTGGAGCTTTTCCAAACTCTCTGGCGCGACAATGCGATTCAGGTAACAGCGTAAAAGCTGTCCAGGACCATCTTTTTGATATTGGAGGATGAATGAACCGCAGGCAGTACAGGACAGGTTAAGTATCTTTGCTTTCCCTCCTCGTGCCCGCAGGTACTTGTCCTTTTTCACGGAATATCTCCTTTTGAATGTTAAAGAACACTTTGAGGGTAAAACTACCAGTCAATCAACCTACGCGCAATCAACTCAGAAATATCATTTTACAGGAATGACCCTCCTCGGATTCGAACTTTTATAAAAATTGAATTCGGTGAATCTCTGATTAGATGAAATAGAAAAAGGCTCTAGACTAGCATCTCAATGCTAAACTAGAGAAATGTCGTTGAAATAC
>DKBN01000035.1 GCA_002451235.1 Patescibacteria group bacterium UBA6899
ACAGGGAGTAAGTCGTAACAAGGCACGGGTAGCGGAAGCTGCTCGTGGATCAATTCCAATTCGGACGTTGTGCCCCTCTCGAGTGGGCATGACTGATGTCGATCTTCATCTTGTATGAAGTCATAGGTATGGTGGTATTCCTTTTCATTCCACTGCGTAGTATGCGCGCGTTGCATATCGGATACCCCCGCGATACGTTACGGGGAAAGTGAGCGGAGCAAAAGAAAGCTCGATACTCGCGGAACTTGGTGACACACAATTTCAAAAGATCGTACCAATAGTGCGGTGTTTTGGTTTCTAGAAAGTACAATGACTGGTCAGATCACGCTATACCGAGTTCGTTGTCGATCAACAACAAACTAGGTATAACGCCCCGATGGGGGGATTTTGTGAAAATTTAAAGTTAAAACCGCCGCAGATCATGCGACGGCTTGTTTGTTGGGGGTGGTTCTTGGCTAACTCCCGGAAGCGACCTTTGCCGCGGTAGGGGAGCATGTTGCCGGGACTAGGTGGGGGTAGCGACGGCATGTGCGTTTCCAAGTAGATCAAGCTGCTCTTCGTCTTCGGGCCGGTATGCGCCGGAGAACGGATGTTTCAGCTTGCTACCCTTCTCGCGCGCTTCGTAAATGAGAAGGGCACGGAATGCACGGTCGAGCTCAGCCCATCTTTCCATGTCATTCGTCTGATCGCGTTTTTCTTTTGCGTATTTTGCGGTCCACGTCGAAGGGTCATTGGGAACCGGTCCAGCATGAAACACTTTCCCGAGATCAATCATTGTCTCGAGCTTTTCTTTTGGTTGTTTGGGGGGGCGATCTCTATGCCTACCCATGTTTAAACCTCCAGGTTGATTGAAGAACATGGCTTAACTAAGCCATACCAGTTCCATACTAATTGATTTGACAATTTGTGTCAATATGTGCTATGATTTTTCTGTTGAAAACTTGATTTTGGGGAGATAAATGGCAACGACGTCGTGGATCGTCTTGTTCCTTGCTGTATCGGGAAGTTTTTTTTGTTTTTCGTTTGTAGACGGAGGAAAAGGGAGGATTCGCCGCTGGATCGCATTAGTATTTTTACTGGCGGCCATCATGGTATTGCTGGACCTAAACTTGTTCGGTCCGGCGCCGTAGCAAAAGGCCCGTTGGATAACATCTTGCGATGCACCCAACGGGCCTTATTCATTTCTTAAGATCTCTTCTGCGAAGGACCTCGTTCGGTCCCCCGAACAAGGCGTCAAAGATCGCGGCCGGGAAAGCCATGATGGCCGCGAAGAGGATGACAATTCCGAAGGAGATGGAATGCTTGGCCGAGCGTGTCATGGTCTTTTCCTTCCAAGCCGCCGAACACGCTTGCGTTTTTCTTTCTGCGATCTTCGGCGCATCCCCCTTCCGTATTCGCTCAGACTCGGAAGTGCGAGAGAAAGTCTTGATGTCGTGGATCGGAAAAAGCTGTGTCCCAGGGCCATGCTGATAAAAATCGCAGCCATCACAGCGTGTTGGTGTGGGGCTCTCATCATTTCCTCCTGAGTCCTTGGTTGATCTTCTCCACACGATTGATCGCCTGAGCCCGAAGGATCGCCGCCGCCCGTTCACGGTTGGCCTTTTGGTGGAGATCGACTGCTGGGGTTGGATTTTCCTCCTTACTGTCCTTCGACGGTACCCGATTCGCTTTCATCATTGCCCTTGTCATGTTTCCTCCTCAGTGGGAACTTCTCTTTGTAGCATACGTTTTTGGGGCGTATTGTAAATATAGAAGATACAAAGAGAGAGCCCCGCCGGATAGTCTTGCGACAATACCAACGGGGCGGGTCTTAGGCGTCGTCATGAGGGGTCCTCATTGTGGCACCTGAGAGTACACAGTCGTAAGAGATCCATTGCAGGGCAGTCCGGACGCCATCGTCGAAAGTACTCACTATTGCGACGACGAATGGGTTCATGCCGCACATCTGGTCGATGACATCTTGCCATGACCGTTGCAGCGCTGCCAGTTCATCTTCGAGCGTTTTTTTGCGCGGGGGCTCCGCTTTTTTTCTTCCTGGGACGCTTAGTATTGGCCGCAAGGCGTTCGCGCTGTGAAGCGTGGGGCGTTGAGATAATACCGCTGACATGACTCCCTCCTTTCAGGGAACTAGGTCTTCGAAGAAACTCTCTATACTTCATTGTCATGCCACCATAATATACGTCAAGAGTCAATATCCACACAAATAAGGTCCCACTTCGAAGTGCGCATGCCCACTCCGATACCGTACCCGTCCCCACACCAGGGACCGAGTCATGATCAGGGTGAAGCGAGACCCGCAAGCTTCACCCACTCTCTTGATTCTGTCTTTCAAAAATTCGAATTTTCACGGGCGAAGTGCGCATGCCTGGACTCGAACCAGGGACCTCGTCATTATCAGTGACGCGCTCTAACCACCTGAGCTACACGCGCACTTCGCCAATCAATATCGAATTTTTGAAAGACCTAACCACCTGAGCTACACGCGCAAGTGCGGAAAATATAGCAAAAATGACCTATCGGAGCAATGTATTGACTCTCCCTTTCTTATTGATACCGTGAGAATGGATCACCGAACAGGAGAGACGATATGTCTTTCAGAAATGCCCTAGACCACGTGCCATACTTTCGAGCTACATCGAAAAAACGTCTGTTACGGTGGACCTACCATCGTCGCGCGGACCTTATTGTGGCCGCAGTCGCCATTGTTCTTGCCCTTATCCATCGGTATTGATGGTCGCCCCCCCAATCGCGGGGCGCTTTTCTTTCAGAAGAAAATGAGAGAGGATAGCATCATGCCAACTCTTTACATCGTCGCGACGCCGATCGGAAATCTCGAGGATATCACCCTGCGCGCCCTACGCGTCCTTCAGGGGGTTGATGCAATCCTCTGCGAAGATACTCGCGTGACGAAGAGATTGCTTGAAAAATACGAATTCGACAAGCCGCTTATCTCATACCACGCGCAGTCAAAACTCTCGAAGGCCGAGCGGATCTTCGAGCTCTTGGAGCGTGGGAAGGATCTCGCGCTCGTTTCCGACGCTGGGACGCCCGCTATCTCTGATCCTGGTTGCCTCTTGGTCTCACAAGTGCGCGAACGTTTCGGCGAGAAAGTCGCGATCGTGCCGATCCCTGGTGCTTCAGCAGTGCTCGCTGCACTGTCTGCGTCAGGATTCCCGACGTCTGAATTCTTGTTTCTCGGATTTCTTCCGCACAAGAAGGGGAGAGAAACGCTATTTAAAGAAATTGCAATATCGAAACGCACGGTGGTTTTCTATGAATCCGTCCATCGTTTTGAAAAGGCACTCGCTTCGCTCGCCGAACATCTTGAGCCACAGCGACGGATCGCCGTTGCGCGCGAGATCACAAAACTGCATGAAGAGGCTGTCGTCGGAGCGCTTTCTGAAGTCATTGAGCACTTCCGCGCCCACCCCGATCATATCCGTGGCGAATTCGTGGTGGTTGTACACGGTGCATAGTTTGCGGGGCTACGCTATAATCCCCGTATGTTGCGTAAGATCATCATGTCCCTGGGTGTGTTCATCGCGGTCCTTCCATATCTTGGCTTTCCACACTCGGTCAACAATTGGCTGTATTCCATCGCCGGGCTTTTGATCTTTTTCCTCCTTGTTTTCTCGAAGAAGACGAAACACATCCGGGTTCCGATCGAGCAGGAAGGAGTATCAGTCCCTATCGCCTCCAATTTGATGTCCCATCATCACAATATGCATCGCGACAAGGAGGAGGTGGCCGAGGAAGTCTCCCGAGAACTTCCTGTCGAACACAAAAAAGAAGGACCCCCGCATCACGTCGAATTGACGACCCCGGAGATGTCGGTCGTCGGTATGGCGGAAGAGCATGATGCGTCGAGGGAGTCATTGTCACCCGCGCATCGCCCGAAGACAAAAAGAAAAAAACGACCTGAAACAGGGGATCTCCCCGAGGGAGGAGGGTGACCTTCTATGATGCGATACTTTTTTTCGCTCGCGCTCCTCACGCTCCTTGTGGGCGGCGGGGCGGTCATGGTGCAGGGAAGAACCGGTGAAGGAACGCTGGTATATCGCGCAACAGACATCTTGAACACCTCAACGAGTTCCATTAGCACGAGTACAACCTTAGCGATGGACGGCAAGGACGCGATCATCGTCCGGCATCTTGATACCCCTGACCCATTGAGGGGGATCTATATGACAAGCTGTGTGGCCGGAGACAAGGCATGGAGGGAGAGTCTGGTGAAATTCATCGGAGACACAGAACTCAACGCCTTGGTCATCGACATCAAGGATTACACAGGGAAGATCTCATTTGATACTGGCGACCCGCGGTTTATCGTGAACTCGAAAGGGTGCAGCGTCAAGGACATGAAAGCATTCATCGCTGAACTTCACGACAAAGGGATCTATGTCATCGGCAGGGTGACTGTCATGCAGGATGCGACATATCCGGCAGCCCACGCGGACGACGCGGTGAAACGCAAGTCGACCGACGCGATCTGGAAAGACAAGAAGGGTCTTACCTATGTCGATCCAGGGGCGACCGGATATTGGGATCATATGGTCGATCTCGCGAAGGACGCATACGCCACCGGGTTTGACGAGATCAATTTCGATTACATTCGCTATCCGTCCGATGGAGATATGAAGGACATCAGGTTCCCGCGCTCTGGGACTTCTACAAAATCCGCCATGATGCGCGCGTTCTATTCGTATCTCGGGGGACAGATGCACGCCGCTGGGATAAAAAGCTCCGCGGATCTGTTCGGCATGACCACAACGAACACCGACGATCTCAACATCGGCCAGATCATCGAGCACGCGCTGCTTGCGTTCGACTACGTCGCGCCCATGGTCTATCCGTCCCATTACCCGCCGATGTTCAACGGATGGAAGGATCCCAACCTCGTGCCGGGCGAGGTAGTCAAATATTCGATGGAACATGCCGTCCTTCGCGCGAGGGCGCTTGAGAAAGAGGTGGCGGTCGAGGAAGGGAAATATCCCGCGCATCCAGGAACGACCACGCCCCCATTCGCACCAACGGGAACGTTTGTGAAAAAGCTGCGTCCTTGGCTTCAGGATTTCCAATATGGTGGGCATTACGGGGAAAAAGAGGTGCGCGCGCAAATGCAGGCGGTATATGACACCGGACTCACTTCATGGATGGTCTGGGATCCCGCAAACAGGTATACGCGTAGTGCGTTCGATATCAAAAGCATGGGCGATTAGGAAGAGATTGACGAATCGTTGAAAATTACGCAGTATACGCTCTGGGTCTTTTGATCTTTTCAGTTTCAAAAAGGAGGATACATGCGTATCAAAGGATTTCCCGATACTGTCAGGCGGATGAAGCGTGTCATCGAAGGAGAACCGTCGACCATTGTGCCGGACACTTGTCGGTTGGGGCTCGACCAGTACGAGGAATATCTGGTTCCGCAGGGTATTCAATTCGGGCAAGCGAGAGGGTACACGCTCGAGTTCGCTGCCGCGTGCCAGAGCAAAGAGATCCCGAATTGCATATTAGTGCTCGAGTGCCGGAAGAATTTTGGGGTGTTTAATCCGCATTACCCCGAATGCACATGCCACTGGGCGGTGCTGACGCGAGAACAATACGACGAGTGGTACACCTTCCACGAGCTCCAACGTTCGTCCCGGGGATCGGTCAAGGTGGATATTGATTCGATCCTGAAGAATCGGATGGAGGCCGCATATGGATGATCCGCAAATCGATGCGTATCAAACGATGTCGACCACCGATCTGGAGAGGCTCTACGACGAGATGACAAGGAATCTTTCCTTCGAGGAAGAAGCCATTGCACGTTCCAATGCCCCGATCCCGAAGAGCGCATTCAAGCTTGCCGCCGCACAAGCGGTGTGGAAGATACTGCAGGATCGCCGTCGTGTCCCTTCTTTTTCTCTTAAGTAAGACAACGATCCGCGGAGTGGCACGCCCACCCCGCGGTTCTTTTTTGGATTCATGACCACTCGCGCTATAATTGAATGATCATGGCTATCGGAGAGAAGATCAACTATTTCGCAGAGACCGACTACCGCGGCAAGCGCATCAAATTCGGCATCAAGGAGGCCGATCGTGCCCGCCACATGTACGTGATCGGAAA
>DKBN01000023.1 GCA_002451235.1 Patescibacteria group bacterium UBA6899
CACGTTTGCGGTTCTCATGGCTGATAACGGCGCGCGTCTCGCCGATCGAGTTTGAGAGGACAGAGCCCAAAAGAACGGTACCACGAAGCGTTGTGATAGGGATCTGCTTGATGGAATCTATGGTCGTCACGCTCGTGTCCTCGGGGTTCACGAATGCGGGGTTGAGATCGAGCTTCACGACAATGTCGATGTCGTTCTCTTGCTTCTTGATGGTAGATGCGGTACTGCCGTTAACAGCCGCTCGCAGCGTTTGTGCGACCTGTGCTGCTGTGAGCCCGATCTCAGCCGCCTTCGCACGGTCGATCGCGAGTCGGAACTCTGTCCCGTCGTCGCGAAGCGAGGTTTGAACGTCGATCGTCCCCTTGATGCTCTCCAGCAGCCGTTCCGCCTTGTCTGCGGCCGCGGAGATCTTATCGAGGTCATCGCCCAAGAATTTGACCACGACCGGATCGCCGACTGGCGGGCCGTTGTTCGCTTGGAGTATGCGGATGTCGGCATCTTTGACGACCGCCAGGCGCCCTCGCAGGTCCTCGACGATGTCGCTTGATGACTTGCCGCTGCGCTCATCGCTTGAGAGCAGGTTCACGGTGATGTTGGCGAGCTTCGTTCCGGACGATGGGCCGTTGTTCCCAAATGAGGAGCTGCCGCCGACGGTCGTCACGAACGATTCGGCGAGCGGATAATCGTAGAGGATCTCCTCAACTTCGCGGGTCGCGAGGTCGGTATTCGCGAGCGTGTTCCCCTGTGGTTTTTCCACTTCAATATATACGAAATCCTGGTCGCCTTGCGGGAAAAAGATCACTTTCACGAGGCCGGCGATCGGGAGTACGACCGCAACAATGAACGCCGCGATCATCGAGCGGATGAATATCTTCTGCGCGCGATCGCTATCGAGCATGCGGCCGAGGAACGCGCGATACCACATCTGCGCGCGATGAGTATACTCCTCCTGGAGCGCTTCGAAGCGGTTCTCACTCCGCTTCAGGCTCATGATCGCGATAAGGGGGACCATCCCGAGGGCGACGAAAATGGAAGCGATCAGAACGAAGATAATGGTGAAGGGAATGGAAGCGATGAACTTCCCGGTGATGCCGGAGATGAAGAAGAGCGGGATAAACACTGCGACGGTGGTCATCGTTCCGGCGATCAGGGGCCAGGCGTATTCTTTGATCGAAGCAAGTGCTGCCTGGTACGCGTCGCCGTATTTACGGTAACGGGTGTGGATCGCTTCCACAACGACAATGCCGGAGTCGACCAAGATGCCGACAGCGAGGATCAAAGAGAAGAGCGAGACGAAATTGATGGTGTTTCCGGAGAGATCAAGGCCGATAAAGGCGATCACGAACGAAAGAGGGACGGAAAGTCCTGCGACGATCGACTCCCTCCAGCCGATGGTGAGAAAAAGAACGAGCATGACGAGGCCGACGGTTTCGAAGCCGACTCGCGTTAGCTCGGTCAAGTCCTTTTTCACGAGCCTGCCACGGTCGAAGGAGATGACGATATCGGCGCCTGAGAGTGTGGATTTCTGAAGCCCCGCGATCCGCGCCTTGACGTCGTTCGCGATCGCGGTCACGTCGCCGCCCGATTTCTTATAGACGTTCAGAGTGAGCGCCTGAGAGGCAGGAGCTCCTCCGACGGAAGCACGAGAGAAAGTCAAGGGTTTTTCGAGCCCATCGACGACGTCTGCGATATCGCGCAAATACAAAGGAACTCCGTTTGTGTTGGGGATGGGAATGTTCGCGACATCTTTCGGGTCGTCGATGGAACCTTCGAATTTGATCGGATAATCGATATCGGAAACGGTGATGTTCCCGATGGGGAACGACGCGTTCGCCGCGGTGATGGCATTCATCACGTCGGAAACGTTCAGTCCATACTGCTCGAGCGCGGAACGGCGAATGACGACCTGGGCCTCACGTTTGCGCGTTCCGGAAACGTCCACCTTCGAAACGCCCCTTACTTTCTTGATCTCGTCCTTGAGGTAATCGCCGAGATCTGTGAGGCCGCGTGGCGAGAGATCCTCCGAAATGGAGATGATGAGGATCGGCCGATCAGCGAAATTGACCTCCATGACCTGCGGCTCGTTTGCTTCCTTAGGAAACTCGACCTTGGCGCGATCGACTGCGTCGCGGAGCTTCTGCATCGATTTGTCGAGGTTCGCGCTCGCGAGGAACTGCGCCGAAACGATGGAGACGCCTTCACGGGACGATGAGGTGACCTTATCGATGTTCTCGATGTTCGCGATCTCGTCCTCGAGCTTGTTGGTGATGAGCTTCTCGACGTCTGAGGCAGATGCGCCTGGGAGCGTTGCGATGACGTTGCCGACCGGGATGATCACTTCCGGTGCGGATTCCTTCGGGATCGTGGCGAGCGAATATATGCCCGCTACTGTGAGGGCGATCATCATGAGGATCGTGAATGATCGCTTGCGAAGGAAGAAGTTCCAGAGCCAGTGCATATACCATCTATTGCTTCACACCGATCACCATGCCATCCTTTAGGCCGCGAGCATCGATGATGATCTCCATGTCTAAGGTCACACCGTTCGTGATCGAGACGCGGTCTCCCTGAAGCGCGCCCAACACGATCTCGTGCGCCCTGGCAGTCGACGACGCGTCGACGGTGAATACGTACGATCCTTGAGGGGTGAGTTTGATCGTAGAGAGCGGCAGAGAGATCGGTCCTGCGACCGCACGCTGCTGCTTTGAGCTACGCGCGATATCGAGCGCGACCGTTTGGCCGTTGACGAGCCCCTTGCCGGATACGATGCCGATCTTCACCTCGATCTTCTTCGTACGCGGATCGATCGCTGGGGCGATCCTTGTGACCACGCCCTTCGCGCCGCCTTCGATATTGACAGTATCGCCAAGCGCGAATTCATGCACATCGTTCTCTGTCACGTAGGCAACGATCTCCAGCGCGCCGTTGTTCGAGACAATGGCGACGGGGGAGAACGGCGAAACGAAATCTCCCGTATCGACGGAAAGGGAATTGATGGTCCCGGAGATCGGACTTCGGATGATGGTCTTATCGAGGCGCACCCGCGCGCCCTCGAGAGCGCCAAACACCGATTTCACCTGTGCGTCCGCGGCCGCTGCGTCAGGGTCGTCGCCGGCATTCTTCTCAGCGATCGCCGTGGCGGCAGTCGCTGCCTGAAGAGCGTTACGGCTGCCGGTGATCGAGGCGAGCGCGCCATTCACGCTTTGCCTTGCAATGCTGGTCACGGTCTTCCAACTGTCTATCTGGGTGTTCGTGATGCGCGCGTCAGGAATAGCGCGGGAAAGGGCAAGCGAGAGATCGTCGAGATATTTCGCCGCCTGCCTTGTCTCGGCTTCGACGGCGGTAAGTTCGGTGGAAAGATCCGAGGACGTTGTCAGCGAGGCATTATGGGATTCACGCGTGACGAGCATATCCTCGAGCGCGATACGCTCCTGCTCGAGGTCTATCACGAGCTTCGAATCGGAGACGCTGAAGATCAGGCGCGGGTCCCTCGCTTGCGGGTTCGACCACATCACGTCGGTCTTCTGGCGGATCGCGTCGTCGAGTGAGGTATACACGGAATTGATCGTGTTGAGGGCCGATGTGCGTGCCTCAGAAAGAGTGTTCCCAGCAGAGCCACGGCTGATCCCTGCGATATCCCGTGCCGCTAGTGCTGCCTGATATGCGCCTTCTGCGGAGAGGACAGCTGCGCGTTCCCCAGAATTCTCGAATTCCGCGATGATCGAGCCGGCTGGTACATAATCTCCAAGTTTTCGATAGACGCGGATCTTGCCGGAGGATTCCGAAAGGATCGTCGCTTCCGAGACCGAAGAGACCTTGCCGACCAGGGAGAGTGGAGCAGCGTCGCCCGAAAGATCGGAAACGGAAGCAAGTTCGACTTGGCGCACCCTATCGGGGGCAGTGGCTTCCTCCGGCTTTGTCCCGATATGCATGCCGATCGCGATCAGGACCGCAACGCTGATCACGCTGACGACGGCCTGCTGGATTCGCGAGAGGCGGCCCCACCGCGTCCGAAGTCCGGCGAACAAGTTCCGAAATACCGAGGTGATCCGATCCATAGGGAAATGATTATTTGGAATATAATGCTGATAATAGACTCTGCATTGTCGTCATCATCTGTTGTCGGTCACGCTCATTGATCTCGGAAATGATCCGATCGATCTCGTCGTCGATCGCCTTGCGCGAGCGCTCCATCTCCCGTCTGCCTTTCGGAGTAAGAGCAAGAAGAAATTCACGATGGCTCTTCGGATTCGTGCGTTTCGTCACTAGGCCGCATCGAAGCAGTGCTCGCACGTGGCGCGAGACGGTTGCCTCGGTGATGAATAAGTTCTCCGCGATGCTGCACTGAGACGCCTTGTCCCTGCAGCAAAGAGACATGAGAACAAGGAACTGCGAAAAGGAGACGAGGCCAGCCTCCGATAGCTTCTCAGCCAAGCGCTTTTCGATGAGAAAATGGGCCTGATGAAGCCCGAAAAAGAAACTTTTCGGCCAGTCCGCTATCCCGGTCATACGCGCGGAAGCTTAGCATGGTAAGGGTTTTGGCGCAATCAGTGCGTTGCGGGACACGGATATCCACCTACTGGCGGATTCCTATGCTCGAACCGTCGTTCTCCGCAATGTTCAACCACACTCACTGATCGCTAGTGCGAGAGGAAAATGAAAATTGCCGCACTCGTATTACATTCGAGAGATCTCCTGTCCCCCCGGCGTGTCTTTAACTTCGTAGCCAAGTTTTTTGATCTCATCACGGAGGCGGTCGCTATCGGCGAAGTTCTTTGCCTTTCTCGCTTGCTCTCTATGTGCTAAAAGAGCCTTCACTTCGTCCGGAAGAGAAATATAAAGTATTTCGGGCATAGGAACTTCATGCAGTTTCAAGCCAAGTACTTGATCGAACTTTAGCGCGGTTGCACGTTTATCTTCCCCCGAAATCTGTGTGTCATCCACCAGCTCATCGAGGAGTGATACGACTCTCGGAGTATTAAGATCATCGTTGATGTACTGATAAAATCTATCTTCGTAAACCTTGATCGTCCTTCCAGCTTTTGCCCCCCAAGAGCCGATCTTTGAATGCAAGCGAAGGAGCCTTGATCTCGTGGCTTCCAATGCTTCCCACGTGAAATTCACCGTCGTGCGGTAGTTTGCGGTAAGGAGCCAGTAGCGGAAGGCGAGGGGAGAAATATCCTTAGCGATCAGGTCGAAAAGTCGGTAAGTGTTCCCGAGAGATTTGGACATCTTCTCGCCGTTCACAGTCATGTGGGCGGAGTGCATCCAGTAGCGGGCTAGGGGAAGGTCATAGGCCGCCTCGCTCTGCGCGATCTCGTTCGTGTGGTGGACGGGGATATGGTCAATGCCGCCAGTATGGATGTCGAACGGCTGGCCCAAGTATTTCCTCGACATCGCGGAGCACTCGATATGCCAGCCAGGGAAACCTCTTCCTGAGACACCGAGCGGATTGTCCCACTCTTGTTCTCGTTTCTGGCCGTCCTTGGGAGAGAATTTCCACAGAGCGAAATCAGTGATGTTCTTCTTCTCTCCGAGGCCGACACGTGCGCCGCCCTGGAGCCCCGCGATATCAAGGCGAGCAAATTCTGCATAGCGAGGAAATTTCGCGGTATCGAAATAGATGCCATCCGATGTCGTATACGCGTATCCTTTCTTGGCAATAACCTCGACGAGCTCCTTCTGTTCTTCGATGTGATGCGTCGCGCGAGGGAAGTGTGCCTCGTTGCCGCGCTCTGCCGCCGCCTCGATATTGAGTGCCGCAAGGTCCTCATAGAACGCGTTCGAATAGGTTGCGATGATCTCTTCGGCGCTTTTCCCTTCGCGTTTTCGTGCGACCTCCATCTTATCTTCGCCCTCATCGGCATCGGAGACGAGGTGTCCGACATCGGTGATGTTGATCACTTGCTTGACGGCATATCCGCTCGCTTCAAGTGTGCGTCTGAGGACATCCGCGAACACATACGCGCGGAGGTTTCCGATATGCGCGTAGTTATAGACGGTCGGGCCGCAGTTATACATCGTGACCATTTTTCCGGACGGGTCCAAAGGAACGAAGTCCTCGAGTACGCGGTTCTTCGTGTTGTAGAGCTTCAGAGCCATTTCTTTGCGCGCAGGATGAGGAACGTCAGAAGGGAGGAGACGCCCATAAAGCCGAGGAGGATCCAGAAATCGTTCGCGTCTCCCACGATAGGCATATTCCTGGCGTCGATGGAGAAGACCCATGCAAGGAAGGACGCAGGGAAAGCGACGACCGAGATCGCGGTCAAACTACGCATCACTTCATTGGTCTTCGCAGAGAGCAGGGAATTGTTCGTTGTGCGCAGGTCTTCGAGGATATCGCGCTCTTCCTCGACGCCGCGGTTCACTTTGTGGTATTCGCCCAAAATATTGTCAATATAGTGCCCGAACTCCGCACCAAAGAACTCTTTGCTCGCGACGCGCAGGGAGTCGAGGACGCGTTCGTGCCAATAGAGGGCGCGGTGGATGGCGATAAGATCGCGGTTGATGAGCGAGAGTTCCTCGACCATCTTACGCTCCTCACCCTTGAAGACGCGTTCCTCCGCGCTTTGCAGTAGATCGCCGATCGCGGAGAGTTCGTGGTGTACGGAAGCATAGATCTTCCGGAGCATGTAGAAAAAGAGGAAACCGGCATGGTCGCCGATGTTCGAGTGGTCGAGGATGGAATTCACCTCGAAGACCTTGGAGAATTTGTGCATCGGATCGATCGCGTCATAGTGGACGGTGAGGAGGAATTTTCTCCCGATCACAAAGTCGACCTCCTGGATGTTTCCGCCCGAATGGCTGTGGCGAATGGCGGGAAAATGGAGGATGCAGTAGATGAAGTTCTCGTAATGATCGACCTTAGATCGTACCGAAGGCGAAAGAAGCTCGTCGGCGACGATGGGATGGATGTCGAACTCGGCCATAAGCTGCCGGATCTCCTCATGTGACGGGGTCTCAGCGTCTACCCACAGAAGATCCTTATAGTTGTAGCGCGAGATCATAGGTCAGGTTCCATTATACGGCGGGCTTTTTTGTTTGACCATGCACATTGCGTTTGCGATAATGTGCTGATGTTATTCGTTCATAAGCCGTGGGTGCGCCTCCTCCTCATCGTCGTACTGGCCGCAGGGATCTTCACCGCAGGGGTCTCCGTCGGTGAGAGCAATCGTCCGGAGCTGGAAAAGGTCGCTGGCGTCATCAACATTGCGCCCGATATCGCTTCGACCACGGACTCAGGAGCGGCATTCAATGAGATTTCCACATGTGTCGACGCAAAAGGCGTCGAAGTGCCGTGCATGCTCGACCATAATGGGACGTCTACCGAGAGGAAAGATCTCGATAAGCCGGCAAATTTTGATCAGTTCTGGAAAGCTTGGAACGTCATCAACGAGAAGTTCGTGCCGACGAAATCCGCGCCGGTGTCTAACCAAGAGAAGGTATGGGGAGCGATCCAGGGGCTCGCGCAATCGTTGAATGACCCCTACACCTATTTCCTCCCACCGCAGGAGAAACAGCTTTTCGAGCAGGACGTGAGTGGGACGTTCGGCGGAGTTGGCATGCAGATCGGGATGAAGGATGGTGTGCTCACTGTGATCGCACCCCTGAAGGATTCGCCGGCAGAGCGTGCAGGGATCAAGGCGAACGATAAGATCCTGAAGATCGACGATGCGACAACGACGAACATGTCGATCGACAAGGCGCTTTATCTCATCCGTGGTGAGATCGGGACCAAGGTCCGTCTTACGCTCTATCGTGAAGGACGAGACGAGCCGTTCACCGTCATGGTCGTTCGTGAGGAGATCAATGTCCCCACGATCGATACCAAGAAGAAAGATGGAGTATTCGTCGTCAGCCTCTACGGATTTCCGGCGACCGGTGCGGAGCTGTTCCGTCAATCGTTGCGCGAGTTCGTGCAGTCAGGAACGGATAAATTGGTGCTTGATATGCGCGGAAATCCCGGTGGCTATCTCGAGGTTGCGGTCGATATGGCGAGCTGGTTCCTGCCGCAAGGGAAGGTCGTGGTCCGTGAAGAAGAGAAAGGGGGGGGCGGCATCACCTATCGCTCGAAGGGGTACAACGTGTTCGGCGACAAGTTCAAAATGGTGATAATGGTCGACGGCGGAACGGCATCGGCGGCGGAGATCTTGGCCGGAGCGCTATCCCAGCATAATGTCGCGACCCTCGTAGGGACAAAGACCTTCGGAAAGGGATCGGTGCAGGAACTCGTGCCTATCACCAACGACACTTCGCTCAAGGTGACGGTAGCGCGCTGGATCACGCCGAACGGTCTCTCGCTCTCTGAAGGCGGCCTCGACCCTGACATAGTAGTTCCCATCTCAAAGGGCGATATTGATCAAGGAAAGGATCCGCAGCTCGATAAAGCGATCGAGGTCGCGAAGGGATTCAAGTTCTAACAGACCTCATTGGATCGCCGAGGGCTCTATGCCTTGCATAACGGTGCTTTTTGAGTATAATCCCCTCCATTGTCTTATCGATGTAATGCGCAGTATATGAAGGTCATCTTACTTGAGAATGTCGCCCATGTCGGGAAAAAATACGAGCTTGCGGAAGTGAAGGCCGGCTACGCGAGGAATTTCCTTCTCGCAAAGGGGCTGGCGGAACCTGTCACGAAAGCGAATGCTAAGCGAGTTGCAGAACTGCAACATAAACGTGCCGTGGAAACCGAAAAACAGCAGGCGCTCCTCGATGCTGCGGTAGGGAAGTTGAAGGGGGTGTCCGTGACAGTTGCTCGCAAGGCGAGTGAGGGCGGGCATCTTTATGCTGCGATCGCTAAAGAAGAGATCTCCAGGCTCATCATGGAGTCATTCGGGACAGAGATCCCCGAAGAGCACATTCATCTCGAACACCCGGTCAAATCACTCGGAGATCATACCATCGTCGTGAAAGTGGGGGAGAGCATGACGGAGTTGACGCTTACCGTCACGGAAGAGAAGTAAGAAGAGTGATGGACAACCCCACCTGCCCTCAACAAAAAAAAGAACGCCTCTAGGGCGCTCTTTTTTGTATTGGATAGTATAGGCGAGGACGGCGGGGTCTATATGACGTTCGCGACCGCGCGCATGCTGGTGCGGCCATTGAAGGTGGTCTTTCGTGCCTTGGTGAACTTCACCTTGCCCTCTTTCATGGCATACAGGGTATGGTCCTTTCCGACCTTGACGTTCTTCCCAGCAAGAATGACCGTACCACGCTGGCGTACGATGACGTTCCCGGTCATTGCGCCTTCGCCGTCATGGATCTTGGTGCCAAGATACTTCGGTTGCGAGTCGCGCAGGTTCTTTGATGATCCGCCTGATTTTTTTGTTGCCATATCTCTCGTTCTTGGTTACAACTGACAGTATGGTGAATCTACAGGAGATGGGAAGAAAAATCAAGAGGCTGCCGGACGTTCGGGGAGACATCTTTTTCTTTTCACTTCTGTTCCTCCTCTCACTGATCGTCTTTCTGGGATATCGGATATCTACGCAGGAGGACAGGAGGTTAGGGGAGCTGCGATTAAACACTAGGCAGGCGCAGCAAGGAATGATCGATGACTCAACATTGACAAATAATACAAACAATATTCTAATACAAGGCCAATATGTGGGATCGAGGGGTGGGCAGACATACCATCTCCCATCGTGTCCCGGGGCGAAAATGATCAAGGAAATCAATAAGATCTGGTTCCAAAGCAAGGCAACGGCCGAACAAGCTGGATATAAGCCGGCAGGGAATTGCCCCGGTATCTGACTTGCGCACTTTTTCCGGCAGGGTAATATGTTGACTGGCCGGTGGTGCACCCTCACGCGAAGATGTTCGGCGGTCGAGTGAGAACTCCTACCAAACTACCGTGAGGAAGAGCCACATTAGGCCGGGACTGAGTCCCGGCCTCTTTTTTGTACATGGATCTCTCTATCCACATCATTGTCGAGGATACATATGCTATACTCGCGGATACTTTCAAATTAACGATGTCCGTATGAAGATGGAAAAAAAACCAGGCGGTGGGGTCGAGGGTGCGCTTCGGATCATCGGACCCAAGTGGACCGTTCTTGTCATCAGGGAGCTTTTAACGGGGACAAAGAGATTCGGAGAACTCGAACGGTCACTCAAGGGAGTTTCTCCCAGAACGCTTTCGCTACGACTCACGGCGATGGAGAAAGCGGGCGTGGTCGAGAGAAAGGTATTTGCGGAGGTCCCCCCCCGCGTCGAATATAAGCTTACACAGTCGGGGAGGGCGCTTGATCCGATCCTGCGGGCGATCGAGCGATGGGGTTCGGTCCACACAGGACGAACGCGATAGGGTGATACATTCGCCAAACAAGGTATTTCTGGTACTATGCATGGGTCTCAGGATCCCCGATACTGCTTAAGAAATGAGACGCCACGGGGTGTAGTATAGTGGTAGTACGCGACCATGGGGTGGTTGTAGTCCGAGTTCGATTCTCGGCACCCCGACCAAGCGGAAGGGGTGAGGAGGCAAACTGCTTTGCCTCTGGCCGGAATCGAATGGCGGAGCCATGTCCTGAGGCTGTCGAAGGACAGGCGAGCCGGGGCAGCAAGTTCTTATGAGCATTGCGAATTAGAAACTTGCGCCGATTCTCGGCACCCCGATCCAGTGAAAAATTATGTCAGCGTTCGATTTTTAACACGCAGTCCGAAGAGGAGAAGAGATAATATTTTGAGTACTCATGCGTCTATTTCTCGCTCTCCCGCTCTCTTATGATTGGCTCAAGACGTTCGAGCATTATCGTGACGCGCATAGCGATATCAGATACTTGCGCTGGATGCCCCTGGAGAATCTCCATGTGACCGCTCTCTTCCTTGGGGAGGTGATGGACGCCACGCTTCCTCATGTGATCGAGAGAGCAGAGGAGATCGCGCACGCGACGCATACTTTCATGCTCGACTTCCAAAGAATTCAATATGCGCCGCCTGAGACGCGTGCACACATGGTGTGGGCATATCTAGACGCCAGCCCCCTCTATGTTCGTATGGTACAGGAGCTCTCAGACTCATTTTCAGAGATCTTTGTCGGGCATGAGGACATCAAATCTTCGCTGCTCTCAGGGGGAATCGATATAGCTCCCCATGTCACATTCGCACGGTTCAGAAGCGATCGTCCCCATCCGCGCGAACTCCATAAGTTACATCGTACCGAACGAGAAGGGGAGTCGCTTGCGTTCCGCGAACTAAGGTTATATCGAAGTCGGTTAAGGTCAGAGAGACCGACCTACGATGTTATAGACACCTTCGCCCTCAAGGATTAAACTGGCAATGCTATGCGCAACTTGGCATTGCTCCTTGGTGCGGTGGTGCTGGTCACTATCTTGACAGGTAGTTACTATATATTACATAATTCTGACGTGCCAAGGCGGCAATTCGTGTCTGCGACCCGCATGGCGCTCTATGATATGGAGATCACAAGCTCATCATTCCAAATGAACGGTTCGATCCCGACTGAATACACCTGTGAAGGAGACGGCCGGAACCCGCCACTGTCATTCATTGGCGTTCCAGAAGAGGCGCGATCGCTCGCATTGGTGATGTATGACCCTGATGTGCCGCGGAATCTGCGGCCGGACGGGAATTGGGATCATTGGCTGATATGGAACATGCCGACCGATACAAAGGGGATCTATTCCGGCGAAACACCGCCCGGAGTGCTCGGGTCAGGCACAGGCGGTCGAGTTGGATATCAGGGACCGTGCCCGCCTGACAAAGAACATCGTTACTACTTCGTCCTGTATGCGCTTGATGCGATGCTCGATCTCAAGGAAGGGGCGAGCCGACAAGCTTTGGAAAGTGCCATGGCGGGGCATGTCGTGACCCAGGCCGAACTCGTGGGACGCTACAACAGGGAAGCAAATAAATAGCGCCCCTTGTGGTTCAAGAGCAAGATCATAAAGGAAATATAATACGTCGCACAATATATCTTTCGCGACGTATTAACTTTATGTTTGCCTCCATATTGCGCTGTTCGTATACTTGCCCATGTCGTACCTATCGATCGATCAGTGTATGCTTGAGTGGTTGGTTTTGCGAATAGGAATAATAATGCCAGACAATGATGTCTGGCTGTTGAGATCAGAACAACGCTGGGGTTTCTGAAAGCTCTTTTTTTAGATAAGGCTTTGATACTTGGAATGCCCTGCGCACTTCCCTTTCCGCTTTCCCAAGTTCTGAGGCAGCCTGAGCAAGAGCTCGAGAGAGACGTGCACGGTCCCGTACGGCGTCCGCTTTCGCTTGTCGAGAGAGTTCCGCTCGCATCGATGCGATGCAAACGACAAGTGCATCAAATCTTAAGCGTGCGATCTCATAGCCGAGTTTTTCCGGCGGGAGTGCGCAGTTTGGTAACTGCGTGTGGTGGAATCGTTCCATAGAGGATCTCCGATGTCTAATGTTCGTGCTCGGACCATTGAATCACAGATACGCCTCGGGGTCCAAATATGCATTCGGAGGAGCTGCGGGCATGTGAAAGATCGCTCCCGGACAAGACTTGCTTGGGATATCGTCTATTGATGCTGCACTCGACACAAGAACAGTGAAGTGAAGATGCGGCCCTGTCGCATATCCGGTCTGTCCGCTGTATCCAATGAGGTCTCCGCGGGATACTGATTGTCCGGAAGCCACCTTAATGAGGCTCAAATGCCCATAAAGCGTCGAGAGGCCATTCTGGTGGCGGATAAGTATCCATTTGCCATACGAAGCCCATCGGCAGGTCTTGTCGGTGTCGCCGGTGCCGACCACCGCGCCATCCGCGGCTGCCATGATCGGGGTTCCGACACCCGCTCTAAGGTCAATGCCATTATGAGTCCCAGAAACATAGAGTCTTTTTGCGTCGACTGTCTTTCCGAATTTCTGCGTGATGAAAGGTTGAACGACCGGGAATGAAAGGACCTTGGTTCCTGGCGGCGGATAGCTGTTAGGGTCGATCTCCGCCTTTAGTTGTGCCTCGAAATCGCTTATCTCGAGTTCGAACTGCTTTTTGCGCGCCATCTTCTGGTCGAGGAGCGTCTTGTAGTTCGATTCCTTCTGTTGGGTCTGGCCGAGGAGGGATGTCTGTTCTTTCCGTTCCTGGTCTGCGAGCGTTTTCTGGTCACCGAGCCTCCCGCTCAATTGGGAAAGATCCTTCTTTTGGGATTCATAGGTGTTCTTTGTCTGGTCGAGCTCGTCTTTGTATCGTGAGAGGGTCTTCAGGTTATCGTTGATGTTCTCTTGAAAACGCGAAAGCTCGTCCGTTTCTTGCAGGAATCCAGAGAGGCTATTTGCTGAGAGCAGCATCTCGACAAGACTGCTTTGGCTCGAAGCGTCGATCGAACGAATGATCTGTGAGATCGCACTCTTGCTGACCTCGATGCGCTGCTCTTTGTCATCGATCTGCTGCGACAGGAGCGCAATATTCGTGTTCGTCTGCGCGATCTTCTTTTCCGTCAGCTGGATATCCTTATTGAGCTTTGATCGCGTGATGTCGAGCATCTTGATCGCGTTCTGGAGCGTTTTCTTCTCGCCTCCCAGCGAATCGATCTCTTTTTGGTATCCCGCGATCTCGTCCTCAAGTTTCTGGATCTCGCTTTGGCGGTCGGAAATGCTCTGGCGCAGTTCGTCTGCGTGTGATGTCTGCGCGCTTGCGTCGTTAATATGAAGCGATAGTGCCACCGTAGCAAGAATGCACGCGAACCCAATGGACGCGCTACAGATGGGAAAGGAGTGTGATCGCATCGTTGATCCGGAGAAGTGTTTCATGTTTTCCGAGGATATAGGCGAGGGTGAACGGGTCTGGGGAGCGTTCCTTTCCTGAGAGCGACACCCTCACGGGCCAAAGGACATTCCCGCGACCAGAGCGCTCCGCATATTCCCAGATAAGTTGCTTAAGGTCTTCCGCGCTCCACGCGCCCACATGCGCCCCCCATAGCCGCGCGACCTCGGTGAGGTGTGTTGCGGTCACTTTAGCTCCCTCGGGTGACCCGCGGAGATCCTTCCACACGAGTATGTCCGTATTCTCGATCGACGGAGCGGAAAAAAGGTATGTAAGCTCCCCCGTTTCTTCCATATTCCGGATCTCGCCAAAATGGGTGATCCGTTCGGTCAGGGTCGCAGCCGCTCGTTCTAGACGTGCATCTGAGTATTGCGGGAGCGCGATCGTACGTTCCGAGATCGCCTTTCTAACCTCCTTTGTGAGCATTTCCGGATCAAGGCGTTTGATATGTTCTTTATTGATCCATTCGAGTTTCTCGGAATTAAAAACGGCACCTGGTTTCTGCATTCTTTCGAGTGAGAACGCTTCGATAAGCTCGTTCTTCGCAAAAATTTCCTGCTCCGTTCCAGGATTCCACCCGAGAAGCGCCATGAAATTTAGTACGGCATCGGGAAGATAGCCGTCGTCTCGGTATTCCAAAGCCGGGCGCACCAACGGGTCCCGCTTCGAGAGCTTCGCGCGCGATTCGTTCAGGATGATCGATGCGTGCGCGTAGATAGGCCGCCCCGCTCCGATCGCTTCTTGGATGAGAATCTGTCTTGGCGTGTTGGAAACATGCTCTTGGCCTCTGATGATGTGAGTAACCCCCATCTCATGATCATCTATGACGACGGCGAGGTTATAGAGCGGCTCCTCGAGGCTCCGCGCGATGACGAAATCCCCGAGTTCCGCGGTATTGAATTTGATCTCGCCTAGCACGACGTCATCGAAAATGATGTCAGTACCTGGATTCTTGAAACGGATGACCTCCTCCCTATCGCCTTCTTTCTCGGCGGTTTCTTCCGAAACATATGCCTTCCCTTCAGAGATCAGGCGCTCTAGATAGCCCCTGTAAAGCTCGGTGCGCTCCGATTGGCGGTAGTACTCATCGTGATCCAACCCGAGCCAGCGAAAGACCTCGAGAAAATTCTCCTCATACTCCTTCTTTGAACGTCTCCTATCAGTATCCTCGCAGCGGAGGATGTATATGCCGCCCTGCTTGCGAGCGAAAAGGTAGTTGTAAAGCGATGAACGGATCCCGCCAACATGGAACATGCCGGTCGGCGACGGTGCGAAGCGGGTGACGATCTGCCCTTTTTGTCGTGCGATCTTACTCATGCTTCAACGCGATAGAAAGCAATACTTTCGCGACCTTTTCAGCTGCATCCGTATGGGCGAATTCCTTCGTCGCAGCTGCCATTTGCGCTAGCTTCTCTGGATGTTCCATAAGGCCATCGATCACGGATAACAACAGTCCGGGTTTGAGATTGGATTCTTCGATGACCGTAGCGGCTCCAGTGCGTGCGTAGCTGTATGCATTCTCACGCTGATGATCGCCGCGAGCGATAGCGAGCGGTATCAAGATGGATGGTTTTCCCCAAAGCGCGATCTCGAAGATGGAAGATCCCGCGCGCGAGATGACGAGAGTAGATGCATCCGCGCATGTCTTAAGGAGCTGTGCGTCCATGTATGCGTGCGGATGATACCTTTCTTGGTGAGAATTTCCAGTAAGGATGCCTTCGGCACGCTTCTTCATCCAAAGGATGTTCGCTTGTCCGGTTTGGTGGATCACCTGGTACTTCTCTACGAGCTTGTCGATGATATCCATGACGTTCTCGTTGATATTCTCGGATCCCTGCGAACCGCCAAGAACGAGGATGACAGGAACATCGTGCTCGAGGTGGAGTGATCCGAATGGATCGCCGGGGGAGATCGCAAGGAGCGATCTCCTCACCGGAATGCCGACCAATGCGACGCGTTCCGGCGATTTGAAATATTTCACTGTATTTGGGTACGCGATAGCGATCTTCTGTGCGAACTTTCCCGCCCACGTGTTAACCCTTCCGGGGCTGATGTCAGATTCGTGGATGACGACCGGGATGCGTAATATCTTTGCGGCGAAGAGGGTCGGAAAGCTGGCGTATCCCCCTTTTCCGAACACGACATCCGGATAGATCACGAATATCCTCCAAAGCGCTTTGATGCATGCGAAAAATGTCAGGAACTTGTCAAAGAAATTCCTGATGGAGAAATACGTGCGCACCTTGCCAGTTTTGATCTCGACATACTGGAGTTGTGCGGAGAGCAGGAGTTCCGGGTTATATGGCGCATCGGAAACGTAATACATTTTGAGTCCAACAAGCCGCATCTCGTCCGAAAGGCGCAGGGTTTCCTCCGCGATCGCTACGATCGGGTAGAAATGTCCTCCTGTGCCGCCGCCGGTGAATACGATCTTCATGATTGCGTTTTACGTGAGATGTTGAGCACGATCCCCGAGAGGAACATCGCCGAAACGAGCGCCGTTCCGCCCTGGCTCACGAACACCAGTGGGTCGCCGTTGAGCGGGATCAATGCGAGCATCGACCCGATGTTCATGAACGTCTGCGACATGATGAGTATAACAATCCCAAGCGCCAAGAGTCCACCGAACTTATCCGAGGACCGCGAGGCGATCATAAGTCCCCGCATGGCGAAAAGCAGATACAGGACGACCAATAGCGAAGAGCCGACAAAGCCGAATTCTTCCGCAGCGACCGCAAAGATCGAATCGCCGCTCGGTTCGGGAAGATACGTATATTTTTGTACCCCTTGCCCGTATCCCCTTCCGAAGAGGCCTCCGGAACCGACCGCGATGAGCGATTGCTTTACCTGGTAGCCGGTGCCTTGAAAGTCTCCGGGATGTAGGAGTGTAGTTATCCGGTCCATGACATAGGGCTTCAAAAATGCGACGCCGATGAGGGCGACGATGCTCACGAGAAGCAGGATCGCAAGATGAGACCATTTCCCTGTCGCTGTGAAATACATCGTGATACATGCCGCGGCAACGATAACGAGAGTCCCGGTATCCGGTTGTGCGATCAATATGGCCCCTGCGATCCCGATCACCACCATGAGGGGGATGATGCCGAAGGCAGGAGAATGGATGCGCCTTTGGAATGCGTTCAGCCATGCGGCGACATAGACGATGAGGCCGAATTTCAGGAATTCCGCAGGTTGAATAGTAATGATCCGAAGATCGATCCAACGTTCCGCCCCACCATGGTTGAATCCGATATAAGGGACGAAGACGAGAAGAGTGAGCGCGAGCGAGGAGAGCAGTATAGTAAGCGCGTGGCGCCGGTAGAAATGGTAGTCAATCCTCGAGGCAGCGTACATCGCAAGAGCCCCTCCGACGAATCCGACCGCCACCTGACGGATGACGATGGAGTCGAATTTCCCCACGTTCTTTGCAGCAACACCGAACGCAGACGAGAGGAAGATGAAAAAACCCGCCACCAGAAGCGCGATGGTGACAGAAAGAAATATCTTGTCTACGGGACGCGCAGCCATATGTTCAGCCGACAAGATGGATGATAACGCCTATGGTCGCAAGAACGGCAGAGATGACCCAGTAACGCATCGTGACCTTATAGGGTGGCCAGCCCATTGCTTGGAAGTGGTTATGGAGCGGGGCGACAAGGAACACCTTCTTCCCGCTACGGACCCTCTTGGAGAGGATCTGGATGGCGCTTGAAGCCGAGGTGACGATGAGGAGGAAGGCGATGACAAAGAGCTCGAAGACGGCATGGGAGAGGAACGCGACCACGACTAAGGCGGTAGAGAGCGCCATGGTTCCGGTCTCGGAACTGAAGAAGCGTGCGGGCGGTATATTGAACCACAGGAACGCGAGGAGCGACCCGACGATGACGGCACAGAATGCGGAAAGGTCGATCTGCGAGTTCGAGAATGCGATCACAGCATAAGCGGAATAGATCGAGGCGAACACTCCGCCGGAAAGACCATCGACACCGTCAATGATCCCGCCAGAATATATACCCACGAAGATCGCGATGAAGATAGGGACGAACACCCATCCGACCCCTAGCGTCCCAAAGAACGGGATGTCGATGCTTTGCATGCCGAGCTTAACATAGAACCAATACGCGCCGATCGCCCCCAGGACGGCCACGAAGGCGAGACGGGCAGTAAGCGAGAGTCCTCCGCCACGATACGTCCCGCTGCCGCGGCAAACAAGGTAATCATCCAGAAGACCGAAATATCCGCCGGCCAGCAAGGTGAACAGTGGGAGCCAGGTTTGATTGCGCGAGAGGAAGTTGATATCGTTCGCTGTCGAGCCATTGCGGGTAAAGAACGAGATGATGCCCCAAAGCGCGACAGTCAGCAACGTACTCCCCCAGATCACGACCCCCCCCATCCTTGGCGTCTTACGCTCTTCGTCGTTGTGAAGCTGAGAGGTAATGGTCGCGAGATGCCCATCGGTCGCGTACTGAACGCTCGTCTTTTTCCACATTCGGTACTTGTACAGATAGTGGGTGACGATCGGCGTGAGTATGATACCGATGAAGAATGCGGTCGTCGTTGGCACCAGGACTTTGATGACGTCAATGGGCATGGATCAATTGGAGTTCGCGATCGCAAGCACCGCGCGATCGCGGAGCTTCTCTACATCACTGAAACGGTCGGTGCGAGTGGAGCCGAGGACCGCGATCACCACTGGATGATCGATACCGATGTCGGCGATAATGACAAGATTTCCGCCCGCGAGATCGGTGAATCCGGTCTTTGAACCGATGATACCCGGGATGCGATCGACGTAATCGTTGGTATTCGCGATATGGTGGACAATGCCAGAGAGCGAACGCACCTCTTCGTTCTTGTAAGCCGTCGCTTCAAAGAGTTTCGGATATTTGCGCCACACATATTCGTAGAGCATCGCCATATCGCGGGCGCTCCCATTGCCGCCGCTCTGGTAGCTATCGATGTCCAAACCGCTCTCATTCGAATATTGCGTGTCCAAAAGACCGATGGAGCGAGCCTTCTGATTCATCGCTTCAATAAATGTGCGTTTTTGTTCATCTCGACTGGTGTTCTCCGGCAAAGTCGCGAGACCGACTGCAGCGATCGCGCTGGCACCGTCGTTCGAGGAAGTGACCAACGTGAAATTGATCAGGTCGGATAGCTTCCATTTCTCTCCTGCGAGCAGGCCCTGATCCCCATCCTCTTTTAGGTCGTTCGCACTGACAGTGACAGTGCGATCGCTCGAGTTGTTCTCGAGCGCAACCAACGCCATCATCACTTTTGTGACAGACGCGAGCGGAAGATGGTCGTATTCGTTCTTCCCGAAGAGCTTTTTATGTTCCTTGATGTCCCATACGAAAGCGCTTTTTGCACTTAGGGCAACGCCCTGGAAAGGATCTATCGGTATTCTTTGTGGCGTGCTCGTTGCCGCAAGTTCCGGAGCAGTCGGATCATCCTTTTGGAGCGCTTGCATTGCTTTCGGGCCGAGAAGGAGGCCGAGCATGATCGCGATCATGCTGAGTTGGATCCAGATCGCTTTTGGGATATTAGTCATCACGGCGGTTATGTTCGAGCAATTCCTTGTCTTCAAAGTTCTCTCCCGTGAGATCAATATCTTCAGTGATATCCTCCTCGCCGCCCTCCTGAGCATTCATCGACCTCTCTTCCGTTCCAGGAGTTCCTACATTCGCCGCGCCTTGCATGAATCCTTCGAGGATATCTTTAGATTCTTGATATTTCGGTAAACGGTCGATCGATGTCACGCCGAGGTGCTCCAAAAGCGCGTTGGTGGGGCGGTAGAGGAAACTGCGCTGATCCTTCGGATTGTCGATCTTCTCGACGAGTCCGCGCACCATCAGGTTGCGGAGGATGAACGTCGAGTTCACGCCGCGGATATGGTCGATCTCGCTTCTTGTGATCGGTCCTTTGTATAGGACGATGGAGAGGGTCTCGAGTGACGCCTTCGAAAGGTCCTTGGTCATCTCCTCTTTCACGATAGCTCGGATCTCATCACTGGCTTCCGGTGCGGTGACGAGACAGACGGTATCAGCGTTCTTCAGAAGCTGTACTCCGTGCCCTTCGAGCGCGGTCTCAAGTTCTCGCAGCGCGTCCTCGATCGATGACGTGTCTACCTTCAGCATACCGGCAAGCTCGGACACGCTCACAGGCTCCGCAAGATAGAACAGCAATGCTTCAAGTTTTTGTGTCAGTCGATTCATAGGTACGCTGGAGTCCCGATATTGAAGTTCTCCATATGGATATCGCCGTAGTCTGTTTCTTGGGTGGCGTGGAGGATCCCTTGTTTGACGAGTTCAAGCAAGGCAAGGAATCCGACGATGATCTCAGCGCGCTCTTCTCTCGGAAGCGAGGAGGCATTGTCGTATCGGGTAAAATCGCGAAAACTCATCTTGAGGGTGCTTTGGATGCGCTCCGTCAGCTTTTCAAGCATCTCTTCGAGACTTACGACCTTCTTGATCGTCGCTTTGGGGAGTGTGTCGGCCTTGGGAAGCGCTGCGATGACGGAGTCGAGTTGTCCGCGCAGGAATTCCACGGACAGATGGCGGTCAGGGGCGAACATCATGATCTTTTGCGGGCGATAGATGCGTTCGTAGAGCACATGCTTTCCGTATGATTGCTTTACGACCTGTGCGAGGTTCCGGAAGTATTCGTAGAGAGCAAGCCGGAGTTTGAGCTGATCAATGCTCTCTCCTTCTTCCTCAGTGAGCGGAAGCTCCGGGAGGAGTGAGCGCGATTTGAGGAGTACCAAAGCCGATGCGACGATAAGAAAATTGACGACGTCCGAAACCGGGAAAGCATCAAATCCCCGTATCCGTGCGATGTACTCATCGGTCACTTGCGCGAGCGAGAAATCGCTGATGAAAAGTTTGCGTTTTTCGATCAGCTGCAAGAGGAGGTCAAGCGGGCCCTCGAACTGTTCGGTCCGGATATGGTAGTTCACTTTGCTCTCGAACGTGGTTGCCTCCATGTTTCGGTTATAGCACAATTCAGGCAAAAAATACACCAAAAAATGCCTTTGTTAAGGCCTTTTTTGGGGATAACTTGACCTTTACTGGACTTTCTTGAACTGGATGCCGAGTTCCATCAATTGCGATGGATCCGCCGGCGACGGAGAGCCCATCATCGGATCCTTCCCTTCTCCTGTTTTCGGGAACGGGATGACCTCGCGGATATTTGGTTCGCCAAAGAGGATCATCAGGAGGCGGTCCAGTCCCCAGGCAATGCCGCCGTGGGGAGGCGTGCCAGAGCCAAGCGCCTTCAGCATGTGGCCGAAATTCCTCTCGATACGCTCACTGTCGTATCCCATGATCTCGAAGACCCGGCGCAACGCCAAGGGTTCATGATTGCGGATCGAACCCCCGCCGATCTCGTACCCGTTTAAGACCACATCGTACTGCGTCGTTAGGATCGAAGCGATATTCTTCTTTTCAATGAGATCCCCCATATGCTCATCCTTGGGCCGCGAGAACGGATTATGCGTGAATGTCCACTCCCCGGTGCCGTCGATGTTATCCTCCCCTGTCTTCTCGAAGAATGGGAAGTCCACGACCCAAAGGAAGGCAAGAAGATCCGGATCATTCTTGTCCTTCCTGAGGTCTGGTTTGTCCGAGCTGTATTTTCCCGTGACCTCCTGATAGGTGTAGATGGGGAACGGCGTCTCTTGGATCTTCTTCTCCGGAAACAAGGTCTTTACTAGATCGATCAAAAGCGCCTCATTTAAGCGCATCACCTCCTCGCGCGTTACAAAGCTCATCTCGAGATCGAGTTGGGTGAATTCCGGTTGTCTGTCCCCGCGGGTATCTTCATCGCGCATGCACTTTGCGAATTGGAAGTATTTTTCGAATCCCGCGCTCATCAAGAGCTGTTTGTACTGCTGCGGCGATTGTGGAAGCGCATAGAACGTTCCCTTCCAGACGCGTGACGGCACGAGGTAGCTTCGTGAGCCCTCGGGGGTTGGAGCGGTGAGAAGCGGCGTCTCGATCTCGTAGAACCCCTCTGCGTCGAGCATATCGCGCAGCAACTTGATGACGCGATGGCGCTCTTTGATGTTACGTTGCATGCGCGGACGGCGCAGATCGAGGTACTTCTTCGCGAGACGCACCTCTTCGTTGATCTCGCGGCCGTCCGAAGAGATATCGAATGCGGGAGTTTCCGCCTCGTTCAGGACCTCGATCGATAGGATCTCTAGCTCGATGTCCCCATTTTCCACCCCCTGCTTCACATTCTTCTCCGGGCGCTTGTTCACGTTGCCGCGGACGGCGAGCACCCACTCGGGTCGCACCCTCTGTGCTACATCGAGCGCCTCTATATGCATAGGAAGCGCGACGGCCTGCACTTTCCCCGAAACGTCGCGCATGTCTAGGAACACCATCTTTCCCTGATCACGGCGCACGTCCACCCATCCCTTGATAAGTACTTCCTTGCCGACAAGCTTGCCGAGTTCTGCGATATGCGTTCGTTCCATATTTTTGTTGTAGGAAACAAAAAGCCCCTACAAATATATTACGAATA
>DKBN01000004.1 GCA_002451235.1 Patescibacteria group bacterium UBA6899
AATGCCCACGAGCGAATATCTCCGCAGTGCGGACAGGAATATCTTGGCATGATTGGTGGAAGAAAAGTTAGTTTCCCCAACAATCACATAGATACGGCTCAATACGAACATCGCCCACCATTTTTGGTGGACGATTAGTGAGTTAACCCTAAACAAAACTTGGCGGGGTTACCGCCAAGCCGATGGATTCCATCAAAGTTTGAGTCTTTCGTTCGTGCGCACTGCAGCCGCAGCATATACGACCCCGCACCGTGAACAATGGCATTGGGTTCGAGGAACCATATCACCGTCTTGTTGAGGACCAAGGCGCTGACTCGTATACTCCCACGTCGTTATGAGGATGATATCTCCACTGCAGGACGGAATAGCGCAGGTTCCGATCTTTTCGATCTTCGGGAGATATTTTTCCTCGCTGTGTCTTACATTCTCTCTTCGAGCCCCCAATAGACCAGCAGAGAAGCTCTTACCACCAAATCCTGACATGGTGTTCTCCGGTGATGAACCTTCGCTTAGACTCTCACGGGAGAACTTTTGCGTCAACGATCCGCAGCCGCAATTCCGTTTTCCCGCGAAAGTGGGATTCTTCGAAGGACGCGACAAGATCGATCATATCCCCGTTTTGTAATCCATCGCCGAATTGCGCAGGTGACATGAAAAACCCGATCGCCTGCGCCGTGTCTCCCATGATGTCGGCAAGATGAAGCCGAAGGTGGTTCTTCGTCTTTCCGAACGATTCGACCAACCGCGCGGTCACGCCCTTGAAGCGGAAGATCGGTTTGGGATTCTCGACCCCGAATGGGGCAAGTCGTTCGATCATGCGATGGGTGTCGCGATTCACGTCGTGGAGGGAGAGATCGGCGTCAATCATATATTCTTCTTTTGTCTTTTCTTTGTGCACCATGCCATCCATAGCCCTCACGAGTTCATCCTCAAGCGTGTGGATCCGATCGTGATGGACGGAAAATCCGCCCGAAAGTTCATGTCCGCCGCGATCGATGAAGACACCATCTTTGACGCGCATCATAAGCTCGAACACATTCACGATGCCATCGGAGCGGCACGACCCTTTGATCGTCTTGCTTCCTTCCCTTCCCCACACGAACGCCGGACGCCCGAATTCCTCCGCGATCTGGTTCGCGGCGAGCCCAACGATGCCGACACGCCACTTCGGGCTCCCCACGACGATCACCTCTCTCAATTCTCGGTCCCGGAGATGCACCTTGATCTCCTTCATCAGGATCGCGACCTCGGTCTTTCGCGTATCGTTCAAATTCGCTAGATGGTCGGCGAGTGGGATTGCCACAGAGGGATCCGTCGCCGCGAACATCTCGAACGCGCGCATGGGGACGTCCATCCGCGATGCTGCGTTGACGCGCGGGGCGATAGTGAATCCGACGTCGTCCTCGGTGAGATACCGCTGATCGACTCCGGCATTCTTCAGAATCTCCTGGAGTCCGGGGCGCGGTGACTTACGCAAGACCTTGAGCCCGAAATAAGCAAGCGCTCGGTTCTCTTTCCGAAGCGGCACCATGTCGGCGATGGTGGAGAGTCCCGCCATATCGAGAAGCCATTTTTCCCACTCGTCGGGAATGTCCGCGAACCGCCCCTCCTCGCGCCCCTTCTTCAAGATCGCTTGCACGAGCTTCCATGCGACGCCGGCGCCACAGAGCATGTTGTCCCAATACGTGTCTCCTTCCTGCTTCGAGTTTATGATCGTGTAGGCGGGAGGGAGTTCCACCGGCGGGAGGTGGTGATCCGTGATGATGACATCGATCCCGAGCTCCTGCGCGTACGCGACCTCCTCGTTGTCCGCGATACCGCAATCCACCGTCACGATGAGTCCTGTCCCTCGTGAAGCGAGCCCGTCGATCGCTTCCTTATTGAGTCCATAGCCCTCCCTATGGCGATGCGGAATGTAGTTCTCGAATTTCTCATACCCGATCTTCTTGAAAAAGTCGTGAAGGACCACTGATCCGGGGATGCCATCGCAGTCATAGTCCCCGTAGATCATGATGTGCTCTTTTTGGTCCATCGCGTGCAAGATGCGCTCGACCGCGCGCCCCATGTTCTTTATGCCAAAAGGGTCGCGGATGTCGCGGGTATAATCCGGGTCCAGAAACTCATCCGCTTCCTTGCTCGTCGCGATACCTCGATTCGTAAGGAGTGTGCGCAACAAAGGCGGATACTCTAACAATGGCTCTTGGGCCGACATGTGAGGATTGTAACACATCCCTATTGGAGCGATTTTCTGTTACACTACAATCATATGACTGATCCAAATTGCCTCTTTTGCAGGATCGTCGCAGGAGAGATCCCATCGGAGAAGGTGTATGAGGACGAGCATACCCTCGCCTTCCTCGACATTCATCCCATCAACGGGGGGCACACACTCGTCGTCCCAAAGGATCATCATGCCAACATCTCTGATACCCCGAAAGAGACGTTTGCGCGCGTGATGGAGACCGTTCGAACGCTGACACCCAAGATCGCACGCGCGGTCGGAGCACACGGCATGAATATCCACATCAACAGCGATGTAGCAGCGGGACAGGTGATCTTTCACCTCCATGTGCACATCATCCCGCGTTTCGATGGGGACGGATATCTCCAGTGGCACGGAAATCCCTACCAGGACGGCAAGATCAAGACCATCCAAGACGCGATCTTGAGGGAGGCAAAGTAAAAAATGTTTGATGGTCTGCAATTCATACGAGCTCTTACATGGCAAGAGGTCTTTGGTTTGTGGGAACACGAGGAGTCTCACCTTCCGCACTGGATCGAGCACTATAAAAAGCGGGGGTTTACATCATGGAAAGACTGGAGGAGTAGTTCCGTTAGAGACCTACGTCCGGAAAGTCTGACTTGGTCACTTTATGAAATCAGCGAACCAACCACGGTGGTACCGAAGTTTTATGCCGGTCCTTTTCGTGCTTGGATCAACAAATATTATGCTGGCGAAAAAATCGTTCCGTTCGGCTTTCTCGCAAGTCATAACGAAATAGAACAGGACCAGAACATCAGTGGGATAATAAGCGACTTCCCAACAGATTCGACCCTTGTGGGACTGAAGACTCAAGAGGGCATTGTCATTATTGAGGGACTACACAGATGTTGCGCCCTCGCGGTCGCCCACAAACAAAACATCGAGATGCACCCGAGGATGTTCATTGCTTGTGCAGAATTTTCTGGCGGGCTTCCCTTGCTTGGCCAAGAAAATTCGCCGACATAGTGTTAATTAAACCACCCCGGCGCTAAAATTGAATACAGTACGAGTCGCAAAGAAACGATACCCATGGACGCCGGTTGGTACGTTGAATGAGGTGGCGACGAATACAACGACACGATGTGTCTATTTTAGTGTTGGAGTGCCTCTATTCCAGGGAGCGTACCATTCGCCAAAAAATCCANNGGAGGGGGATAGGTTATCTCTGGAGCGCTTCGATGCCAGGGAGTGTTCCGTTGGCCAAAAAATCCAACATCGCACCGCCAGCGGTCGAAACGAACGAGAATTTGTTCGTGACCCCCATCGAGTCGAGAAGCGCGACGGTGTCCCCCCCGCCGACGATGGTTTTCGCCTGCGAGCCAAGTATCAGCTCGACAAGTCGTTTTGAGCCGCCAGTGAATCCCTTTTCATAGAATCCCAACGGGCCGTTCCAGACGATCAGCTTCGACGTTAACACGTACTCTTTCATGGCATCAACGCTCGCTTCCGCGATATCGACGATGGTCTCGCTCGCTGCCACCTCACTCGCTTTCTTCTCCTTTGATCCCTCCATGACTACGATGTCGCTGGGGATAATGAGCTTCGGGTTCTTGAGATATTCTTCGAGACCTTCCATTGCGTCCGCGTCGATGGCCGATTTCCCCACCTCGTACCCCTTTGCCTTATAGAAATTGTTCGCGCTCGCCCCGCCGACCAATACGTGATCGGCGATACCGACGAATTTTTTCAAGAGCGGGATCTTGGTCGAGATCTTGGCGCCGCCCAAGATAAAAAGGAACGGGTGCTCAGGGTTGAACGCTTGTGAGAGATGCTTAACCTCACTCTCAAAGAGTGGCCCGGCGTAGGCCGGAAGTAGTGTTGCGACTGCTGAGACGGAGGCATGCGCTCGATGCGAAACCGCGAACGCATCGTTGATGTACGCCTCGGCAAGAGACGCGAGATATTTCGCGAAATCCTCGTTGTTCTCTTCTTCTCCTTTGGAGTGCCTCAGGTTCTCGAGCATCACAACATCGCCGTCTCGCATCTTCTCGATATATTGTTTCGTGTCTGGATCGCGAAGCGGGAGGAATTTGATCGGCAACTTGTCACGCAGATAGGTGGCAACCGGCTTTAGGCTCTCCTCCGGCTTCCCCTTCCCAAGATGCGCGATGATAATGACCTTTGCTCCTGCTGACACGAGTGTATTCACTGTGGGAAGCGAGGAAGTGATGCGATAGGCATCCTTCACCTCGCCATTCTCGATCGGCACATTGAGGTCGAGGCGCAGGAGGACACGCTTTCCCTTGAGATCGCCAGCATCTTTGAGTGTCGGAAGAGTGAACGGCACGGAATTATTTTATCGCATCGCGCGCCTGGATGATAGCCGAGAAGCGTACAGGGTCGAGTGACGCGCGTCCGACCAGAAGGCCGTCGGCTTTCCCTTCTTTCATATATCCTCCCGCGTTCGTCTCGTCGACCGACCCGCCATAGAGGACAGGGATCGCGAACCCGGAGGTCTTCCCGAAGATCTCCACAAGAGTGCGGCGGATATGGATCACCATCTCCTCGCAATCCTTCGTCGTCGCTGGGCGGAGCGCATCTTTCCCGATCGCCCAGATCGGCTCATATGCGACAATGAGCTGCTTTGTTCTCGATCTGGGGAACCCGAGCAAGGATCCGAGTAGTTCTTCCTTCACCTTGCGGAAATACTGTACATGCTCATCGCGCGCCTTCTCGCCGACACAGAGCACGATCGTAAGACCATGTTTTGCGGCAAGGATCGCCTTCTTCGCCACGTCGTTGTCCGTCTCCCCCATCGCGCGCCTCTCTGAGTGACCGAGAATGACCTGTGTGGCACCAATGGAACGAAGCATGGGTGGAGACACTTCGCCAGTATGCGCTCCCTCATCCTCCCAATACGCATTCTGCGCGCCGATCGTGAATTTGGTCCCGCTTGCCAACTTTGTGAGAAGCGCAAGGTATGGGGATGGGACACACAGCACGGTACGCGTGTGTTTCATCTTCATCGCCGTCTTCTTGATCGCGCCTGCGATCCCCTTCGCCTCCCCTGCTGTGCGCGGGAACATCTTCCAGTTACCGATAATGAGTTTCATTGCAAAATTATACCTCGAAACTTCACGAAACCACCACAAATATCCCCGAATGTACAAATTGACGTTGACCGGATATCAAGTAACCTGGAGAAAGTTTTGATCCTTGGGAGATTCGAATGAACCAGTATGAAACACTGCTCCGTTACGTTTTCGAGCATGGCACCGAGAAGCGCGACCGGACCGGCACGGGAATACGCTCTGTGTTTGGCTACCAAATGCGCTTTGACCTGAGCGAGGGGTTCCCGCTCATTACCACCAAGAAACTACACACGCGCTCGATCATCCACGAACTGTTGTGGTTTTTAATGGGAGATTCGAACGTGCGTTATCTGCAAGAGCATGGAGTAAAAATTTGGAATAACTGGGCGTGTCCCGATGGCGAACTGGGTCCCATTTACGGTGTGCAGTGGCGCTCATGGCCCACGCCGGACGGCGGACGCATCGACCAGATTTCGGACGTGCTACACGAGATCAGAAAACACCCTGATTCACGCCGACTGATCGTTTCGGCGTGGAACGTGAGTGATGTCCCGAAGATGGCATTGCCACCGTGCCATCTGCTGTTCCAATTCTATGTAGCCGGGGGCCGACTATCATGCCAACTCTATCAGAGGAGCTGCGATATCTTTCTCGGTGTGCCATTCAACATTGCGTCTTACGCCCTGCTCACATATATGGTGGCGCAGCAGTGCGATCTTGATGTTGGAGACTTCATCTGGGTCGGTGGTGACTGTCATATCTACTCGAACCATTTCGAACAAACAAAACTCCAACTCACGCGCGAGCCACGTCCGTATCCGACACTCGGAATCGTACGGCGGCCGCCATCGATCTTCGATTACGCTTTTGAAGATTTCTCCTTTGAGGGTTACGATCCGCATCCGCATATTCCCGCGGAGGTCGCAGTCTGAAAAATCTCCCCGCACTCAGTACATCGAGTGCGGGGATCTTGTTACTCCCAAGGGGCGAACTGCTTCGGCAAACGGGTACCGACCTGTCCCTGATAATTGCTTTTCTCGCCATAAAGCGGCGAGGGAGCGGCAAGCCGTTCGAACACGAACCGCGCGAACGGCTGACCATGCCGGAGGAACACCCTGCGTGGGGAGTAGATCTCCAGGGTCGCGGTCCCGAAAAATCCAGGGTCGAAGAATCCCGCGAAGTGGGTGAAGATGTCTCCCAGGCGCCGGTCGAGTGCGATCAGTTCCGCTGCGTACCCTTCCGGAACCTTGATCATCTCGATCGTGTTCAGGAGGTAATACCACCCCGCTTCGATGCGCACGCCCCACGAACGATCATTGCCTTTTTCCAACTGTTCAGCAGATACTGGTTCGAAGTAGTCGTGAGGATCGACGCTCCGGTCGGTGAGTGCAAGCGAACGCGTCGTGTGTTTTGCACGAAATCCTACAACCCCATCCTTTGCGTATAGTGTTGTAAGTACGGTACCGTCGTGCGTAAAGTACGACAACTCTCCCTGCCGGTACTGAATCCGGTCGCGGCGGAACAAGATATTGTGATCGAGGAGAATGCGATCCAGGTCCGCTTGCGCACATCGCGTGTCCGCATTGAACACCCGCGCCTGGTTATAACACTCCTTATCCGTGAGGACGATCGGGTAGGTGAGAGGTTCGAGCAGGAGCCAAATCTCCCCGGAATACCCCTCGTGGCGGCGGTCCGCAGCGTCGAACATGAACATCTCGTCCGCGAGTGTCCGCACGAATAGGAAATTCCTCCCCGAGGTGGATTTTGCATTGAAGTACGCGTAGACCTGCGGAGGAAAGTTTACATTCACCGTCGCTTTTGCAAGATAGGACACACCGACTTCCATGGTATCCCCGACCTCGATCTTCTTCGCGTTCATCCATGGCAAGAGAGTTCGGATGGTCTCACCTTTCTTCGCATCCGGTTGGAGTACGGTATCGATCCGATATGCTTCCCCGGTGGTTGTGAGGTCGACCGACGCCGGGCCCACATGTTCTTCGGAAAAATTCTTGAGCGATTCGATGCGCTGCGCAAAAATGAGGCTGAAAAGGGTGGAGCGAGGGAAAACCCCCATCCCACTGTATTCGATGCTCATATGGTTCCCCTTCTGAAATGTGCGTGATCGCGAATATCGCGTCCTGTGCCTATCTACCACAAACATCTGGTATGAGCTAGCGGCTCACACCAGATGTTTGAGTGACAACATTAGTAATACTCGCTCCATTGGGTGATATCCCAACCGGAGATCGTCGTCGTCGCACCGGAGGCGATAATCATATTCATCACATTGTTGTCGTATTGGATCCCGGCATTATTGGAGAGCGAAAGCCCGTAACCGACGACCGCCGTGATGATCGCATTGTTCGTGATCCCAACAAAGGAATCCGCCGCATAGAACAAGGCGCCATTGACGTTATTGGCGACCGCGATGCCGACGCCGCCCGTCGCACATCCCGTCCCGGACGTCACGTAGCACCCCTTCTTGGTAGTCAGAGCGAGAATGAAGCTGCCTGGTGTTCCGGAGCCGGTGAAATTCCCGTTATTATTGATATCGATATACCCATCAACGATCAGCGCACAGCTCTTCGTACCGAAGAACGCGTGGCACTTCACGACGCTGTTGTTCGAGATGGTCACATTTCCGGTCACCCAAACGGTCCCGTCGATCGTGAACGTCTGATTGTTGTTAAGAGTGAGATTGCCGTTGATCTCGCGGGGACCCAATTCTAAAGGTGTCGTATTGCACCCTGCCACCCCACCGGTGCCGCAATTGCCGTTGATGATACCCCCCGATGCGGCCTGAGATTTCCAGAACGCGATCGTCGTCGAGGAAAGCGGGAGCGCGAGCTCGGGCGGAGTCGGAGAACCAGGATGCGACGTACCGGAGACCGTGCTTCCAGAGATCGTTTGATAATAGGCGTCGCCGCCGATCGTCGAGTTCGTGATCGAGTCCGCTTTTGCGATCCCGGTAACACTCACCTTATCGAGCTTGCTTATGCCCCCACCGAGAAAGATCTTGAAGGTCATGTCGCCAGTGACCGCGCTCCACCCGCCTCCCGTCGTCCAATCATCCTTGTATTTTGCCGATCCGCCGACATAGGTGTCGGTGTTGCTTCGACACCAGGTGTAATATTTTGAATTGCTCTGAGTCGCGTCGATGATGATCCAGTAGGTCGTCCCAGGATTGAGGGTGGGAGGGACAGAGAAGACCACATCGGTCCATCCGTAGCCGGATGTTCCTACGGTCGTATAATCGAGGTTCTGGCTTGCGATCGCTGTTGTCGCGGGTATCCCTCCGTTATCGGGAGTGATCATGACTGTGGTCGACGCCGGATTGCTATTGCGCTGGATGTAGAACGAGACCTTATAGAGAGTATCCGGGGAAGTCGTCGAGATCTGGAAACTTTCCGCATAATCGATATTCGGGTTGGTACGCCCCACTGTCTCATCACTCTGGCAAGAGATAGAGAACGCATTCGTGTCGGTCGCTACCGTCGAAGAGATGGTCACATTCCCCGCAATACTCACCCCCGCGCCACCTGAGATCTGGCCGCCGGAATACACATTACTATTATAGAGACCGATGCTGTTTATGAATGCGTTGTTGTTCAGTGTCGCTCCCCCTTCTCCGATCTGGGCGCCGTAGGGGAACGTTCCGTTGACGGCTTTCGCCGCGTGCACGTAGCTCTTTCGGGTATAATCACTCGACGAGCCGGTCGAGAAGAGCATCTTTTCATCCGCCGAAAGAGAGAGGATGTTCACGGTCGCCGTGGCGCTATTATAGGAAACGGTCTCGGAGCTCGATATCGGATGGCTATTCGCGATGCGCACCATCGCCTCTTCGATCGCCGCATCCGCAGAAATGAGCGCGCGCTTCGTATAGATGAGGTTCTTATAGAGTCGAAGATCGGAGAGGAGCACGATCGACATCGTGATCATGATCGCGGAAGTGAGCATGAGAAAGAAGAGCGTGGTGATGAGGAGCGCCGCACCCTTTTCCCTCGTTCTCCGTCCGCATACGATCCTAATATCTCGTTTCATAGATCAGTACGTCCCGCGAAGAAGGGCCGTGTCATAATAATGTTCCGCATCGCCGGTCGTGTCCCCCGCAGGCGAGAGATGGAGGTCGATCTTCACCCCGCGGACCTGCCCCACACGTAGATAATTGAAGATGATCCCGTCGAGATTCGTGCTCGATGCCATCAATGCGCCAATATTCGTTCCGTTCTCTTTCACATAGAGTGTTTTCCCAGATACGAAATATTCGACGGTAGCTGGTGTGCCGGATGCGGTGATAGTATTCAACGTCAGGCGGCTGGGGTTCGCATCGAAGGTGCTGTTCGCAGAATCGATCTGGGTTCCACTCTTGATATCGCGCGTCAGCCGCTCCATGATGAACACGGCTGTTTCATTCATCTCGCGATGTTGTTTAAGCTCGGTAAATTCGGAAACGCTCATTTTTATGATACTGAAAACGAAGATGGTGACGAGGCAGTAGATCGCCACATACACAATAGTTTCGATCATCGATATCCCTTGTTTATGACTCGTCATACTCAGTTCAAAAAGAGGTTTCCAATGATCGTCTCTGCCGTCTCCGTCGCGACCCCCCCGCTCGTTGTCGGCCAGGCGACGGAGAAAACGAAGCGTTTGGTGTCGCGGTCGAATGTTCCCGCGCTCGCGATGTCGTAATTCGCGTCGCGGAAGATGTCACGGATCACGAATGAGCGAGTATAGAGCTTTTCCACGGTTTGCGGGGTGGTCGTCGGCGTCCATTGCGAACCGGTCCAATAGAGGTAGTACGTCGTAGTGGTGGAAAGCGGTATGATATTCGTCGTCCACCCATCATCGCGCAGCGATCGTATCGCCTCGATCCCCTCTTCTGCGAGATACGTCGACTGGATATGGCGCGTCGTCGTGTCGCTCACATCGAGCGCCGTCCGAAAATATCCATTCACAGAGAGGAAGATCGCGAGCAACAGAGCGATCGCTACGACCACCTCTACGAGGGAAAAACCGCGTCGCAACCTTTGTTTTAGTGTTGTACCCATGGATCATCAATTGACGGAGATCATCCCCACCTGATGCACGGTGACCGTTCGATACTTCGAGGCATCGCGCGTCGAGCGGACTAAGAACGTCCCATATTGATCGGTCGCCCCCGTTACGCGCTGATACACAACGTCCGAAACACCGCCATTGAGTGAAATGGTTGCGATCTGGACTCCTTGGCTGACGGGATAGCTGACATTATCCGTAGCGGCCGGGTTGTATGTTGTCCCAGTGAATACCGTGACTCCGTTCATGGCCACATGTACCCCATATTGCGCATCGTTCTTGGAACCGATCGTGTCGAGAAACGCTCGAGAGAATGCTGCGTGAACAGATTCCGCCGTCGCATCGAGAGTTTTATTGATATAGTAGGAAAGGTAAATATACGTGGAAAAGGTCGCTATCGCCGCGAAGATCGCTATGCTCACCAACAATTCGATCAAGGTCACCCCGCGCAGATGCCGACCGGTGTTCTGATAAGTTTGCCCCAACATGAATATCAAATATTATTCATCAGTGAGTACATTGGAGTGATCATCGCATAGGCGAAAATGCCGACGAATGATGCAATCATGACCATCAGGATCGGTTCGATCAGTTTCGACATGTCCGAGGTGGCGGCGTCCACCTCTTCTTCGTAGAAGGTCGCGATCTTCATCAGCATATCGGAGAGCTTTCCGGTTTCCTCGCCGACCTCCATCATATCTCCCACCATCACCGGATAGAGCTCGGGATGCTGGATGAACGTCTGGGAGAGGGGGATGCCTTTCTGAATGTCGACCTTCGCCCCTTCAAGTGTGTACTTATAATAGATGTTGCTTAACACGTCTTCCACGATCTCGATCGCATGCAATATATCGACTCCCGCTGAGATAAGCGACGAGAGGGTGCGCGTCGCAAGCGCGGAATTATATTCTTTCACCAGTTTGCCAAAGATCGGTAGTCGGATCACCAAGAAATCGATGATCTTCTTTCCAAATTCTGTGCGTTGGAATGCCCAGAACGCCCCGACCGCGAAGAATACGAGGAGTATCGATATGAACCATTGGTGTTGGATAAAATCGCTGATATTTATGATCAAGCTGGTCAAAGGGGGCATCGCTGTGTTCGCCTCTCGGAACGTTTGCGCTAACCCCGGAACGACGTACATCATCATAAGGACACCGACCGCGATCATGACGCAAAAGATGACCGCAGGGTAGATCATCGCCCCCTTTACTTTTTTCTTCAGGTAATATGTCTTTTCCATCTGCCCGCCCACGACATTGAGAGCCTCAACGAGGCCGCCCGACTCCTCGCCAGCTCTCACCATGGAAACGAACACGGGCGGGAAGACGGACGCGAACTTCTGCATCGCATCTGAGAGCGCCATTCCCTTATTGATATCGTTTGTGATGGAAATGAGGATCGATTTTAATTTTGGATTCTTGGTCTGCTTGATGAAGATCTGCATCGCGCGCGCGAGTGGTAACCCCGCCGCGATCATGGTCGCGAGGTTCCGGGCGAACAAGATCTTCTCTTTGAGGTCGACGGTGGAGAGGAGGGCGTTGATGCGATCGAGATTGAATCCTCCGGTACCGATCTCCTCAGCGGTAAGAAGGAGCTTCCCCTCGTCCTTCAGACGCTTCGCGAGCTCAAGTTTATTCTCCGCTTCCTCGGTGCCATCCACCTCGGCGCCGGTCGCGATCAATTGTGCTTTGTAGACGAATTTGGACATATGGTCTATCCCGATTGTATCAAGGGTTGAGCACGCAAGCGAGGATGCCTTACACGATCACTTCGGACGATACGACGCGGAAGACCTCTTCAATGGTAGTGAGCCCTTGCGCCGCCTTGAAGATGCCGTCCTCGAGCATCGTAAGCATCCCCTCCTTACGCGCTTGCGTTTCGATCTTCTCCGCGCTTGCGTTCGAGACCGCGAGATCCCGCAGCGCAGGAGACATCTTCAGCACCTCGTGGATGACGATACGGCCCTTATACCCATCCTCCGCATCCGGACTCGATTTCGGACGAAAGAAGGGGATGGTTTTCCATGTCGCTTCTTTCCCGACGATCCCTTCTTCCTTCAAGGCCGCGAGGATCCTTCCCGTGTCCGCGCGCTTCTCGAGCCCGTCGATCTCCGCCTCGCTGAGCGTATACTTCTCCTTCGTGGAATGGAGTTTGCGCACCAGGCGTTGACCGATGATGACGTTCACGGTCGAAATGATAAGGAATGGCTCAGCCCCCATGTCGATGAAACGCGGGATCGCTCCCGCTGCGGAATTCGTATGCAAGGTCGAGAGCACGAGGTGGCCAGTCAGCGCCGCATTGATGCCCAGCGAAGCCGTCTCGCCGTCACGGATCTCTCCCACCATGATGATGTCCGGATCCTGGCGCAAGAGGGCGCGCAGCCCCATCGAGAACGAGAGCCCGATCTCCGGCTTCACTTGCGTCTGATTCACGCGCGGCATCTGGTATTCGACCGGATCCTCGATGGTAGAGATATTGACGTCAGGGATATTCAGGATGTCCATCAGGGTGTAGAGCGTTGTCGTCTTTCCGGACCCCGTCGGCCCGGTGATAAGGATCATCCCGGTGTGCATCTGGGTCGCTTGATGCAAGATCTCGAGCGAGCGCCCATGGAATCCGAGCGCCTCAAGGGAATATCCGCCTGATGATTCGCGCAGCAAGCGCATAACTGTCTTCTCGCCATGGTGCGTTGGCAGGGTCGACACGCGGAACGAGACCTTCTCATTATTAAGCTGGATCTTGAAGCGCCCATCTTGCGGCAAACGCTTCTCATCAAGCTTCAGATTTGAAAGTACCTTGATGCGCGCGGTGATGCCGGGAGCGGAATCGCGTGGCAAGACCATCGCGTCATGGAGAATGCCGTCGATGCGGTAACGGATCAAGAGCTGGTTCTCCATCGGCTCGATATGGATGTCGGAAGCGTTCTGGATGATAGCGTGGTTGAGGAGGGTATCGACGATGCGCACGACCGGGAGATCTTCGGCAAGCTTCTTCAGATCCTTCTCCGAGGCCTCGTTCTCCTCTCCTTCCGTGATCGCCATGATCGACTGCGCCTCCTTTTGAATGATGTCACCGAACTCGGCCTTGAGCGATTTCTGATACTGCAAGAGCGCGCCCTTCAAGGACTCTTGATCGGTAAGGCGCGGGAGGATCCGCATCCCGACCTTCTTGCGGACGAAATCGATCGCTTCGAGATCGTCGACATCGAGCATCGCGACCTCGAGCCCGCTCTCCGAGCGGCGGAAAGCGATGATGTTATGTTTGCGCGCGATGGGCTCGGGGATCAAGGAAAGGATGCCGAAGTCGATCTTCTGCCCCTTGAGATCGACGAAAGGAATACCGAGGATGTACGCCTGAACGCGGCGCAGATCATCAGGGGAGATCTTCCCCTGTTTCACGAGGACATCGCCGATCGATCCTCTCTCCCCAGCCTCTTTCTCCGCGGCAGCAAGTTCCGCGCGGGTGGCGAGACCGGAATCAAGAATGAATTTCTTGAGCTTCGCTTCCTGGACGAGCATATGCTCGCTTCAGTATAGCAAATCTCACGCTTTGATATATACCACACCCCTCCCCTCTTTCCCTCCCTGTTTGACTTTCCCTTCGCGCTCGAGCTCCGAGAGATATCGTGCCGCGGTCGCGTCGGAAACATGAAGTAGCTTTTCGACGTCGTCGTTGGTAACGACCGGATGCTTCTCGAACAGCGCCATGATCCTGGCAAGCTTTTTCTCTTTTCTTAGGTGGATCGCAAGCCGCGCTTTCTCCAAGAGGGGGGCGAAGATGTTCCACGATGACTGTTTGTGTTTCGTCTCTTCAGCTACGGCCGGTGGCGGTTGTGACTGCTCAGGCACTTGCGATACACTCTTATATTCCGCCTGGGACCCCTGCGGCTGCGTCTGGAAAGTATCGAACGGCTCATTTCCCTCCATTTGAGCCGTTTGCGTTTGCGGCTCCTCATATAGAAGAGTGGGTTGTTCGGCTGCAGCTCCTTCTTCTTGTCCTGAACTCCCGCCTCCAACTATCACACTTGTGGCCTCCGCCACCGGCCCCAGGAGCGCATCGGTCGACGCTAGCGAAGGTTCCTCCGCTGATTGCTGCGCGGGGATCGCTCCCGTCGAACCTTGTTCATCCATCCCCTCATTCTACCAGGGTGAGAAAAGAGTGAGTACATATGATTCAGGAAGATGAGATGCGACGACTGCGTGCCCCTGCTGCCAACCGCACCCCCCCCTTGAGGCTCAGGGGGCTTCAAGGAAGGTACATCATGGCTGTTATTATAGGGAAGGATTGCCGCCAAGATTGACACCCAAAACAAAAGGAGTACGATGTTCGCATAGAAACGAGTTATTAGACTCGGTTTTTTTAATCCCGATTCTAGGCGGAGGAAACCGGACACTCGTGATATCAGTTAACTGAAACCATATATGTTGGACCTAAAAACGATGAAGTCTGCGCTTGAGCAGCTCGAGGCGGAACGCGGTATCCCGAAAGAGAAGATCGTTGATGCTATCGAAGCTGCTTTGGCAGCAGCGTATAAGAAGGACTACGGCAAGAAGGGGCAGATCGTGCGCGCGAAACTCGATTTCAATACCGGAGTGACGGAATTCTCCCAGGTGAAGATCGTGGTCGACGAGACGATGGTCTATATCCCCGAGGATGGCGACGAGGAAGAAGAGGTGCGCGGCGAGCCGCAGCCGATACCGCAAGCGACCGAGGGGGCTGAGGGCGAGGATCTGCGCGTGCGTTTCAACCCCGAGCACCACATTATGATGGCGGACGCGAAATTGATCAAAAAAGACGCCGTGCTCGGCGAAGAGTTGGTCTTTCCTCTTGATGCGAAGGATGACTATGGGCGCATCGCCGCGCAGACCGCGAAACAGGTCATCATCCAAAAGATCCGCGAGGCGGAAAAATCCTCGGTGCTCTCGGAATTCGCCGAGCGCGGTGAAGAGATCGTGACCGGCACGGTGCAGCGCATCGAACGCGGGAACATATTCGTCGACCTCGGACGCGCGACCGGGCTCCTCGCCTACGAGGACCAGATCCCGGGCGAACGTTACCGTCCAGGAGAGCGCATCCGCGCCTATCTCTATTCCGTAGAGGAATCCCCGCGTGGAGTATCGCTACGCCTCTCTCGTGCCCACCCGAATTTTGTCCGGGCACTCTTCGCTTTGGAAGCTCCGGAAGTGGCGAACGGAGCGGTCGAGGTCAAGGAGGTCGCCCGCGAAGCGGGGTCGCGCACGAAGATCGCGGTACATTCAAAGGACGAGCACGTCGATCCGGTCGGTTCCTGTGTCGGTCAGCGCGGCGTACGCGTTTCAACGGTGATCTCGGAATTAGGCGGCGAGAAGATCGATGTCATCGAGTGGAGCGAAGACCCACAGAAGTTCATCACCGAGGCGCTCTCCCCAGCGAAGATCCGTTCCGTCATCGTCAACCCGGAGGAACGGTACGCTGAGGTCGAGGTCATGTCTGACCAACTCTCGCTCGCGATCGGCCGCGGTGGGCAGAATGTCCGTCTTGCGGTGAAGTTGACGGGATACAAGATCGACATCCATTCGACGGGCGGCGAAGAATTCTCTTCTGAGGAGGACGCGGTCGATCCAGAACAATCCCCGGAAGAAGAAGTGGAAGAGTTCATCAAAAGTGAGGCGGTGGGCACTCCGAGCGAAGAGACCCCCCAGGACGAAGAAGTGGCTGCGGACAAGGATGTCGTCAAGGAAAACACCAATCAGGAGAATGAATAAAGAGAAAAATTATCAAATGATAAAGATTTCGTATGAACCTATGGCATGATGTTCCGAGAGGAGAAAAGGAGGAATTGAACGTGATCGTCGAGATCCCGATGGGGTCACGTGTAAAATATGAGCTCGACAAAGACACCGGGCTCATCAAGTATGACCGCGTCCTCTATTCCCCGATGCACTACCCCGCGAACTATGGGTTCGTCCCGAGAACGCTGTGGGACGATGGCGACCCGTTGGATGTTTTGGTCTTGGGACAGGAGCCATTGGTCCCGGGCTGCATCGTCGAGGCGCGCCCGATCGGCATATTGGATATGATCGATGGCGGCGAGGGCGACGCAAAAGTGCTGGCAGTCCCCGTTGCGGACCCGCGTTTGAAGAACACAAAGGACATCGGTGATCTTGAGCCGCATATTCTCGAAGAGATCAAACACTTCTTTCAGGTCTATAAGGATCTCCAGAAAAAGAAAGTTGAGGTTGGTGATTGGAAAGGCAAGGATGAAGCCATGGCAACTGTTAAAAAATCCTTCGATCTATACGACAAGAAGAGATCATAGGCGATGAACCGCTCCCGGAGGCGGTATTCGTTTTCCCCCGTTTCTCTCCCCGAAATCCCAGAATGGGCATATACTGGTACGACAACAAAGAATCGTTTACCAATATTATATCGATCTATGAAAGATGGCCGTATCATGTTTGTGTTCGCAGTAGGCGTTGCTCTTCTCCCGATCGCGGTGTTCGCCCAGAGAACTTTCACTGAGGGACTTGGCTCGAAACCCCCATTGACTATGGGAGCGCCGACTGCGCGCGCCGGGACCGGGACCGCTTCTCTCTCTCCTCAAGCGAGAGAGATGATGGAGAAACGAGACCGTGTGTTGGGCACCACCCCGGGGGCATCGGGGAGACCGCTCCCGGGGCAGATGGAAGAGCGGAAAACCGCAGCAGCAGATCGTTTGAACGCTGGGCTGCTCGCGCGAGCGAAGGAATTCGTTCGCGTCACTGTCACGCGCATGCGCGCCGCTATCGACCGATTGGTCAAGATCGGGGACCGTATCGACTCCCGGATCGCGAAGGAAGAGGCGAACGGGAAGGACATCTCTCAGGCAAGGGCCGCGATGGCGACCGCCCGAGGAGAGATCGAGCAGGCAAAAGCCGCGCTTCAGAATGCTGAATCGCTATTCGATTCATATGTTCCTCCAGCGCTCTCATCTTCGACCGGAACCCCGGAGCGGGTGCAGCCAGGCATGGGACAACCGTCGCCGATGCGCGATGTCCTCAAACAAGCAGATGTGGCGATCCGTGCCGCTCATAAGGCGCTCACCGACGCGGTCAGGATGTTGATGTCGGAGAACGGTACCGCGACTACGACCGCTTCTCTGAACGCGGGAAAACCGCCGAAGCGCGCATCCTCGACCCCGAACGAAGGGTCCGATTGAGCGCATTATTTACCCCAACATCATTCATATGGATAACACTCAACCAACCACCGAAAACGGGTTCCCGTACACAGAGAAGAAGATGCGGATGATCGGGCCGATCGTCGGCGCACTCGTTCTCATTTCAACGATCGCGATCGCGCTCTATTTGCTCGGGCAAGCACAGCAAGAGAACGTGCCCCCGGTGACCGCGCAGCAGAACATCCCTGTCACAGGAGAAAAGGACCAGGCGGTCGCCACCCTTGAGACCCAAAGCACATCCGACGAGCCGGCGTCCATAGATGCGGACCTCAAGACGACCGACCTGAACGGCGTGTCCACCTACGTCAATTCGATCTAGCGAATTTGAGACTTACAAGAACATATCCCGCAAACGATCGTTTCGTGGGATATTTTCTTGCCAGAATGACGGCTTCGGGTATGATTGCCCAATCACAGTATTGCGGCAAGTATGACGACCGAACAACTATCGACCATCAAGACGTCCGTGAAGCGCCTTCCGAATTCGCGCGCTGAGATCTCCGTATCCATCCCGGCGGAGATATTTGACAGAACGCGTTCGAAAGCGATCGCGCACTTAGGAGAACATGTCGAACTCCAGGGTTTTCGCAAGGGAAAGGTGCCGGAAAAGATCCTGGAGACAAGGCTCGGGGAGGCTGCCATCCTCGAGGAGATGGCCGAGATCACGATCGGAAAGGCATATCCCATCATCCTTGAGCAGGAAAAGCTCGACGCCATCGGGAGCCCGAGGGTACGGCTCACCAAGATCGCACGTGGGAACCCCCTCGAAGCAGTGATCGAAACCGACATCTTCCCCGAGCTCGTACTCCCCGACTATCGAAAGATCGCTTCGGGGATCAAAGAAGAAGCAGTGGATGTCTCTGATGATGAGGTGGAAAAAACGGTCACCGAGATCCGGAAAGTGCGCGGGAAACATCTCGCGGAAGAGACTGGCAAAACTTTCGACGAAGAACAGCTTCCGGAGCTAGACGATACATTCGTAAAAACGCTTGGCGATTTTGCCTCCGTCCCGGATTTCCGCGCAAAACTGAAAGAGAATATCGTGAAAGAGAAGGGGAAGAGCGTAAAAGAAAAGCGCCGCGTCGCGATCGTCGAGGGGATCCTTGGGAAGCTCAGGGGCGATATCCCGGAGCTCTTCGTCGAACAGGAACTTTTGCGGATGGAAGATGAATTCCGGCATGACATCGAACGCATGGGGATGAAGTTCGACGATTACCTGAAACAGCTTGGGAAAACGCACGAGGACCTCCGTAAGGATTGGCGAACTGAGGCGGAAAAGCGCGCGAAGGTGCAGCTTATGATCACGGAGATCGGCAGGAAAGAATCTATCGTCGCATCTGAAGAAGAGGTAGAGACCGAGGTGAACAAACTCCATATCCTCTATCCCAATACCCCCATCGAGCGCATCAAGTCCTACGTCGACATGGTACTCACGAACGAGAAGGTATTCAAATTCTTGGAATCGTCAACTGGAGCATAGCGCCGTGATAAGCGAAACGCGCGGTCGTCCCGCGCGCTGTTGGGTTTAACCCAATTTCAATCCGAAAGTCAGGTTATGGTTGTTTTCGGGGGTAACAAGGATCTTGGAAGGTCTTGGTTCGCCCCGCTGGGCTGATTGTGCCCACCATTTCTTTACTTTTGCCTGGAATTCTGCAAGAGTTTTGAATGTTTTTTTCAGGAACATGCCTTCATCGGCCAAAAGAAATGCGTCCGATACCAGAACGACCTTCGCTTTACCGCCATGACAACACACCCCAATGCTCACCTGGTGTGCCTCGAAACGCCCAAGTTCCAGTTGCCACTCTCTATTGATCGTTATGAGTAGCTGAACCCCCGGGGATAGAACGACCCACCGGACGTTCCCTGTATCAGGACATGTTCCCACTGAGTGTCTCTGTCTGACCGGTGTTTTCACTGCTTTTCCGCGCCTCATGGAACCTCCTTTTGGTTATCGCGGTCGTACGCCTTCCCATACTCTTCTCCTCGCGCGGTAATTTGTCAATAAAGAAGCGATGCACCCTAGGGTGCATCGGGTCTAGGATCAAGATGGACCAGAGATCTCGAATTGCAATCTGCGGTCCCTTGTCGGAAAAAGCACGACGTCGTCCTCCGTGACGCGGTTTTCTTGGGCGAAGAGGGCGACCGCCTGGTCGATGAGCTGGAATGAGTGTGTTGCGTCGGGAAGTAGTAGGTTGTGAGCCACCGACACACTCATGATATGGATCACTGGCAGCATATCTCCATCGACCCGCACCCCGATCACCAAGTCGCCGAACGTCGTTCTCCCATATCGCTCTTCCGCCAGTTCTCGTATTTCTTTCCAGGATGATGATCCTGGGGCAAAACGTATATAGAGGGTCCCGCCGCGATTGTTCGGGAACGATATCGGTCTTTGCTGCTGATTTGACATCAGGTTACTCCTTGTCGGGATTGCCACTGGAAGATCTTCTCGCCTTATCATCCACTCGCGGGCACCGTTGTCAAACTCGGGATGCGTGCTATACTCGCCTCCACGATAATCACCATATCATCATGCTTATCCCAACCGTCATAGAAAAATCCCAGTTCGGTGAACGCGCATATGACATCTATTCGCGCCTCCTGCGCGAGCGTATCGTTTTTTTGGGCGGGCCGATCGACGACTACACCGCGAACATCGTCATTGCCCAGCTCCTCTTCCTTGAAGCTGAGGACTCGAAGAAAGACATCAAGCTCTACATCCATTCTCCCGGCGGCTCGGTCTCTGCCGCGATGGCGATCTATGACACCATGAACCACATCAAACCGGACGTCTCGACCATCTGCATAGGTTTGGCAGCATCCGCTGCAGCCGTCATCCTTTCCTCGGGAACGAAGGGGAAGAGGTTCGTGCTCCCGAACGCCGAGGTGATGATCCACCAAGTGATGGGCGGTGCCGAGGGACAAGCGTCAGACATCGCGATCTCCGCGAAACACATCCTGCGCATCAAGGAGAATCTGAACAAGATCCTCGCGAAGAACACTGGAAAGACCTACGAACAGGTCGAGAAAGATTCCGATCGAGACTATTACATGACCTCCGATGAGGCGAAGAGGTATGGCTTGGTCGATGAGGTGATGAAACCCAAAGGCAAATAGTCGCCCCCGATCCCCCATTGACGGCCCCCTCTCTCTCCCTATGCTATGGGAAGGTGGATCATGGAGGATGCCATGCCAGTATCGATCGATGAGTTCGGGTATTTCTTTTTGACGAGATGTTTCTTAGCGCGTGTCAGCGGATTGCTGTCGTTGTTCTTGGGATTGATCGCGTTCCCCATCGTTCTCCAGGCGTATCAGGTCGTTTCGGTGCCGACCCTTCTGTGGCTCGAATGGAGCATCGCTCGTGACCGAAGACCGCTCTTCGATCATCGTGGCGTTCTTGCGGCGATCCTTGCGTGCTCTTGGATCGGGCTTTGGCTCGCTTGGGCGATCCATCTCGGATTTTGGGTGTTTTTCGACCCCCTTGGTGCCTAAGACGGGGGGAATTTTACACGGTGCCGGCAACCTGCTATTGTGTGGTTGTCGGCATTCTGTTTCGACCTCCGTCCGACCTCCTCTTATCAAAAACCATTAGTTCGCGTATTTTCTTGGAACGTTCCGCTCGCATGCACATCGCGTCCGCATCGAAGAAATCGTACTGATCCCTCTCGCAAGGAGTGAGTATTCTTCACCGACTACTTCGGAACACTGTGGCATACATGCCGAACGCGCACGACCAAGATGCGCTCGTTTCGTATGGACACCATTCCACCTATTTCGCAGACGATCGACACGGTCACGTCGATCGGATTCACCACCGTCGTCGCCATCGGCGTTTCAAGCGGTATCTTCGGCATCATCTTGGGCTATGTGCTCCGTTGGGCATTGACCACCGGCAAACGCGGTTCGGTCGAGCTTGAGATGAAGCAGATGCTACTCTCCGCCAAAGAAGGGGCACAGAAGATCATCGACGAGGCCGAGAAGAAAGCCGACAAGCATGCTGAGGAGCTCCGCGCCAAGGAACGGGAAAAAGATATTGAGTGGAAGAAAAGCGAGGACCGTCTTATCAAGAAAGAGGAATTGCTCGACCGGCGCCAAGGAGAGATCGACACCGAGGTCGCTGCGGTGAAGGAGAAAGCGGAAGAAGTGCGCGGCATCAAGGCTCAGATCGAGGAACGCAAGAAAGACATCGAGACCGAGCTCGAACGCGTCGCTGGACTTTCGCAAGAAGAGGCGAAAGAGACCCTGATAAAGAAAACCTCGGACCGCTTTGAGGAGGATTTCACCATTCGCCTCGCAAAACTCGAGCGCGAAGGGGCAGAACGCCTCGATCGGCGCGCGAAAGATATCCTCACCACCTCGATCCAGCGCCTCGCGGCATCGACGGCAGGAGACATCATGACAACATCAGTTGTGATCCCCAACGAGGAGATCAAGGGGAAGATCATCGGCAAGGAGGGCCGCAACATCAAGGCGTTCGAGCGCGCTGCTGGGGTGGAGCTCATCGTCGATGAGACTCCGGGAACCATCATTATCTCGGCCTTCGATCCGGTCCGCCGCCAGATCGCGCGCGTCGCGCTTGAGAATTTGATCCTCGATGGGCGCATCCAACCCGCGAAGATCGAGGAAATGGTGCAAAAAGCCGCCAATGACATCAATAAGATCATCAAGGAGAAGGGTGAGCAGGCCTGCTATGAGTGCGGCGTCTTCAATATCGACCCGCGCTTGATCTCTATCCTTGGGCGCCTCTACTTCCGCACCTCCTATGGACAGAATGTACTGCAACACTCGATCGAGATGGCGCATATCTCGGGTATGCTCGCGGAAGAGCTCGGTGCGGACATCCAGATCGCGAAGGCCGGCGCGCTCTTCCATGACATCGGGAAGGCGGTGGATCACGAAGTACAGGGAACGCACGTCGAGATCGGACGCAGGATATTGCAGAAATTCGGGGCAGACGAACGCATTGTGAAGGCCATGCAGTCGCATCACGACGAATATCCGTATGAGACGCTCGAATCCATCATCGTCCAGACCACGGATGCCATCTCCGGTGGACGCCCCGGAGCGCGCCGTGAATCCGTTGAGCAGTACATCAAGAAGCTCGAGGATCTCGAGAAGATCGCGACCTCGCAGCCGGGGGTGGAGAAAGCGTTTGCGCTCCAAGCGGGCCGCGAAGTGCGAGTATTCGTCACTCCGCAGAAAGTTTCCGACCTCGAAGCGCATTCGATCGCCAGGGATATCGCGGTCGAGATCGAACGAGAGCTCAAATATCCCGGCGAGATCAAGGTAACGGTCATCCGCGAGACTCGTTGCATCGAGTACGCGCGCTGATGTGAATATCATAGAAAATACCGCTCAACAGAGCGGTATTTTTGTGTGTAAAAATATGGTTCTTTTTATTTATGTTGTCAATATTCGGCTTTGTTGAGCCGTATTGCGCAAAAATATCTCTCCGATATACTGGACGATAAGAGGGTAACCTCTGCATGCAGAGTTACTTGGCCAAAGACCAAGCTAACGACGTGAGATTATTCGTAATCTGCTCATACGATGAACAAGCAGACGATCGTAGAAGCGGTCCATGAGAAGCTCGGCGGCACGAAAGTGTCGGCAGAGCAGGCCGTTGAGACCATGATCGACACCATCACCGCCGGACTCAAGAAAGGCGAGGAGGTCTCGATCGCTGGGCTCGGCATCTTCTCAGTGAAGACCCGCGCCGCACGCACTGCGCGCAACCCGCGCACGGGCGAGGCCATCAAGGTGGCGGCGATGCGCGTTCCGAAGTTCCGCCCCGCAAAGGCGCTCAAGGATGCGGTCAAGTGAATCGAGAATAATTCGAAGTTCATCAAACATACACCAAAAGATCGCCCTCGGGCGATCTTTTGGTTGCAGGGTAGAATGGTGATCCTCCGCTTTATTAGCGCTTCTGCCCCATCGCCCGCAGGGCGAACGGCTCAAAATATCGATCAAGTGCCTCCTGCGAGAGCGCTTGTTTCCCCTCATCCAGATGTGTAAGGAGATCGGAGAGCAAAAGCGCCTCCTCTCTCGCGCCTTCGGTCTCGGCGATAGAAAGGAATCGTTCGATGATGCTTTTGGCACGTTCGCTTGCTCCGACTGATTCTTTCATCATCCCCTTCTCGTAAAAACGGAGCGCCCTTTTTGCCTCTGGCCCGAGGTTTGCGAGGTAAAAATATTGGTCTTTTTCATCATTCATACCACCCTCCGTTCGATGATATCGCGCATGCGCTTCCGAAGAGACTCGTCGACGACTTCCATGCGACGATTCCCTTGATGGGGACGGATATTGATGAGAGAGGTGTATTCGATGCGCTCCTCTTGGGGAACATCGAAATACCAATTGAACCCCCAGAGATCCTCTTGCGACGAGCCATCAGAGATCAACACATTATTCGCATCTACATGGAATTCTCCGCCAAATGCGACTATTTCACGCCCGAGATCCACCACTCCTTTGATCATGTGGCCGAACGACTCTGCTGCGAGTCCCCGAAGCTCTGCTTCCGGTATCGTGTTTCGGATAATTCTAATGTTCATTGTCATATCCTAGCACACAAACATGATCCTGCCCTCGGGCGATCTTTTGGTTGCAAGTTTGCAATATTTCTCGATAGGAGGAGAATGAACCTGCGATTATTCGTTCACCATCCCTATATGAAAAAAGGATACATCGTGCGTTTAGAGGAAGAGACGCTCAAGAATACTGATTACCGACGCGTCCTTTATACCGCGGAGGGAACTCAGCTCGTTCTTATGTCGCTCCCTGCTGGCATCGATATCGGGGAGGAAACTCACCATTTGGATCAGTTCATCCGCGTCGAGAGCGGCAATGCGACCGCGATCCTGAGTGGCGAGGAACACGCGCTCGCGGACGGAGACGCGGTCATTATCCCACGCGGCGTCAAACATAACGTCATCAATACCGGCGCGTCAGATCTCAAACTCTACACCCTCTATTCCCCTCCTGAACACAAGGACGGCATCGTCGAGCGCACGAAAGCGGACGAGGTCGAGGAACATTTCGACGGGAAAACGAGCGAATGAGATCTCGTTCGTATCAGCACCAGAAACCCCACGACGGCATATTGCCTATAGATCGCGGGGTTTCTGCGTATAATTCTTCATATGAAGCAACAAGGTGTTGGGTCGACTAGCGGCCGCTTCCTTGCATCTGTACGTATATATACGCCTTGGAGGCGAAAAAGTGACATGATGCATTGCCCGTCCTATACTGATTTGTTAGGATTCCACCATCGCGGGTGTGGTTTAGTGGTAAAATGACTGCCTTCCAAGCAGTAGTCGGGAGTTCGATTCTCCCCACCCGCACCATAGAGTTCTGCACATTCTCCAAAGAATCTTTCCTCGCTATAATTGTCGGATAATGGGTTCTCCATTCAAGGCCTATGATGTGCGGGGGATCTATCCATCAGAGATCAATGAAGATCTTGTCTACCGCGTCGGTCGTGCCATTGTACGCGTCTTAGGAGCAAGAACGATCGCGATCGGACAGGACCATCGCGCCTCTTCCCCTTCCCTCTTCAAAGCCATCGCTCACGGCATCATCGCTGAGGGTGGGCGCGTAAATGACCTCGGTCTTGTCGACACACCAATGCTCTACTTCGCTTCCGCAAAACTCCCTGTTGACGCCGCGGTCATGATCACCGCGTCTCATAATCCTCCAGAATATAATGGCATCAAGATCTGCAAGAAGAACGCGGTTCCGGTCGGACTTTCGAGCGGGCTTGATCGGATCCGCGATGAGGTAANNTCGTCCCCGCCACTGAAGATCTTTCAAGATCTCCGAAGATGCGGCCGACAGATATCCGAGATGCGTACATCTCTTTTCTTTCTTCGTTCGTGGATTTCGGCGGACGTTCCTTCCACCTCGTGACCGATACAGCGAACGCCATGGGTGTTCTTGAACTTCCCCTTTTTCGACGATCCAAGAACATCATCCTCGCCAGCGAATTGCATGCCCATTTGGGATCGCCGGCGCCGCATGTCGCCGATCCGAACAAGAGCGAAACGCTGGTAGAGCTCCAGCATGCGGTGCGGTCCTCTCGCGCCGATATGGGCGTCGCGTATGACGGAGATGCCGATCGCATCGGATTTGTCGATGAAACAGGGAGTGTTCTCAGTGCAAATACCGTGATGGCGATCCTTTCTCGCGTCGTGCTTCGCGAACATCCGCGCGCCACCATCCTTTACGATGTCCGCACTTCACGCGCGGTCGAGGAGGAGATACGGCGATGGGGAGGGAACCCCGTAGAGACCGCTGCGGGACATGCGAACATCAAACACCGCATGCGGGAAGAGAACGCTGCGTTCGCGGGAGAATTGACCTCTCATTTCTATTTTTCGGAGGGAGGATACGCTGCGGAAATGGGGTCGCTTCCGGCCATTTTACTTATGAACGAGATGGCAAGAGAACGGAAGACCCTTTCTGAACTTGCGCATGAGATCACGGCTTATCACCATTCGGGAGAGATCAATTTCCACATCAGGGACCCCTATCATCTCTTTGAAGAGCTCAGGCTACGGTATGGGGACGGCAAACTCTCAACCCTCGATGGGCTGAAGTTCTGCTTCCCTGATTGGTGGTTCTCGGTCCGGAGCTCCAACACCGAACCCGTAGTCCGCCTTGTGATCGAAGCTAATTCCGCAGGAGAGCTAGATGTCCATCGCCAAGAACTCACACGCTTCATCGAGCGCTTCGCTTGAATCGGCCACCCGAGTGTAAGATGGGACACTTCGTGCCCTCATGTGCGCGCGCCGGGCAATACTTTCTCCCGTATTCAATAAGATAATACGTGAGCATGAACCACTCTTTCCTCGGGAACATCTCCATAAGGTCGCGTTCGATCTTCTCTGGCCTTTCCTCATCAGTGAGTCCATAGAGCCGCGCAAGACGCTTCACGTGAGTGTCAACCGCTATCCCTTCTACCACCCCGTATGCGTTCCCAAGAACCACGTTCGCAGTCTTCCGAGCAACACCCGGGATCTCGATCATCTCTCTCATCGTGCGCGGCAGTTTGCCGTCGAACCTATCCTTAAGCATCTTTGCCGCAGCGAGTATATTCTTCGTCTTCGCACGATAGAACCCCGTCTGATAGATATACGCAGAAAATTCCTCCGCATCTGCGGAGGCATAGTCGTCGAGCGTACGATAATGGGCGAAAAGTTTCGGTGTCACCTCATTCACCTTTTTATCCGTGCATTGCGCCGAGAGCTGCACTGCGACCATCAATTCCCATGGCGTCGAATATTGGAGCGCCATCTTGGCATCCGGTACCGATCGTTTAAGCGCACGCAGAAACACTCTTCCCTTCGCGATGCGGAGCGCACGCGTGTTCGGCGTTTCTCTCCGGCGCATGACTATTTGAGGTATTTCCGGGTCCGCTCGATGACGCGGTCCTTATCGAACGGCTTGACGATGAAATCCGACGCTCCAAGCCGTTTTGCTTCTTCAATGACCGCTTGTTGACCGACCGCAGATATCACGATCGTCTTCACTGATTTATTCAATTGCTTCAGCACATCCATGCCGCTTATTTCCGGCATGATGATATCGAGCAGCATGAGATCTGGTTTTTCTTTGTCGCATATATTGAGAGCATCCTGCCCATCACCTGCCTCCGTGATGTTGTAAAATCCTTCCGCCTCAAGGATGTCTCTCAGCACCTTCCGCATGAGCGCCGAATCATCAACAATAAGGATCTTCTTCCCGAGCATGCAAGGATTATATACTAGAGTGACCAGTACAAAAAGCGGCTCGGTGGCCGCTTTTTGTACACAATGAGTCGAACATCACGGGATAGTCACGGAACCGACATTGGAATATCCAGAGCTTCCTGCATTATTCCTTGCTTTTACGCGACAATAATACGTGTTTCCAGAAGTCACCCCAAAGTCGTAGTAAGAGGTTGAATTCGCCGGGAGAGAAATCCGTGGGGCAAAATTCACGCCGTCCGTGCTACGCTCGAGGTCATAGTAGGACTCATTGTTAGCATTATCCGCCCATCCGATAACTACCCACGTGGTTGTCCCATATTGCCGCGAATACCCATTCAACCCTGATGGATCTGCCGGGACTGCGACCGAGGCTGAGGCGACATTTGAATATCCGGAACTTCCCCCGGGGTTGGACGCGTACACGCGATAGTAATACACACCGACGGGAAGATCACCGTCCGAGAAAGAGGTAACACCGGCGGACGTTGTCGCTACCGGGGAAAAATTGACTCCGTCTGTTCCCCTCTCTACGAAAAACGCTGATTCGTTGTCTGAGTTGTCATCCCACGTGACGATAATCATGGCCGCATCGCTCGTAGAAGGAGCTGTATTTGCGTTACTTGGGGCAACGGGGGGGATTTGGGGGCGTTGTGACGGAAACGAAAACAGAGCACGATGTCCCGGCGGAGTTTCGCGCGCACACCCGATAATAGTACGTTGTGTCCGCGGAAACCCCTGTATCCAGATACGACACAGAGTTTGTGGCCACAGACGCGATCTGGAGCGCTGTAGTCGTGGCTAAGCCACGGAACACCTGGTATGAATCCTCACTCGATGCGTTATCGTTCCAGGATAATGCGACCTGAGATGATGCCGTCGCAACCGCACCTAGCCCATTTGGGGCCGCGGGCGGCGTGTCCGGCGTCGTCACAAGCGCGGGGTTCGAATATGCGGACAACCCCCCCGGCGTTGAACGCTCGGACGCGATAGAAGTAGCTCGTCACTGGATTTACCGTCGTGTCTAAATAGCTTCCAGTGATATTCTGAGCTGTCGTCCTACCGATCTCGACAAAATTGACTCCGTCCGTGCTTCGCTCGATCGCGTACCCCACTTCGATCGAGGTGTTATCGTTCCATTGGAGCGTAACGAGGTGGGCGATAAGTGCGGTTGCGCCAAGCGAGGTCGGGGCAGAAAGTTCGGTATACGTAAGCGTAGCTGATATCTGAGAAAGCCGCACCCCTTTCGAGCCAGAGGCATACACGGCACCAATCTCAAGTGTGCTGGTAGACGACTTTATTAAGCTTGCCGAGAATGCGGTAGCCGAAAGGCTCGCTGGTGTGGTTCCTGTAAGACTGTACGCACCTGAATCCGAGCTATTTTCTCCTCCCCAGCGATAATACACGTTCATGACCGGGTTGCTCCCCCCGTTGCTGTTTCGTGACGCACAGGGGGTAATGGCGACCGAGGTGATCTGCGCCCCTCGTATCCGGACGCAGGACGAGCGGTCGTCCTGCTCGCTCTCACTTCGTTCGGGGCGCCGGGATTCGAACCCGGAGTCACATGCTCCCAAAGCATGCATGTTAGCCGTTACACTACGCCCCGCTCGTCTTTAATGCGTTTATCGATAATACACGAAAAGCTCTAAATATAAATAGGCGATCATTACCAATGAAAAAACTCCCACTGAGCGCTTTTCATTGAATTTGGACGAACTTATCTTCGCGCCTCCATGATCCCTGTCGCAGAAACGAATCTTTTTGCCGCCCTCTCTGCTGCGGGGTTACCCTCAGCCCGTTCCAACAACTGAGACTCCTCATTCCTTATTCCTTCTATGCTGTCCGGGGTTTGTTCCACGTGGAACGTTTCTTTGCTCATAGTCTATGTCTTCGATTCTTCTAGTATTCTCTCGATCTCTTCCCTCTCCTCTTGAACGATCGCGTGGAGCTTCGAGAGATTTCCCTGTGCATCAAGCTTTCTCTTGAGATTCTTCACAAGGGCATCTATCGAAAACGGGTCCTGGTCGCACACTTCGACGAACATCGCGAGAATATTCGTCTCACAGTATGGTAAGCGGTCAAGAAGGATCTGCTTATCTTTGCTCTCCAAGGCAGAGAACTCGACGATTTCCTTTGCCCTGGTCGCCAACTGATTATGATCAGGCATTGGGGCATTATACTTAAATGGTAATAAAAAGTCAAATGTCCTTGATAAAACATTATAGTACTTCACTGATCTTACGGACATATGCTCGCTTTGCTTTTCTATCGATATCTATTGCTAATATTAAGAATTCCCAATCTTTGATATCGAATTGTTCAATGTAGGTAGAAACCATCCTCTCTAATCTTTTTAGCTTTTGTGGATGAACGTGTTCCTCTGGCCTATATCCTGTTTCACGTGTAACAGGGTCCATTTCCCCCGCCTTCACCTCGACAAAATAAGTTATTCCGTTCTTCGAGGAAATAATGTCTATCTCTCCATATGGTTTTCTAAAATTTCTTCCCTCTATTTTATGTCCAGATGACACAAGGTGTCTTTCCGCAATATCTTCGCCGAGCTTTCCGATCTCGTGCTTTTGATTGCTTGGATTCCTTTTCTTCATCGCTAGAATACTACTCTGTTCCACGTGAAACTCAAGATGTATCATATATAGTTCCTACGTAACAAAATAGCGTAGTTTTATTTCTTTTTTGAGAAAATGGCTTAACTACAATATAGGACATAATGTCTTTTAGGTATGTCCTTTATATTTGTGTCTGTTATCCCTCATACTCACAGAGTTATCCACAGTTTTAAATTCTGTTGCGTTTTGTCTTGGTGAGATAGTGTGTGGAGAGAAAGGAGACCGGAATTGAAACGAGCTACGCTGGGAATCGTGATAAGAAATAATGAGATCCTTCTTGGAACAAAGAAGAGGGGAGAGATAGGATCAGGAACCCTAAATGGTCCTGGAGGGAAGGTTGATCTCGGGGAAGATGGCGTCGCGTGCCTTGTCCGTGAGGGCAGGGAAGAGTTGGGGATAGAATTGTTCCCCGAATTACTCGAAAAGATCGCGGTCATCACTTTTTATGCCCGGGGAGAGCCGGATTTTCTGGTGGTGGTTTTTCGCACTAAACTGACTGGGAGAGAACCGGTAGAAACCGCTGACATGGTCCCCCATTGGTTTCCGCTTGACGAGATTCCATACAAGAGGATGCTTGAGTCGGATAAGGAGTGGTTCCCCAGAGCGATTCGGGGGGAGCACTTTTTTGCAAATGTGTACACAAGGAGAGGGCAAGGGGATTTGAGCGGATCGAGTTTTTGCCATTTCACAACGCGGGGTAATCCCCGCGTTCTTTCTTGAAGTCTTGTGAGCCAGGTTATACCTTTCTCGTCCGCCGTCGAGGAGGGCGGGGTATATATGTATGAATACAGCGCTAGGATGATTTCAATGGGGGGGTAAGTGATGCTGGCCCACGCTCCGTCATTCGGAAAATAGACCAAATATGGCGATGTCTATTGAGATAAATGAACCTCTGGGGCGGTCGCTTCGCTCTTTCCACACGTTGTCACTCAGAAATGAAATGCCCCAAGGGGGCATTTCATTTCATTCGTTCCTACTAGTGCGGGTTAGGAGGATCGCCCGCGGCACTTTGCTCGCCGACGCTTGCTTTGGCCTGGGCACCGCCTCGCGGTTTCGCGTACTCGCGAAACATCGCTCCGGCGTTCGATCCTCTCGGTGCTACACACCTTCGATAAGTCAACACAAAAAAGTGCCATACGGCACTTTTTTGTGTTGATGTGCGGGTAGCGAGAATCGAACTCGCGTCTCGTCCTTGGCAAGGACGCATTCTACCACTAAACCATACCCGCAGTGTTGGACTATAGTATCGAATCATCCCCAAAAAGGAAAGCGCCCGCGTGTGGGGCGCTTGGATCACTCTTGTTATTGTTTCTGGATCCGCCGAACAGCTTCCTCGATGACCTTTTGGCTGCCATCTTTGAGAAAAGCCGCCACGCATCCGGTTTCTTTGAGTTCTCTGATGCGCTCGCCTTGCGCTGAGCACGCGATGAGCGGAATATCTTTAGTGAGGGGATTTTCTCTCAGAGAACGTGCGAATGGCACCGTGCTTTCTGGGCGACCGTCTTCGGTTTTCGGCACATTCCCATCGAGAAGGATGCAACCGATGTCCCCGCCGCGGTCCGCGTAGATCTGGGCGACCGCGTCAGCGAGCGTATTTACGACAACGATATCGATTCCGTGGTGCTTGAAGAAAGCTCCATACAGTTCACAAGTGAGGGGATCATCTTCGATGACAAGAACGATTTTGGACATCAGCGCCTCCAGGGGTTGACCTAGCACGTATACTTCCAAAAATTGGAGGGGAGTCAAGCAACCATCATTTGTCTTTCGGATATTTGTCGAACCGAAATGATAACGTATAAAAATTATTTGTCCCGTATTTTTGTTTCATCCACTTGCGGGCATCCGCGATAATCTCCTCTCCGTACGCATTATCCGGCACGATCTCCATATCGACCGCCCATTTGGTTTTCTTCCCTTTCTCTTTCACCGAAAGAAGGATGATAAAGTCGACATCAGCGGGGCGTCGTTTCTTTGTGGTGAAACTCCCCAAGACCTCGATCCTGGTAATAGGTAGGATCTCCGAGAGAAGGGCGATTTTTTCCTCGGCATTCTTCCACATCGCTCTACGGTATGTACTGGAGAGCAATTTCCTTGGTAGTTTTATACGCTTGTTCATCGGTGCTCCCGGAGGGATTCGAACCCCCAACAACAGCTTCGAAGGCTGGTGTGATATCCATTTCACTACGGGAGCGGTGTGTGGGTCACTATACCTTCACGCTCGCCGAAAATCAAAAAGTTGCTATCATACGCGCATGGTAAGACTCTTCGATGTCCCGCGCGAGGTCGCACAGGTCGCGTACGTTTTAGAAGCAGCTGGATTCGAGGCGTTCCTCGTCGGCGGGTGTGTGCGCAACCTCATGATCGGTGCGACGCCGAAAGATTGGGACATCACCACCGACGCGACACCGAACGAGATCATCGCGCTCTTCCCGAAGACCTTCTATGAGAATGAATACGGCACTGTCGGCGTCGTGAATGAAGAGATCCCAGTGGATGATGTGGCGCGTGCATCGCTCCGGGTCGTCGAGGTCACTCCATTTCGGAAAGAGGGCGGATACTCAGACTTCCGCCGCCCCGACAAGGTTGAGTTCGTCACTAAGCTCGAAGAGGATCTGGAGCGGCGTGACTTCACAATGAACGCGATCGCGTACAGCATCTCACTCGACGAGATCGCCGACCCGTATGGTGGGAGTGAGGACATCGACCGGGAACTTATCCGAGCGGTCGGACGGCCTGAGGAACGCTTTGGCGAGGACGCACTCCGCGTGCTTCGGGCGATCCGTCTGTCTGCCGAACTTGGTTTCGCGATCGAGGAGGCGACCATGGACGGTATCCGCGTCTCCGCTGCGCTGCTCGCGCACATCGCGCAAGAGAGGATCCGCGATGAATTCTCAAAACTTCTTCTGTCGAAACGACCCATGGAAGGGATCGTGCTCGCGCACCGACTCGGGGTACTGAAATATATCGTCCCCGAGCTTGAAGAGGGGATCGGCTGCGAGCAGAACGGCGACCATATCTATGAGGTGTGGGAACACAATCTGCGGGCGCTCCAGCATGCCGCAGACCGTGAATGGCCCTTGCATGTGCGCATGGCGGCCGTCCTTCATGACGTTTCGAAACCGGAGACGCGGCAATGGTCAGATGAGAAGAATGATTGGACGTTCTATGGGCACGATGTCGTCGGAGGGAAGCGCGCAAAACGCATCCTTGAGCGACTGCGTTATCCGAAACAATTCATCGAAGAAGTCTCGACCTTGGTCCGTTATCATCTCTTCTTCTCTGACATCGATAAGATCACGCTTTCGGCAGTGCGTCGCTTGGTCGCGAACGTAGGGCCAGAACTCGTATGGGACCTCATGAACGTCCGTGCCTGCGACCGTATCGGCATGGGTCGCCCCAAAGAGACGCCGTATCGCCTGCGCAAATACCAATCGATGATAGAAGAGGCGATGCGCGCCCCTGTATCGGTCGGCATGCTCAAGATCGATGGCGCGGGTGTGATGGAGGTCACTGGCGAAAAGCCGGGACCGCGCATCGGCTGGATCCTGCATGCCCTCTTCGAAGAAGTGCTCGACGTTCCAGAGAACAACACGAAAGAATTCCTCGAGGGGCGCGCAGAGGAGTTGGCGGCGATGCCTGATGAGGATCTAAGGAAGCTCGGCGAAGCGGGGAGGGAACGGAAGGAGGGGGAAGAGGAGAAGGAGGTCAAAGCGATCAGGGCGAAATATGGTGTGAAATGAAAAAAGACCCGTGAAGGTCTTTTTTGTAGAACGAGTTCATTTCACCTCGAGCCATATCGGACAGTGGTCGGAACCGTATACCTGGTCCATGATGCCCGTACCCTTCACTCGCGGGAGGTACTCTTGAGAAACGAAAAAATAGTCGATGCGCCAACCGACATTGCGGTCACGGGCCTGCGTCTTCATATCCCAATAGGTATAGGCATCTTCCTTCCTGGGATATGTGTGACGGAACACATCGACATAACCGTGCGCAATGACCTCGTCTATCCAGGCGCGCTCCTCGGGAAGGAATCCGGTATGCGTCGCGTTCTCCTTCGGCCGCGCGAGATCGATCTCCTCGTGTGCAGTGTTCACGTCACCACAGAAAATGACCGGTTTCGTTCTCCGTAACGTCTCGATGTGCTCAAGGAATGCATCATAGAAGTCGAGCTTATATCGTAAGCGCTCCGGCCCGCCGCCCCCGTTCGGGAAATAGACGTTCAAAAGCATGAGGTCGTCATACTCCAAGACGACAGTCCGCCCTTCTTCGTCGAAGCGCTTGATGCCGATCCCATAACGGACATCCTTCGGCACCGCCTTGAAATATATGGCGACCCCGCTATAGCCCTTCTTCTCCTTCGAGGAGGAGAAGACGGACGTGTACTCGCCGAGATATCGGACATCATCTGGAAGCTGTTCGACGCCCGCCTTCGTCTCTTGAAGACACAAAACATCGGGCGACTCCGCTCGCACCCACTCGACGAAACCTTTTTTCGCGACCGCTCGGAGTCCATTCACGTTCCAGGAAATGATGCGCATAGTTGGATCGATGTTCGTCGTGTAACTCTGTGGATAATTATCTTCGTTTCGCCCCGTGGAATCTTTTGTGCACTTCGCGCAGCCGTGCATCGGTGACGTGCGTATAGATCTGCGTCGTCGCGATATTCGCGTGTCCCAGCAACGCTTGCACCGAGCGTATGTCCGCGCCATTCTCGAGGAGGTCGGTCGCGAAACTATGGCGGATGACATGCGGCGTCACCTTCTTCGAGATCCCTGCTTTGATCGCGTAGTGTTTCACGAGACGCTCGATGGACCGTGGCGTAAGACGAAGCGACCCGGACTTCTTCGCAAGTTTCGCTTCGCCGCCACGGCCGATCTGGATGAAAAGCGCGGGATCGACATCGACGCGCTTTGAGAGGTACTTCTCGAGCGCCTCCTTCGCACGGAGGGAGAGGAATACGATGCGGACCTTCTCTCCCTTGCCGCGTACCGTGAATTCATCGCGGGCGAGGTCGAGATCGCGGGGAAGCGACGCAAGTTCCGAGACACGCAACCCTGTCGAGAAGAGGAGTTCAAGGATCGCACGATCGCGAAGCGCCACTAGTGACTGCCCCTCAGGAGCACAGAGAAGGCGAGAGAGGTCCTCTGAAGAGATGAGATCGAGCTCGCGTTCGGGGGTTTTCGCAAGTTCGATCTTTTCCGGAGAGAGAACGTTGATCTCTTGGCGCATCAGGTACTTGAGGAAGGCGCGCAAGGCGATGAGGTAATAGTTCTGGGTCTTGCGCTTCAGTGTTCCGCCGATCACACCTTTCGCTTTCGGCGTGGAATACTGTCGGTTGAGCCAGAGCCGGTATTCGCGGATCCTTTCGGAGGTAATGTCGCTTGGCTGCTTCGCTTTTGCATGTTCCAAAAAACGCGAGAGGTATCGATCGTAGTTCTCGACCGTTTTCACGCTGCGGCCCTTTTCGATCTCGGTATATTCGAGGAAGCGGCGTTTCCATTCATCGAGGTCCATAAACGCATTATATATGAACGGATATTCCGAGCGATGCCGGGTGTGTGCAAAGCATCGTTGAATGGATGAAAGAAAGGGTGGTATGATAACGGTATCAATAAGTTATATGGAGGGTGAGGGAATGGATCAAGAGGCGATATTCGAAAAGCCTGAGAACGGGGGCGGTCTTCCTCGCATGGACCCGTTCGAGGACGACCCGGAGTCCGTCGCGAACATGATCAAGCATAAGCACCAGGACGACCCCGACTTCGAGATCGATAATTTAGAGATCGTATGAATGATCGCATCATGGAACTTGCCCCGGGAATTCAAGCGGAGATCGGACAGCAGGAACTCCTGATCCCGCCTGATGAAGCCATCGCGAGATTGTACCAAGAAGGGAAGAGTAATCTCTTGGGAGGATACGCGGAAGTATTGAACGAGATCACGCCAGAATTAGCGAATGGGATCATCAGCGTCCCCGGCGCGGAGGGGGTGGACTTTGGAAAAGAGGCGGCAATTCTCGAGGGTATGGGTATAAGGGATGTAAAAGCGGAAGACGAGAGCCAGCTTTTTCCAACCATACAATAAGTCTTGCATTATTATGATTCTGTGCTAGAGTGTGCCCCATGCTTACCAAGAAGAAAAAGGATATCGTCATCTCCAAGAGCCGCCGCCACGACAAGGACACTGGTTCTCCAGAGGTTCAGATCGCGGTCTTGAGCCAGAAGATCAATGAGTTGGCGCGCCATCTCCAAGGGAACAAGAAGGATAATCACTCACGCCGAGGGCTCCTCAAGATGGTATCCGACCGCCGCGCGCACTTAAAGTATCTCAAAAAGAAGGATGAGGGGTCGTATAACAAGCTCGTCAAGAAGCTCGGCATCAAGTAAATCAAAGATGAGACGATCTGCTTTGTCGCACGCGTCACAGGTCTTGTCGCACTAATCTTCAAGCGGCTCCAATACACGCTATCTTTGCTCCCCGTGATTCATCTTGATCCTTTATTTCCTGATCATAGGACCAGGATCAAAGATATTTTTCGTCCCATTGTATCCAGTAAATGACTTTTTGGTCGTTCAGTGGTTATATGGGGTGAGGAAGACCGACACCAGTCATTATCAGTTTTCATCAAACGTTTTCATTTTTTATGGGAGTCATAAAACATGTCGATCAGCGCGTTGGCGTATTCATCGACACACAGAACTTTTATCATAGCGCGAAGAACCTTTACGCAAATGCACGGGTCAATTTCGCGAACATCATCCGCGATGCGGTCGGGGGGCGCAAACTCATCCGCGCAATGGCGTACGTCATCTCCACGAAAGAGGGTGTGGAACAGTCATTCTTCGATGCCCTCGAGAAGATCGGGATCGAGAATCGTGTGAAAGAACTCCAGGAGTTCTCAAGTGGAGCGAAAAAGGCGGACTGGGATGTCGGGCTCGCGGTCGATGCTATCACCATGGCACCGAAGCTCGACGCCATCGTACTCTGCTCCGGCGATGGAGATTTCGTCCCCCTCGTCGAATTCCTCCAGCGCCATCATGGCGTCCAGGTGGAAGTGGTCGCGTTCGGTCAATCGGCAGCGCAGAAGTTGAAGGAGGCGGCAGATGATTTCTTCGATCTTTCGGCCGACCCGAAGACCTACCTCATCGGCTACCGCGGAGCTCCCCGCGGCCGGCCTCGCCAAGAGCGTGGCACAGATGAGCACTCGTCCCGGAAGGCAGTCACACTCTGATCCCAAACGTACCTATTAACCTGATGACACAATGAAGCCGGGGATCCCCGGTACTCTATGTTATTCGCTCCAGGATTGTCGCGGAAGGTTATCTCGATTTTTTCAATATTCATTGGGAAATGGGAAATCCAACCGTACATAACCCAATAATGCTATACCAAGTTTGTTGTCGTTCGACAACGAACTTGGTATATGTGGGGCTATGACCAGGGTAGGTTTGCACCGCGAAGAGTGATACTCTATAGTATGGCTATTATTCGCGTGGTCTTCGGATCATCGGATTGAAGGTACTTCAATGCGAGAATCCGGATGCCACTAAGAGTGAGCATCATGAAAAAAGAGACGTATTCCGTCGAGATCGGCGGAAAGCCATTGGTAGCGGAATTCACCGATATCGCTGAGCAGGCGCACGGGTCGGTGATCGTGCGGTACGGGAACACCGCTGTTCTCGCGACCGTGGTGATGTCGAAGAACGAGAAGACGGGTATCGATTACTTTCCGCTCTCTGTCGAGTATGAAGAGCGCTTCTATGCCGCGGGACAGATCCTGGGAAGCCGTTTCATCCGGCGCGAAGGACGACCATCCGATGAGGCGATCCTTTCGGGCCGCATCGTCGATCGCACTATTCGTCCCTTATTCGACTCGCGTATGCGCAACGAGGTCCAGGTGATCATCACCGTTCTCTCACTCGAAAAGGATGAGCCGGATGTTCTGGCAGTGAATGCGGCATCCTTGGCCCTCGCGACCTCGAAGATCCCGTGGGGAGGGCCTGTCTCGGGCGTGCGCGTCGTGCGCCGTGATGGCGTGTGGAGTGTGATGCCGGAATTCGTCCGCGATGAAGAGGGGGAGATCGTGGCAGCGGAGTGTGAGCTTGTGGTGTGCGGCAAGGACGGGCACGTGAACATGGTCGAAATGGAAGGACATGAGATCCCTGACGAGGTCGTGAACGAAGGACTCGCATTCGCGGTAAAGCATATCGAGACTTTGCAGAAATTCCAGGCGGAGATCGTCGCAAAACTCGGAAAGAAGAAGCGTGAGATCATGTTTCCGGAGATTGGAGACGAAATCAGGGCGCTCTTCAAGAGGGTCGTCGAACCGAAGCTCGAGGAGGCGCTCTTCACCGGCGCAGGGCGAGTGAAGGAATATGCACTCAAGGATATATGGATGGAGGAAGTCGCGAAACAGGAGGAGATGGATGAGGCGCTCGCAGACAGATATTTCGAGGACGCGGTGAACGATATGATCCATCACGAAGCGATCGAGAAGAACCGCCGCCCCGATGGGCGTACTTTCGACCAAGTGCGTCCCCTCTTCGCGCAGGCGGGTGGGGTCTCTCCAGTCCTCCATGGCACGGGGATCTTCTATCGCGGACAGACACACATCCTCTCCGTTCTCACTCTCGGCGGTCCACGCGACGCACAAATGATCGAGGGAATGGAAGTACAGGAAAAGAAACGCTTCATGCACCACTACAACTTCCCCCCATTCTCTTCCGGAGAGGTGGGGCGCGTCGGGGGTACGAATCGCCGCATGGTAGGGCACGGTGCCTTGGCCGAAAAAGCGCTCCGCAACATCATCCCTCCGAAAGAAGTGTTCCCGTACACGATCCGCATCGTCTCCGAAGCATTCTCTTCGAATGGCTCGACCTCGATGGGCTCGGTCTGCGGCTCGAGCCTCGCTCTCATGGACGGCGGCGTTCCCATCAAGGAGCCGGTCGCGGGGATAGCCTCGGGCCTCATGCTCGACGCAAAGAGCGGAAAGTATAAGGTACTCACCGACATCCAAGGACCGGAAGATCATCACGGTGATATGGATTTCAAGGTGGCGGGGACAAGGAACGGCGTGACCGCGATCCAAATGGATGTGAAGGTCGACGGCATCTCGCTCACCATCCTCAAGGAAGCGTTCGAAAAGGCGCGGCTCGCGCGGCTCACCATTCTCGAGACCCTGAAGAAGGCGATCGCTTCGCCGCGGCCGGATATCTCCCCCTACGCCCCGAAGATCCTCACCATCACCATCAAGCAGGACCAGATCGGGCTCGTCATCGGCCCCGGCGGGAAGACCATCAACAGCATCCGCGAGGACACAGGAGCGGAGATCGAGATCGAAGATGATGGTACGGTCTACATTACCGGAAAGAACGGCGCGGCAGAGAAAGCGCGCGACATCATCGCCGAGATGACGCACGAATACAAGGCGGGAGAGCGCTTCGAGGGCGAGGTCACCCGCTTGCTTGAGTTCGGCGCATTTGTGAAAATTGGGAGGAACGCAGAAGGACTCGTGCACGTTTCGGAGATCGCGGCGTTCCGCGTGGGAAAGGTCGGAGACTATCTTTCGGTCGGCACAAAAGTCCCGGTCGTCATCAAGGAGATCGACGAGAAGGACCGGATCAACCTCTCCATCAAACGCGCGGACCCGAATTTCATCAAACCGCACACCGCCCCTCCCGCGTCCTGATCCATGAAAGAGATCGAATACGACGCTCCTCAAGAAGCGGACGTCCCGAAGAAACCCGACCATCCCGGCGGTGGAAAGGTCGCGCCGCTGAGGACCTATCGCGGCGATGTCGACGAGATGATGAAGCACCGCGATCTCACCAAGACCGATATCATTGTCGCGGAGCAGAAGCACCGGGAGGCAGCGATACCGTCGGGGGAAGATCATTCGATGCTCTTCCGCGCCATTGCCATCGCAGGAGCGCTCTTCCTCGTGCTCTTCGGCATCGCTGCGTATACATTCTTCGGGGTCGGGCAGAGAGAGTCGAGTGAAACGATCGATCTCTCCGCAACAAGCACCCGCCCCAATGCGGTCACGGTCGGAGACACAGAAACGATCGATATCTCGGGGGGATCAAAGGCACAACTCGCTGCGGATCTTATCATCGCCATGGGAAAACCTGCTGAGCATCAAGGGCTCCTCCGCGAGATCCATTTCGTCGGGAAGAGCAGCGATACCCAGATCTCGGAGTTGCTTGCGTTCGTCGCGCCACGCGCCCCTTCGGCGATCACTGATAAGGACCACCCCTACCATTTCGGACTCTATAGCAATACCTCCGGATATCTCGTACTTTCCGTCGGCTCCTTCCCGACAGCGCTCGCCTCCATGCTTAGGTGGGAACAATCGCTCGTCGAGGACCTGCTCCCCATCCTCGAACCGCGCACTCCCAAAGAGGTCTTACGGCAATATGCCAATCTTCCTTTCGGGGACGCCTACATCTCCCAGACTGACGTGCGGACCGCGCGTAGTAAGGCGGGCGATATCGTCTTTCTCTACGGGTTCCCGACGCGGAACACGGTCGTGATCGCATCGAATCCGCTCGCATTCTCGGCAGTCCTTGACGGATTGCGCTCAGGAGGGATCAAATGATCAGCTGCATTGCCTCCGTCCCTTTGATTGGTATCATGGGAACATATGACCCTCGACCTCGAGCATTTCCGGAAGAAGCTGTTGGATGAGAGATCACTCCTCCTGGAGGAACTTTCCCGTGTAGGAAAGACCTCGTCGAAACGCCCAGAGGATTGGGAACCGAACCGAGGAGAGATCGATATCGCGCCTTCGGATACCGAAGAGGTAGCTGGGGGGCTCGAAGAATACGGCGAGCGTACCGCGATCGAGGTTGAGCTTGAGAAACAACTCATCGAGGTCGAGGAGGCGCTGAATCGGATCGGGAACGGAACATACGGCATCTGCGAGAAATCTGGAAAACCGATCGAGGTCGAGCGCCTTGAGGCGTTCCCAGCTGCTCGCACCAAGAGAGAGTACGCAATGTAACTATGGCGTTCGCCAAACTTTGGAGCGCCCAACCGGGTCTCATCGAATCCTCCATTATCACCGTCGAGACCGATCTCACCAAAGGACTCCATCAGTTCACCGTCGTCGGACTCCCTGACAAGGCGGTCGAGGAATCGCGTGATCGCGTCTCTGCGGCGATCAAGAATTCGGGGTGGAAACCGCCGAAACAGCATAACCAAAAGATCACGGTCTCTCTTGCTCCCGCGAACATCAAAAAAGAGGGTCCATCATTCGACCTTCCGATCGCGCTCGCATACCTCCTCGCGACCCAGAACGTTTCATTCGACCCAATAGGGAAGCTCTTCGTCGGCGAACTCGCGCTCGATGGCAGCGTAAGGAAGGTGCGTGGCATCCTCGGGGTCGCGCTTGCGGCATTAGCGCATGGATACGCCGAGCTCTTCGTTCCAAAAGAGAACGCCGAGGAAGCGGCGCTGGTTTCGGGGCTATCTGTCTTTCCGATCGAGTCTCTCGGAGGGCTTGTCGCTCACCTGGAGCGGAAGGAACCCATCTTACCGCTCCCCCAAACATCGATCGAACTCGGACCGGACGAAGAGGCGCTCGATGAATTCGCTCAGATCCGAGGACAGGAGATCGCGAAACGCGCGCTTGAGATCGCTGCTGCCGGAGGACATAACGTCGCGCTGTGGGGCCCGCCTGGGACGGGAAAGACGCTCCTCGCGAAAGCACTTCGCTCCTTGATGCCTCCGCTCTCACACGAAGAGATGCTCGAGGTGACCGCGATCCATTCCATCGCCTCCGACCTCGAGCACCCGATCACTCGTGCACCTTTCCGTTCGCCGCACCACACCGCCTCCCACGTCTCCGTCGTCGGGGGCGGAGCGGTTCCCAAGCCCGGGGAGGTAACGCTCGCGCACCGCGGGGTCCTTTTCCTCGATGAGTTCCCGGAGTTCGATAAGCGCGTGATCGAATCCCTGCGTCAACCACTCGAAGAGGGTGTGGTCCAGATCTCGCGCGCTCGCGGATCGGAGAGATTCCCCGCGCGCTTCATCTTGGTCGCGGCAATGAATCCGTGCCCCTGCGGGTACTACGGGGACGCGAGACGCACTTGTGTGTGTGTGCCGGCAGCGATCGCACGCTACCGAAGGAAGATCTCCGGTCCCATCATCGACCGTATCGATATGTGGATCGAAGTGCCGCGGATGGAGCATGAGGCGCTCTCTCCCGGCATGAGAACTGACACCGCTCCTCTCCTCGAGGCACAGAGACGGATCGTCGCCGCACGGGCAAGACAGAAAGAGCGCACTGGCCCCGAGACGAGATTGAACGCGCATATGGGAGTGAAGGACATCGATCGGACGATCCGACTGGCGCAGGCGACACTCGATCTCTTCAATGCGAGTGCAAAGAAGCTCGATCTCTCCGCTCGCGCCTATCACCGCACACTCAAGCTCGCGCGCACCATCTCCGACCTTGCCGGATCGAAAGAGATCGCCGAAGAGCATCTGCTTGAGGCGCTCCAATATCGTCCGAAGAAAGTCTTCTCCTAGCGGAGCTCCGCGATATCACTGATTCTCTTCGCGAACGGATCGAGGGGGCGGAGCGTCTTGACATGTGAGGCAGGGAAAAGCGGCGCGTGCGGGAGGTCGTCAAGGATAGCGCCAATGTCCCAGCACTCGCGCCCGCCCGTGACCCAGAGCCTCGGGTCGACCCGCGAGAGATCGAATGGTCTCGAATGCGAGCGGAGGGTCTTCTCGCCTTTTGTGTTGATATATTCATGGAAATACGAAGTGACCAGCTCGCGGACAGAACAAAAGACAGGATCACGCCAACGAAGCATAGCATGATTCGATTTAGATATCGCTCCCCAATATGCTCCTTCGCGAAAGACCGCGAAAACGTGATCAGAATCCTTTGTGGCGCGCAGGTCAACCACTAAGGGGGCCCGGCCTAAGATCCAAAGCGCGCAGGCGGCAAGAAGCGCTCCCTCGACGCACTGCACCTGCGGATCCTTAAGTATCTCACGCACTGATTTCAGTGTCGGGCCATTCTTCTCGTAGTTCGGCCGAAGGAGATCGATCGTGTCTTGGATCTTCCAAGGTGTCGTGAGTGGGCGGAAATATGCCAATTCCTTTTTTGTCAGCCCTACTTTCCGATTATCGAACGGTAGCGTCCCCATAGAAACAGTATAGCAAAGTGATCTCCCGACCGAATGAAAGCAGGATTTTCCAATTGGGGTGTTACTCAATTTAGAACACGACAGAATCCCCTCATATTTTTTATGCGATGCGAAGTCCCGGAGAGAGAACGTATCCCCGGGTCGTACTCATGATACGACGAGGGAATTGTTCAGGGGAGGAGTGGGTAGCGCGCAATAATCAGAACGGATTCTGAGCACCGCGCACCTCGAAGTGAAGATGCGGACCCGTCGAGCGCCCAGTGCTTCCCTCGCTTCCGATCACAAACCCTTGCGAGACGCGCTGTCCGACCGAGACCTTCACTTGCGAAAGATGCCCATAAAGAGTCTGTGTTCCATTGTCGTGGCGTATGACCACATAGCTTCCGTATCCGCCGTTGTATCCGCCTTGCCGCGCGACGATGACGTCTCCGTCTGCTGCGGCCATCACTGGAGCACCGTAGTATGCCGCAAGATCGATGCCGTTATAACCATGGAGCCCCTGTGTCTTCCGATAGTTCGAGAGAGGGGCGATGTAATACCCCACCAATGGCGGCCCTCCTGCTCCGCGGAGTTTCGACGTTGCAGGGCGCGTAGCCGTGGGAACGGGGGCAATCTCTCCATCGGGAATGATGATCGTCTGCCCGACCATGAGCTTCGCGTCCTCGTCCAAACCATTGTATATGCTGATCTCTTCCGGATCTCCCTTATATTTCTTCGCGATGGAAGATATGGTATCTCCGGCCTTCACGATATGCTGCACGCCCGAAACCGGGAGGATGACGAGGGTCTGCCCAATGGTGATCTTCGTCCCACGAGAGAGATTGTTCGCCCAAAGGATGGTGTTGACGGAAACACCAAAAAGGCTCGCGATAGAGGCCAGGGTATCGCCTGGGCGCACCTCATAGAGACTGATCGCACCGTGGTCTACGCCTGGCTCATCGACTTCTGGAAGACCACCGTTCGGGCCCGCATCGGCCAATAGCGCTGTGCCGCCAACGACCGGGACGTCCGCGCCGCCGATCCCTCCTTCGCCCTTCGGCGAAAGTGGGGCTTGAAGAAGCGCCACATTCTGGGAATTGATGGTCTTTTGTTGGGGAAGAGGGGCTTTCGAGAACATCTCGCCTATCACGGAGAAGAATCCGGCATAGGCAACAGTGACCGGAACTACCAAAAAAGCGAATCCGTACCACGCAAGAGCTCGCATTGAAAACACGTTTTGAGACGAAAAACGATATGGGAGGCGGAGCGCCCCTGAGACGGCTCTGCCGATATGAAGCAATAAAAAGAGTATCATTCCCTGTGCGCCTCGCGCTGCTGTGCTCCCATTCAACCGGAGGACCTCGACCTCCTGAGCTGCCGCCCCTCACCCGCGACCGTATGAAAAAAGTATATCGCTCCCCCAGGATGCGTCAATGAATTTGAGGGGTGGGTAGCAAGGTTGGAGTATAGGAGAAATATGGCTCTAATAAAAGGTATTTTCATGGCACACCTCGCTAGTAGCGGTAAAAATCGGCTTCGTTTAGCCATATGTGTACATCTTGTTCTTCTGTGCCAGTTTATCGATAGTATTCATATTTAAAGCCATATTTTGTTACTTTCGGTACTATTGCCAAAAAGTGCTAGGATATAGCCTAATGCAAAAGTGGCTCAATGGACTCAATGAGCGGCAACGAGAGGCGGTCACTGCCACGGAGGGGCCGCTTTTGATCGTCGCTGGTGCCGGAGCGGGGAAAACCAAGACCTTGGTACACCGTATCGGCCACCTCGTTGAGGAGAGGGGGGTTCGACAGGAAGAGATCCTTGCGATCACATTCACAAACAAGGCTGCGCGGGAGATGCGCGAGCGGGTCGCAACCCTCCTTGGGGGGGTGACAGCACGATATTCGACCCCATGGCGAAGGACAGTGGGGGCCCCATGGATTGGGACCTTCCACGGACTCGGTGTCTATCTCTTACGCGAGCGTGGCGAGTCCATCGGGGTCCCAAAAACCTTCCATATCCTCGACCGAGAAGATGCCCTCTCGCTCCTGAAACGCGCAATGCGAACGGAGGGGATCGATACGAAACAATTCGAGCCTTCTCGTATGCTCTCTCTCGTGAGCCGCGTGAAGTCTTCGGGAGATCCCGAGGAGAAACTCGAGAGCATCTCCCATAACCGCTATCTTGTCGAGACACTCTCGCGGATCTATCGAGAATACGAACACCTCCTCCACGAATCGCATGGACTCGACTTCGATGACCTTCTTCTTCTTTCTGTCCGACTGCTTCGCGAGTCAAGGGAAGCACTCGAGTATTTCCACACACAATGGACATATATCCATGTCGACGAGTACCAGGATACTAACGAGATCCAATACGAGCTCGTACGCCTGCTTTCTCAAAAACATCACAACCTCTGTGTCGTCGGCGACAGTGACCAGAACATCTACAGCTGGCGCGGGGCGACGATCGAGAACATTTTATCGTTCGAGGAGGATTATCCCGACGCGAGGGTCGTCCTCCTGGAGGAAAACTACCGATCCAGTAAACTCATCCTTGAAGTGGCGAATGCGGTCATCGAAAAGAACACGATGCGCAAACCAAAACGCCTCTTCACCAACAACGACACCGGGGAGCCCATCTCGCTCTTCGAGGCGTATGACGAGAACGACGAGGCGCGGTTCGTCGGCGAGACGGTCCGCTCGCTCGTCGGAGGCGCAGTGCGACCGGAGGAGATTGCGATCCTCTATCGCACGAACTTCCAATCGCGTGTCCTTGAGGAAGCACTTCTCTACCGTGATATCCCGTATCAGGTGCTAGGGACGAGGTTCTTCGAGCGCAAGGAGGTGAAGGACCTCGTCGCATACCTTCGTGCAGCAATGGACCCATCCTCCTTTCTCGATATCGTGCGCTCTATCAACACGCCGACCCGTGGAATCGGCAAGGTCACCGTCGAGCGTGTGCTCACTGGGAAGCGCGGCGAACTTCCCGCAACAGCGAAGAAGAAGGTTGGGGAGTACTTCTTCCTACTTTCGCGCATCCATGCGTACGCAGGGGAACATAGTGTCTCTGAAACGGTGCGCTTCGCAATGAAGGAGAGCGGGCTTGCGGACTTCTATGCGAGAGGGGACGACGATGAGCGGGAACGTCTCCTCAACATGGAAGAACTCGTTACACTGGCGATGCGCTACGACCACATCGGTGGAAAGGAGGGAGTGACACAGCTCCTTTCCGATGCTGCCCTGGAGGGAGACCAGGACGAGATTGACCGTGGCGTAAAAGAGGGGGTACGACTCATGACAGTGCATGCCGCGAAGGGGCTCGAGTTTCCATACGTTTTCATTACCGGCCTTGAGCAGGACCTGTTTCCGTCGCGTCGTTCACAGGACGAAAGTAAGGATCTCTCGGAGCGAGAGGAGGAGCGCCGCCTCTTTTATGTCGCGATCACACGTGCGGCGAAGAAGGTCTACCTTTCATACGCATCCTTTCGCACCATCTTCGGCAACCGCCTCGTGAATGTGCCAAGCGAGTTCCTCAATGACATCCCCGGGCACGTGCTTCGATATGAGGAGAGGCCGAGGGCTGATCTGCTTTCCAACGAAGGGGAGGGTGTCATTTACGTGTAAACGCACCGGGCGTGCACCCCTCGCATGATGGGGGTCTGCACCCCCCGCATATTCGTTCCTTGAGTGCGACCAGCCGACATACCTATACCAAGTTCGTTGTCGTACGACAACGAACTTGGTATCATCCTCTTATGACACAGAAAAGACGTTCTTCTGCGCCGCGGTTTCGTAGGGATTCACGATATTTCCGGATCCTTGAAGAGATCTCCGTTGGCGATCTATTGGTTGCCTCACTCATTTCAGGTCGAAGCGCTCGCTTGCTTTCGCAGAACGCTTTCGCACGAGCGAAAGAACGATACGAGAACAAATTGGCACTCGAAAGGCTCGAGCGATGCGGATATGCAGGCCACAAGAGAAGAAATGGGAAAACTGTATTTTTCGCCACCGAGGAGGGGAAGCGCGCACTCTCCATGGTATACCAGCAGCATGCGGGGCGGGAAAAGTATCCGGGGCGATGGGATGGTTCTTGGAGGATCATTTCCTATGATTTTCCAGAGACGGAGCGCTCGTTCAGGAATTCACTCCGGCATGTACTCGAAAAGGCAGGCTTTCTTCAGATCCAAAAAAGCGTCTGGGTCTTTCCGTACGACTCACCATTGCTTGTTGATGTGCTTAGAAGGGACCCGACAATATCGATGAGAACCTTGTATATGGACCATGCGCGCCTTTCCAAGGATTCCGAATACAAGAAACATTTTGGGATACGATAGCAAAGGGCGTTCGGCGGTTTATACCAAGTTCGTTGTCGTACGACAACGAAC
>DKBN01000021.1 GCA_002451235.1 Patescibacteria group bacterium UBA6899
CCCGAAGAAGAGCGAGGTGAGATTGCCCAAGGTGGCAGAGAGTGCGCTGGAGAAGAAGTTGGAGGAGGTGGCACTGCCGATGAGGGCGGTGGTGATGGTGGAGGAAGCGGAGTTGAGGTTCTGGATCGTGGAGGAGGAGAGCGCGATCACGCCATTCGTGAAACTCTGGAGATTCGTCCAGGTGTTCGCACTCGTGGTGGAGACGAGGAGGCCGGAGCCCGAGATGGCGTCGCGGGCACGCTGGGAGGTGAAGTACTGATTCGTGCCTTCCGCGAGTGCGGTGGTGGTGGTGGCGGCGAGGCCTTGCGCGAAGCGGGTGTCGAAGCGCGCGTTGGTCCAGTAGAGATTGGTAGAGCCTTCACGCAGCGTATCGGTGGTGGTCCCCGCGAGAAGCTGCGCGCCGCGGGTGGCGGTGTAGTAGAGGTTGGTGCCTTCGGCAAGTGCGGTGGTGGTGGTGGCGGCGAGGCGCTGATCGAAACTTTGGTTGAAACGGTTCGCGGTGAAATAGAGGTTGGTCGATCCCTCGCGCAAAGCGTCGGTCGTCGTTCCCGCGATCACATTCGCGACGCGGTTGACGGTAAAGTAGAGATTCGCTCCTTCGAGCAAGGCGCTGGTCGAGGTGGCGGAGAGATCCTGGGCGAAGCGGATGTCGAAGCGGCCGTTGGTGAAGTAGAGGTTCGAACCCTCAGAGACATCGCTACTCGAGAGTCCCAAGGAAGAGGTCGCGATCTGGCTCCACGTATTCCCTGCGGCGCCGATCAGAAGCTGGCCCTGGGTCACAGAGGAGAGGCCGGTGCCGCCGCGGTTCCCGGGGAGTGAACCGACCGTATCGTTAGCGAGTGAGATGGAAGAGGTGGACTGGACGAACCCGTTCACTGCGCTGAGGAAACCATTGAGCGACCCGACAGCGAGTTGGGAGACGGAGAGGTTCTGAAGCGAGGACGAGGCGCTGGTCGAGGTGGCGATGAACGTTCCTGCGAGAATATCGCCGGCGACGGAGAGCTTCGCGTATGGAGATGAGGTGCCGACCCCGACGTATCCATTGGCGAGCACGGTAAGGCGAGAGGATCCGTTCGACTCAAGGTCGAGGATGTTGCCGCTTCCTTGCTGCGCGATCGTGAGCGCGGTCTGCGTCGAGGAGGTCGCGATCGTCGAGGTGGAGTCGGAGCGCACGAAACTCTGCGACGTGAGGCCGTTCAAGCGTTCCGCTTCGAGAGCGGTGGGGACCGCGCCCAGAGGTTTCCTCGGTGTCATCTCTCCGTCCCACGTCGGCGCGCCTCCGATGCCTCCCACTTCGACGGAAAGATATAACGGCTGGTTGAAGGAGATCGCAAGCGGGGTGACTGACCCGAGCATCACCGAGAAAAGTCCATTCGATACCGAAACGCGGTTCGCGCCGGTACGCGCCTCGGTCCAGAGAAGGTTCCCACCGGAGAGGGCGTCGTAGAGGCGGAAGGTGAAATTGTACGTACCATCAGCGACCGCGACGTTCGACGCGTTGGTGAGTTTTCCTTGATAGTTCACCTGCTTGGTGAAGTTCGAGGTCTGAGCGAAGACCACGCTTTCAGGAACGGAAGAAATGAGGAACGAAAGTATCAAAAGTGAAGTAACGAAGCGGGAAAACGGCGAGCGGCGACGCAGAAAAACACCCCTATAGGAAAAGGCGGCGAGCGCATATCTCCTGTCGTACCTCGGTTTCATCTGACTGCATCAATTGTAGCGCTTAACTGAGCCATTTCCAAACAAAACTGGGGAAAACTTTTTATCATTATATGGCTTAACTAAGGGCTATTTTCAGTATTTGACAGATCAAAAACGACTTTTCTGTTTTTTGGCTTTCTGCGATACAATATTCGCATTATGGTCGTCAATATTTTGCAAAAGCATCGACACAAGATCATCCTCGGGGCACCCGTGCTTTTCTTGTTCTTCGTCAGCGGGGGAACCGATCTTGGTGCAAGCGGATATGTCTTCGACGTTTCCGGAACGCCGTTCATGAAAGTCGGAGAATCGCGGGACATATCCGTTCTGGTCGATACCAAGAGCCCCGTCAATGCCGTCGGGGGCACGATCCTCTTCCCGAATGACAAGATCACCGTCGACCAAACTTCGTCCGACGCATCGATAGTCGAATTATGGGCGGATCCTCCAGGTGCATCTCAAGACGGAGGCTACATACATTTCTCTGGAGGGTTCACACACGACAATGGATACACGGGGAGAGGCAAGATATTCTCGATGAAACTGCGCGCAGCTGCCCCAGGTGTCGCAGAGGTCAGAGCAAATGACATGGAGCTGCTCGCGGACGACGGCATCGGAACGAATATCGCAAGCTCGCGATCAAGAAAATTGCGACTGTTCATATCTGACGACGCGCACCCGTCGCCGGACATCAATGGTGACAACGAACTGTCATTGATGGACGCAAGTGTGCTCTATCTCGAAACGTTCAGGACCTATGACCCGAGATACGATCTCAACGGAGACGGTAAGATTGATTGGGGAGATGTGCGGTATCTGCTTTCAATCATTAACCAGTAAGCTGATGTTGCTCGCCGCCACTCGGTGCAGGGGGGAAGGGGTGTCTCAGAAGGACGTATGGCGCAATGCTATCCCCTGAGATCGATGACTCCTTTTTCCATCTTCGGCATATGATGCGCCTCGGAAGTCGGGGCTGATACTGTGGTTATCGGCTCTCGGGAAGGGTGTTGCGTCGTCGGGAGATGTTCCTGTTTTACAACCTCATTCGGACGCGCCATAGTTTTAGGAAGCTGCTCTTCCTGGTGGCTAGAACGGATCTTTCGGATGATGAACCATGACGCGAGGAGAAGGAAGATGAGTCCACCAACCGCGACCGGGACCATCGGATGGCGCTTGATCATCCCCATGATGGTCGGGTTGACGGTGAACTCGATTGGCTGGGTGGGGAGCGACTGTGCTCCGCGTGCGTCGGAGAGCAAGGCGACCACCTGATATCTTCCGGGTTGAAGTTTGTGCGAGCCGACCAGAGCGATCTTCCCATCGGTCCCGATCGTTCCCGATTCCGATATCGGATCTGGAAGCTCGGGAGACGTCAAGGTAAGCGTGAGGGTCGATCCGGGAACGCCGCTCGCCGTAAGCGAGATCGACTCGTTCTCCTTGAACGAGGGCGCGGATAGTTCGATCTTGGGAGCGGCGAGCGGTTCGACGGTGAATTCCGCGGACTCCTCGAGTGTATTCCCCGCTCGGTCGTACGCGACCGCGCGCAACTTGTGCCTCCCCGGAATCCCGACGGAGAATTCGTATTTCCTCGAAGCGATATCCTTCCACGGATTCGGCGTCCCTCCATCGAGCGAGAATTCGATGCGCTCGATCCCAGAGAGCGTGTCGGTCGCGGTGATAGTAAAACTTACTCGTGGATCTTCCGGAACACGTTGATCCTCTTTGAGATCAAACACACTCGGAGGCTTCGTGTCGATCTGCAGTTTGTATGTTTCGCTCTCCGATGATCCATCATTCAGGTCTTTAGTGACATGGAAATACGAGATGCCGTCATCGATGTCGGAGACAGTACGCTTCTCGATCGGCGGCTCGAATTCCTTTCCTCCCGCAGGGACGGCAGGGGTTTTTGTGAGCGATAGCCGGACGCGGATCGTGGCCGGTGGATTCTGCCACACAAAATCCGCACTGTTCTTGTTGTACCAGGCGGACTCGTCCGGGTCCGTCGGTGAAGCAAGCTTGACGATTGCCGCCCCGAGCACTTCCCCGCCTGAATTCGTCGCCGGCTGTTGGGGGAGCTCCGGGACGTTCTCTTTCGGCACGAACGAGTACACCCCGCTCTTCATTACCGCAAGGACATTCGTCCCTGTGCCGTCGCCGGCGAGCACCGCGGAGCCACTCTGGAAATTCAGTCGCGTCTCGGTCGAACGGGCCCCCCGAAGATAGAGCGAGATCACTTCTCCGCGATCGCCAGAGAACGAAGACGTGCTTGTGAGACCAGCGAATACGATCTCACCCTTGTCGTTGTCATATCTCGGTTGGAGCGTCCAGGAAGGGAGAATAGAATGGTCGTATTCGATCCGGTCCACCTGCAGTTCCTTCGGATCAAAGGTGAGCGTTCCTTCGACCGCGTTGATCTTATCCACCCCAGTATCGACGAGCACCCGTACTTGGAAAACCGTATTGGTATCGTACACGCCGGTCACCGGAGAAAGGTACAGCGAGGTCTCGCTTCCGAAAGCGACCGTCGGGAGGATGAGGAACAAAAGAGCGATGAGATCACGGAAGTTCATGAACAAGATCAAGGGATCGCTTCATCGGAGAAGGGTGGATCATTCGATCCATTGGAGATACGTCGCCGTTTCAAGATAAGCGTCCAAACGAACACTCCGGCAAGAATGGTTAGCCCGACAACGATGAGCACTGGGTCGGCGTATGCGTTGATCGCGATCGCTCGATCGTAGGCCTTCGCACCCCGCTCGATCACGGCATCTCTCCTGTTCCCCGCTTCATCATATGCACGGACAGTTATGCGGCTCTTCAACTCTTGATCGACCAACACGTGTGGGCTGGTCGCGCGCACGGCGACCGCGGGCGTATGCTTCCCGCGCACATACCCCAGAGCGCCGGGGTCCTCTTCCGTCACCTCGAAATGGGAGATCCCGCTTTGTTTATCCACTGTCCCCCAAACGAGCACATATTTCCCTTGGTACATGTTCGGATCCCGGACGATCTGCGCCGTGAACGGCTCTGGTGGGGACGTATCGTTCTTGATCTCATCGAGCCACGCACTCGAGAGAGTGCGCGCTTCAGGGATCCGCGTGTATGACGCATTTGTGAACGAGAGCGGTGCTTCGCTGCCCCGACCATCGTTGAGAAGGACCTTTGAGTCGTTCGTGAAATGGATGGGAACGGTTGTCGTCCCGATCGGGGTCGAGGTCCCGATCTGGAATCCAGGTATGCTCCACACTATCTTCGCTACGATATCGGTGCGTCCAGGGTCTCCCATCACGCGGCCACAGTATCCCCCAGGAATACCGCCAATGATATGGATGGTCCCGCCTTCCTGCGAGAACTGCGGCTCCTGTGCCCAAAGTGAGAGGATCGATTCGCCAGTGGTGATCGCCGAGATCTTGATAGTATCGCGAGGGAACGCGATAGAAAGATCGACCGCGTTGATGCATTCATCCTGCGACGTCGGATCAAGCCGGATCGTCGTCATGAACGTCTCCCCCGGCCCGTACGCTCCCGTCGCTGGATCGAGAGAAAGTTCGACGGCGCTCGCAGTAGTGGGCAATAGAAATAAACCGGTCAATGCGATGCCAAGAGCTCGGGACATATGCTTCATCATATCATACGACATATCGATTTCAGGGGTGGATGTCACCCTGTCCAATTGAAGAGCATGATGGATAGGTCCGTCAGATTCACAGTCCCGTCCTGGTTGATATCCGCGATCGTCCCGGACTTGCCCCAGTTGAAAAGAAGGATGGAGAAATCCACGAGATTGACCTTCCCGTCCCCATTAAGGTCCGCAGACCCGGGAACCTTCACGTCGCGGTTCCCGATATAGAAACTCACGAGCTGACTGAAACCGCTTTTCACTGGCGCGCCCTGGCCGGTAGTCTCGAACATCGCTTTCACGGTATTGAATGTCTCATCGACAAGGCCGTCGGTCCTAAACGATGCATCCCAAGTGCCCGCTGAGGTCGTTGTCGCGGTGATGCGCAAGGTCTGTTCTTTGTTCACAAAGAGCGTTACCTTCGCGTTCGGAGCGGACGATCCGAATGCGTCTAGCATCTCACCGAGTTTGACCTTGTTCGTTTTCAGGTCCAAGGTTGGCGGGAGATAGACGTTCGACACGGTCGTCACCGCGTTCTGAGTCACTTGGAATGTTGTCGTGAACGTGATGGAACGGATACCGCGCGCATCAACGGACCAAAAACCGAATGTGGTCGGGCCGGGACTGAGATTTCCTGCATCATAAGAAAAATCCGCGTTTGAATCCGTCTGCACGGTACCGAGCGATTGCCCATCTTTCAGAATGTTCACGACCGTGCTCGGATACCCCTTCCCAAGAATGGTTACTTTCGTCTGTTGGAGAAACGGAAAAAATCCAGCGTTGAATCCCCCTTGACCGCTGCCTCCGCCAGTGGAACCGCCTGCGGCCGGAGAGGTTGGGATCTGTTCGATCTGACACATCGCGGAACAAAGATCGTTATCGATATTATTTCCATCATCACACTCTTCATTATAGATCGGCTGAATGACATTATCACCACAGAACGGCCCATATCCGCTGCAATCCGGAAGACAGTGACGGCCTGCGGTCGAGGTCGCATACGCTCCAGTATTGAATAATCCATCATCGCATACCTCTGTCCCATCGATGAGGCCATTGCCACAGATCGAAACCGCGATGGTCGTCGTGACTGTTGCGGCATGAAGCATGAGCGGCGCAAGGAAGAAGAGGAGTACGCTTAACACTCGCGCGGACCCTGCGACCGCTTTTTTACTCTTGCGGCAAACATTGTCCATACTTACCTTCTGCGGGAAAGATCGACAACGCCAGTATCGTTTCTTCTTGGGAGAGGTGGATTCACGGGAGGCGGGTATTCATCATCATTTCGATCATCCTCTCGCCTGCGGACGGGGCGAGAGCGACGCGGTCTTCTCCTTCGCAAGAACAAGAAAAGGAGGAACAGCCCGGCCAGGAGGGTCGGCGGAAGAACAATGGAAAGCTTGTCCCCCATCGAGAGGCCGTCGAAACCGTAATCATCGTATCCTGTGATCGTTCCGCGCGGGAGGATCGAGAGCGCCAACTCCCCCTTTTGCGCTGAGATATCCTTGGTCTTTCCGATGTCGTATTTCACTCGATAGCTCCCCGGGGGAAGGCGTGTGGGCAAATATGCGAACACGCGCTTGGTCGCAAAAGGCAGGATCTGTTCGACCTTATTGGTGTTCGCATCGGTCTCAAGCGACCGCTGGCCATCGGCATCAAAGATCTCAAGGGTAATGTGGTCGGGACCGGCAGGGACGTTCCCGGTATTTTCGATATAAATTCCGAACTTGATCTTGCCAGGGAAATCCAACCACCATTTCTTGTATCCTTCTTCCGCTTCGAACAATTCCACGCGTCGGACCTGAAAATCGTATATCTCCTCTTTGACAGAGAGCAGGACATCGATCTGTGCACCGAGAGCGAGCGATACACCGGTCGTCGGGAGTTGGGGCGAGGAAGTGCGGATACGGATATTCCCGCGATAATCGCCGAGTTTCGCATCGTCCGGAACGCGCACAGTAACGTTCATCTTTACCTGCGACTCACCTTTCGGGAGCGTAAATTTCATTCCGCGGTCGAAGGTGAACCATGATTCGATACCAGGAAGGTTGAGAGTAAGTTCTGCGTTCAAGTCTTCAGTCGGATCGCTTCGAACGATAATGATCTCTTGGGTATACTCACTCCCGGGGCGCAGAGCGTCGTTGCGCACATATGGCGGCGTGATACCGAACCCAGCAAGTGCTACATTCGCAAATCCTCCCCACAGGAGGAGCGATATTGCGCCAATACGTAAGAAGTGCCTTCGCAACATATGAAGGTGACCGTCTTATTGTACCTGAAAGCGCGAAAATACGCGCTACCCCATGTGCATAGGATGTGAACAATTCGTTCGATATCGAACTACCAGGTCGAGCTGTTGCTGGTCAGGCCGATCAGTGTGTTTTGCCCGATATAGTCCCCGGAGAGCGTGATCGCCCCAGGAACCGTGATCCCCCAATAGGTATATTTTATGGTGGGAGCAGAGGTCGTTGATTTTTGTACATGGATCGCCAAGGTCGCCCCAGGATTCGCAAGTAGGGTCGTAGCCGATGCGTACGAGATCGTCGAAGTTGCATATTTTTGGTCATTCACATATATGGTTGATGTTGCATTTCCAGAACATGCGGGATACGTAGGACACATGTCCGTTCCATACAATGTCTGGTCGATCCCGACATTTCCGATTGACTGCAGATCGGTGATCTTCGAAACAGGATCGACCGATTGCCCGGGTTGGAGTCCTCCGTAGGAGATCGAGGTGGTCGCAACATTATAAGCCAGAAAACTGTTCAATTCATTCCCTGTTGAACTTTCCACCAAGGTGGATGATGCACCGTTATCGTCCGCCGCTTGCGTGGATGCCAGCCAATTCTGCGCCCAGTTCGGCGGGTCCGTCGCGATCCCGGTCCCATCGGTCGATTCCGCATAGAACCAAAGCGGGAAAGTGCAGTTGACGACCTCATCGGAATCAGAAGTTCCTAGGCAAGTGGTCGAGCTCGCGGTGCAATTCATATTCCAGGTTCCATAGTTGATCTGACCAGCATAACAATTATTCGCATTGAACAGTCCTGCGCTGTTGCACCCCGCTTGCGTGATCCCGGAGCGATAGACATCGGTGACAAAATTTTTCAGCTCGGGAGTTCCAGAAGCGGTTTGGCAGCTGTTATGGTCCGTAACGGTGAACTGCACACTGAACCCGGGCGTCGTCGTCCCCGGAACGGTCAGCGTCAGTGGTCCGGAACCGGTCGTATTCAATAAGCTGATCGAGGCCGCAGTGATCGTTGGCGTCACGTTATTGATCGTCATGCGCTGCTGACTTCCTTGCGAACCGCCACTCGCAGGAAAATTGTGACTGTCGGTGATATACCCGTACGCTGCGTAGTACGCATCTGGATACGGGTCCGGAACGAAATATTTACAGTACGGATCGGTCGACGAGGCTCCCGATTGACACCAAGTGCCGCCCGCGCCACACGCGCTTCCCGTGAAGTCTGCCGCCTTACAGACGAAAAGTTTCACGGTATCAGGGGTCCCATCGACATCGGAATCGGACGAGGTCGACGACCAACTCACGACGCCGCCTGGATTAGCCGGAGACGTGACAGCGAACGCGGTGAAGGTCGGACGATGATTGACCGCGAACGGCGATGCGCCGGAACCGGTCCCTTGTTTATTTGTCACATTGCAATACGAGTTCGCATTGTGATCGCAGATGAATGCGAACCATGCGTTCGATTCCGCGTCGCCGACCTGTGTCGTATAGCTCGCCGTCGCGGTCGCGTTCGATGCAATACGACCCGTCACTGCCCATTGGTTCCCACCGCCTCCAGCACAGGTCGGAGCAGCGAGATTGTTCGCGGTGGGAGCGCCCGAAGTCTTGCAGATCAGGAGGTAGTAATCGTCACCGGATGAATCGTTCGCGATCGCTACCCAGTTGACCGCGCTTCCGACATTCGTCGGAGAACTAGTGGAAGACTCGGGGCTCTCCTGCGCATCATTCGTCCAGGTCGGCGGAGTATTTAAGACGGTCACTGATGTTTGCGCTGTATTTGCGCGCGCGATATTCCCTGCGTGTGGTATGTCAACGACAAGCCCAAACATTATGACCAACACCCCGAAGAGTGTCGTCACAACGGTAACTTTCCCAGCGATATATTTCCCTGTGTATGACATGCTTACGTTATAGGGAAATTATACAATACGGCCATCGATAACGGCCAAATAGTTATGCACAGTTCCTGTCTCTTAGACCATCTTTCAAAATATTGATATAACAAGCCATTTAATAAAGGTCACCGATTGTCTTTTTCCTCGATGAGGATTTAAATGTCTGTTTTCTGAGATCTGATCATTTATATCTGATCGCGTCAAGTGGATTGAGTGCAGCAGCACGCTGCGCCGGGAACACTCCTGTCAAGAACCCGACGATCGCGGAGAACCCAGCTATGAAAAGGAGGAACCAGATCGGGAACGAGAACAACGCCATCGACTTCCCCCCGAATTTCGTAGCAGCAAAATTCATAAGGGTGTTCAAGGTAAAACCGATCGTCGTTCCAAAGATGATCCCCATGACCCCTCCTAGGAACCCGACGATGACCGCTTCTGACACAAAGAGGATCTTGATATCACCGGACGACGCGCCGAGTGTGCGCATGATGCCGATCTCTGCGGTGCGTTCGAGCAAGGTGACCGTCATGGTATTGAACATGCCGATCGCCGAGACGGTGAGTGCGATCCCGCCGAACACCGCAAGCACCGCTTGCACACCTTGGAAGATCTTCGTTGCTTGATCGACGGTCTTCGATAGCGCAGTTACAATGAATCCTCTCTTCACGATCTCACCCGATACGGCATCAAGGAAATCCACCTTTGAGACAAGAACTTGCGCCTTGTCGTACGAAGAAATGCGGATGTTAGCAGAAAGTTCAGGGAGAAGGATCATCACCGCCATCATGCTCTCCTCGCTCGTAACTCCTTTGATGCGGTACGACTTCGGGAGTTCTACTTCCTGTGATTCGTCGCTCCCCTCTTGGGGAACGAATACCTTGAACGTGAGCTGTTTGCCGATGGCGTCCTTCGGGTCCTTGATATCGAAGAGCTTCAAGACCGCTTTAGTGATAACAATGGAATCGCGGTCCTTTGCTTCGTTCCCCTCTTCAAAGAGCCCTCCTTTTCCTTCCGGACCGACGATCTCCTTCGCGCCCGTATAACGGAAATACGACGGATCGAGCCCCTGGAGGAACGCATTTCCCGTCAGCCCCCCCATCGTGACAGAAGCGGGATAGCTCGCCAAGACAGCAACGTCCTTCACTTCCGGGATGCGCCGAAGGTCAGAAACGGTGTCTGGAGTGAGAAGAACCGCCTTCGAAGGAGGATTATTGACCCCGAGCGTGCGCAATGTGTCTCCAAGAACGATCTGTTCTAGGATGATGTTCTGGAGCCCGAAACCTAAACCCACAAGGGTCACGACCGCCCCAGTGCCAACACCCATGCCAGCGATCGTAAGCCACGTACGAGCGGGGTTCGTCTTGAACATGCGGGTCGATAACATTCCTACGTCACGAAGTTGCATATGCGTTAGAGAGACTTTTCCTGATGATATCCCTTCCCTGATCGAGGGATACCGATGGCGATCAACTTCTCCATCAATCGGGTCGTATCGTGCATGACCTTATACGGCATCCCCACCCCACCCCCTACGGCTGGGAGCATGAGTTGGGATTTGAATTCATCCTTCTTTGTGAATCCGCCGATACGCTGCATGATGATGCTTTCGAAATTTTCCTTCTCTTTAGTCCCAAGTGAAAGCCCGAGCTGTGTCGCGACGAACTCTGCGAGGCGATTCACAAATTCTAGATTCTGGATATGCGTCACTGCCTCATCCTTACCGCGACGGAAGCGCCCGATATCGCGAGAATGTTCGATGATCTTCACCAGTGTCTCTGACATCTTGGTCGCGGTTGCGACAGACACTCCCGCCCCTCCTTCCTCATACGGCCCCATTAAAAGCCGTAGATACGTCGCTCCGTCCATCCTCCCCTCAAGCACTCGCTCTGTCAGCCGCTCGATACGAACGACCTGGTCGAATGTGAAATCTTGCGTCAGGTAATTCACGATGCTTTTCACCTGAAGCTCCGAGGGAGAGTCATACGGATAGATACGCGAGATCTGTTCGATCTCGGTCACGATCGTAGTCCCGGGCGCGAGCTTCAGGATCTGTTTCTTCTCTGGGTTGGGAACGATGCGCTCGATCCTTCCGTCCGCCATGTAGACGATGCGATGAGCATAGGGGAGATATTTCGCGTCATGGGTGACAAGGATGACGGTCTTCTTATCCTTATCGTTGATCTCTGCCAAGGTATCCATCACTTGCGCCGCTGTCACCGAATCGAGGTTTCCTACGGGCTCGTCCGCGATCAGGATCTGCGGATCGTTCACCAAAGAACGTGCGACGGAGACGCGCTGCTGTTGTCCGCCGGANNTCGAGTGTGGTCCCCTTGTTCGCCTTGAACTCGTTCTCTTTACCGAGATTATAGGTGATCTCTATCTTATCTGCGTAGATGATCGGTTTAGCCATATCGCGCGTCTCTATTATATATGAATGTTTTGGTCATGGGCGTCATTTGCCGATATTCTTGACCCACCCGAACGCTCCTTGGAAGTTCTCCAAGATGATATCGATGATCGATTTCTCCTTGTCCGGTGTAAAGAGAACGAAATTATCGCTCTTTGCCTGGTTTCCCGACGGGTCCTTGCATGAGACCCAGAATTGGTAGACCGTCGAAGGAAGGAATTCCACTATGACCTGGACGTGGCTCGTACGTGGCTCTTTTTCGACGCCTAGCGAGGTCGGTTCATCGTTCGGATTGAGCCCTTCGCGAAAGTTGAACTCGCAATATGCCGGCTCATCGGTCGCCCAGGTGACGATGGTCTGCACTTTCGCGTCAGCGGTGGGGTAGAGGGTAGAATCGTTGGTCACCTTGGAAATGACTGGGGGTGATGTATCCTTCACGGTCGTGAAGAAAAGCGGGCTTGAGGTGACCTTATCGCCGACCACGTTCTCGGCCTTCACCATCGCTTGGTATCGATTCCCAAGACGTAGCCCTGCTATCTTGACCACCTGAGTCGTCGCGAAGATCGGCGTGCCGGCGGATTTTACTTCACGTGTGCCCATGTTCTTATATTCAACAGCACCGGCCGCGGGAATATTCGTACGCCATGCTAGGGTCGCGGAGTCCGCTTCGACCTTGACGATACGGAAACTCGAGATCGTCGGGAGTTCGGCCTTGGTCGTGAATGAACTCTCGCGCGAGATACCGCGCAGGCCGAGCTCTCCTTCGCTCTCCACTCGGAAACGATAAAGGGTCCCAGGAGAGAGCCCTTCGACGCGTACCGTATGATCCTTTGTCCGCTCGTTCGGATCGTTTCCAGTTTCTGTCGTGAAGGGATTGTCGTCCCCAGCATGATAATCGGCATCGCGAGCATAGCGTATGACCGAACTCGACTCTTGGTCGGTCGCCCATGAGATGACCGCGTAATCTGGCCCGACCTCATCGATCTTCGGCGTCCCGATGATGACCGGAGCTTCAAGGACCCTGCGGGCAGTCTCACCGAGTGTATCTGCCACCGTCTTCAATCCTTCGACCGATTTGATCTGCTGAATGGCTTGGACCGCACGCTCGACGATCGCCTGCTCATTCTTCGGTATCTTATCGAGATCCTTGACATTGACGATGCCCTTCGTCGTGATCGAGTAATTCCCCGATAGCGCTTGGTTCCCGAATGCGTCTGCGGAAACAACACGGAGCTGATAGACCGTCGACGCATCGAGGTTCGTCATGATGATGCGGTGGAACTTCTTGTCCGGGTTCGGGTCGCGGAAGATGCCATAATTCTTGTCCCAACCAGAATTGATAAGCGAATCTGAATCCTCGTCCGTCTCCCAGGTGATGGTTGCCGAGGTGGCGGTCACCGACTCGATTGTGATATTAGAGAGCTTCGGCGGAGTGTTATCCGATTGTGCGAAAAGGGAGAATGGCCCGAACAGGACGTATCCAGCCATCCCCCCAAGAGCGATGATCGCGGCATGAACCAAGCGTGTGGCGTACGGACGCATGCTATTCCTATTATATAGAATGGCTCTGAGTCTGTCCGCGGGTCTTTTTGGCATAGATGGGGATGCGGATCATCCTGCGATTGCCTCGAAAGTGGTCGATCCGACGTGCATCGTCGCGGCAGTGCTGTTCGGAACATTCAACCCCCAATAGACATCGCGATAGAACGGAGAGGTCGATGTCGGTTTCGTGATGTTGAGATAGTATGGCGTCGTAGTGGGAGAATTCGAGAGCGTAGTGCAAGACGAACAGGATGTGTAGGTGAAGGTTGAGGTAGAATATCTTTGCTGGTCGTACGTGATGAGGCTCGAGGTCGTGGTCGCGTACATCCCCTGACCATTGGCATATATCCTAGTATTAAGCTTGCTATTCCCCGTGTTGTTGACTGAGGTCGTTGCGTCCGTCGACCCGGTATCACTCCCCACGACCACACTTCCGTAATTAAGATTCGCAGGGATCGACAGCCCGGCCAATGTGTAAACGTCCTCAGTCGATGACGCGGTCGCATGGGAATTCGTCGTATCCCAAACGTCTACGAACGCATCCCAGAACTGACTGGCATAGGTGCTTCCCGCATCGGTCGGATCGGCAAAATACTGGATGAACGCGGAACAGGACAAGGTACAAGTATTGCCGCTGCAGTTCGAAAGAGAGCATGAGGTCGAAGCGACCTGGTAGCAATTATTCTGATCCGCCGTACAGAAACGCCCGTTCGTAGCTCCGGACCGGTAGAACGTGGAGGTCGCAGCGACGATATCAGTATAGCCGTTGAGATCAGAGACCGTCCCGGTCGCATATATTCGGGTTGTCGTCCCCTCAATGAGGGCGATATTGTTCCCCCCATTGAATGACCAACTCGAGAGCGATGGGGGGAAGAGCAATTGTAGTTCTGCGACGCGTGAATAATTATCGAGTGCGACACCCGCCTTCGTCGTGCGAAAACAGTATGCGGGTTGAACTGCGAACGCGGTCATCTGGAAGTTGTATTCGACCTCCGTCACTTGCGCATTCCCGACATCGATGTTCCCGCTTTGATTCGACGGGTCCTTCATGATCTGACCCTGTGCGAAGGAATACCCCTGCGGAACGGTGAGCAGTTGTGTGGTCGACGCTTGGTTGGTGAATTGACTCGATGAGGTCATGCATGCCACACCAGAACCACACCCTCCCGATGTGGTGGGAATATCACTATAGTTCGCTGAGGATACGGATTCGCAATTCGGCGCGACTCCCTTGGGGGCGACCTGGAGACGGAAATTCTGATTCGTGACCGATGTGCCGGAATTCTTTATCGTGAGACGCAGGCGGACATTCTGATTGGGAAGCTGGCTCATGAGAACGGTGTTCTCTGCTGTCTTCCACGTCGCGCCGCTATTTCCCTGCTTGACCCCGAAGGTTGCGGTCGGCTTCGATGGGTAATAAGTGCGTGCTGTATAGACGTCCCAGCCGCCATGCTGCCCCCAGAAGGTGAACCCAGTACCTCCGGAAGAGTAGGATGCATCGACCGCAGTCGTCGACGCGAAGAAATTGCCGTTGGGATCATAGACCGTAAGATCGATGCGGCCCGACGGGAACCAATCCACGTCCGATTCGTACCACCCTGTTGAGAACGTAACGCTCGAGGTAGCGAGTTCCGTCGCTCCCGCTGAGCGCCCATTATAGACGGCATTCTTCGAGATCGAGATCTTATCGGCGCCGAACGGCGTAAGGCAGGTCGCGTAGTTCTGGCTGTTCGAGCCGGGCGTTTGCACCGCGAACATCGTGCATGGCTCGTCAGATGTGGTCGAGTCGACGTACTGATAATATCGGAATGAGGTTCCTTGGCTGACAGATACTCCGGTCTGGTAAATACCATGGGTCGCCTGCGCCCCTGTGTTCCCTGGACTGGCGGCAAGCCCGTACGTACGTTCGTAATTGAAGTTCGTAGACGCGGCGAAAAGCGTCGTGTCTCCCGCATAAGCACTGATGCCACCCGATTCGAAGTTGTCAAAGAATTTGAATGTCGACGTCCCGGAAGCTGCGTCGTTCGCCGCGCCGTTCCCGAAATACATATAGATATCGGCATAGCTCGACGCCGCGATCGATGGCACACGCACCCACACACTAGAAGAGGCGGATGAGACGTAACTTTGAACCCAATGGGGGATCGTCGTCGTCCCACCCGAGTCGGTGAATCGGAGGTCGGAGAAATCGCTCTTCATGTCGGAATCGTACGGAACATTAAGCGGCACCTGCACGTCTGAGAGCGTCGTTGTCGAGGTGTTGACGACGCGCACCCGCTCGCGTTTGGTCCAGTTGCTGTCGTACCAGTTCACCGCCGGTACCCCTTCCCCACCATCGTCGTTCCGCCAACGATAGGTACTCTGGTCGACGAAGAGGCAGGCACTATCGGTCCATCTGATCGACCCGCACGCGTCGATGCCGTCTTCATCATGGGACTCACCGGCGAAGTTTCCCGATTCATTTTGGAACGTGATCGCGTTCGAGGTCGTTCCGACACGGGTCACGTTCGCTCCGCCCGTGACCCCGGTCGAGGTCGCGAAGATATCATTCGAAAAATATTGCGAAGCGTTCTGGTCGATGGTCGTCGAGGCGATGGTCACCATCGTCCCGCCGGAGACTGCAAGTTGGAAATCGCCGTTCCCGAACGCCGAGAGCGTGGTATTACCGGAAAGATTGAGCCCTTTCCTTCCGAGGCTCCGCCATTGATGGTACGAGGCGTTGAGGGTCGACGAGTCGATCGTGACCGCATAGGAACCGGCGGAGATGCGATCGATGGTCGTAGTTGCGGCGGGGTCGCCTATGACCTGAAGCTGCGAAGCGTTCGAATAGGTCGAAGTCGCCGCGTCAGCGAAACGAATGTTCGCTTGGCGCCGCGAACCGCCAGAGAGGACCGTGCCGTCGAAGTCGTTCGCATAGTTCCAATAATCCGTTCCCGAGGTCTTTGAGTAATTTCCGTAGATGTAAAGACTGCCGTTCGTCGCACCGTTGTTCTGCGAGTACCATGAGGAGTTCGGACCAGTATAGATCGCGGTCGAAGAAGAATTCCACGAACGGATCTGGGTCGAAGAGGCGACGCGCAGGTAATCATATCCGTCGCTACCGGTCGTTTTCCCATTGATCGAGTAATCCTGCGAACCATAGAGCGACAAGGTCGAGCCACTCCAGGTGGTGATCGACCCTCCCACGGCGTTCGTGAACTGTCCACCGACGGCAAGCGTGACCCCCGAGGACACAGTGAAGAACGGCGCCGTCAAGAGAGAGAAATTCCCCGTCGTGGTCGCGTTCCCAGTGATGATGATACCGCCGCCCGAACTCGCCGCGATCACGACGTTCGCGAATGAGGACGCGCGCGAGTTGACCGTCTTCGCCGATCCGGTCGCCGTCAGAAAGAGCGTCGATGTCCCAGCGCTGAACGCGCCGGAAGAGTCGAACGACCCTCCTACGGCGATCGCGTCCGACGGGAACGTGGTAGTGCCGGAGAGGATCAGAAGATCGCCCGTGGTGGTTGCGTCCGCATCCAAGAACGCGAACGTCGAGCTTCCCGCGAACTGGAGGTTATTAGCGTTCGACCCACCGAAACGTATCGAACGATTTCCGGATGTTGAGGTCATACGGATCGTTCCCGACCCGGGAGAGAACGTCCCTCCCTGGTTCTGGAAATTCGCGCCGACCGCGAGTGTTCCTGACGGCAGATTGACCGACCCGGCGCCGATGGTGACGCTACCCGTTGTGGTCGCATTCATATCCGCAATCGTCCAGCCGCCGTTCGTGCCACTGAATTCGAGATCGCCCAAGCTCGATCCTCCCATGCGGACGACATTTCCGCTCGAGGTCGCATAGAGATGAAGCGTGTTCCCTGTGGATGTGAACGACCCACCAGCGTTATCGAACGAACCGGCGACCGCAAGGGTGGATGCTGGGAGTGTGACCGCTCCTTGCGTGATCGTGACGTTCCCGGTCGAGGTCCCGACTCCAGAGATGTTCCATCCGCCTCCCGAGCCATTGAATCGGAGCGAACCGAACGCAAGCGAGGAAGACGCAGCGATGAGCTTCCCGCTCGAGGTCGCGGTGAAGATCATCGTGGTGGAGCCGACCAAAAGCGTCGCGCCGGAATCCGCAAGGAATTGCCCGCCGATCGTATGCGTGTTCCCCGCTCCCGTGAAAAGCGCGCTCGGATCCAAATGGAGCGTCCCGTCCCACGCGTTCGCGGATGCGTTCGCGTTGAGGGTGATGTTCCCTTGCGGGTCGAAGGTCTTGCTGTTCCAAATGACTAGGCCGGTCCCTGAGCGGAGCGTAAGCATGTTCGGGGAACCGAGATTGACCGTGAATGGGATGTCACTGTCCTGGCCCTGATCGTAAGCATCCATCTTTGCGATAGTGATCGGGCTCGTATCCTCGTGACGCACGATCACGCGATCCCGGTATAAATGCATGTTTGGGATATTCGTCGATGGATCGATCGAGACGTTCGCGGCCCGCGCTCCACCATTGGTATCGAGGTAAAGCGTGAGCGTATCGCCTGGATTGAAAATGACGTTCGAGATCGAGAATGCTCCCGTTGATACGTTGCACGCGGACATATAACTTCCTGCACCCTGCACCTTGAGTCGGACGTTCTGCGTCACGCCATCGCATGTCGGTGCCCCGATCGGAGTCACTCCTTCGTCGTCATATACGTTCCCAGATATTGTGATGTTCGCCGCCGAATCGTCCCAAATGATATATCCTGGATCGCCCCCGGGATCGGAGTCATGTGCTTCACCCGCATAATTCCCGTAATGGAGGTTGAATCTCCAAGCGAACGATGTCGCGCCGGTCGCCTTGACATTATAACCGCTGGAGATCCCCGTCGAGGTCGCGAAACGGTCGCGGAAAAAGGTCTTTAGGGGATTCGCGTCGATCGTCACTCCCGCTACTGTGATCATCTCTCCCCCATTGATCCCAAGTTCGAAATCGCTATCATCGATCTTATTCACGACCGGGGCACCGGAGAAATTCAAGCCGCTCGTATCCGAATTTCGGATCGACATAAAAGACATAGTTGTCGATCCACCGGAAATATTGAACGAGTAATTCCCGCTCGAGACGCGATCGAGTGACGTCGTCGCCCCAGCGGCTCCCACCACTTCGAGGGCCGCGGTTCCTGAATACGTCGCGGTTGCCGATGGAGCAAAGCGAACATTGACCTGCCGTGGCGAACCACCGAGCGCGGTCCCGTCGAAGTCTGTAGCGTAGCTCCAGTAATCCGCGCCATTCGTCTTCTGATAGTTACCCCATATCTGGAGGCTTCCGGAAACTCCGGCGTGGTTCTGCGAATATAGCGAGGCGTTCGTACCGGTCGTGATCGTATTCGCGTCAGAATTCCACATCCGCACTGCGGTCCCATTCCCGCTCTGGATCCGATCATATGAATCCCCCCCGGATGCCTTCGCATTGATACTGAACGATGAGCTCGCATTCAGGTAGAGGGTCGTACCGGTCCAAGTGGTCGCACTACCGCCGACCTGGTTCGAGAATGCCCCCTTCACTTCGAGCACCGTCCCGGATGCCTGCGTGAACGAGTTTGCGGCGGTCAGACTGAAACTTCCGCTCGAGGTCGCATTCCCGGCGATCGTCCACCCGCCACTTGCACTATTGAAATTGACGACCCCGAAGGGGGAATATCCTGGCGTGATCGTTCGTCCCGTCGTCGTCGCTGCGAAGGTGATCGTCCCTCCCGATGAAGTGAATGTACCGCTATTGGTCCAATCATGAAGAATGTTCAACGTCCCGGTATCCGATCCAACGAACGTCGCCGAGGGATTGATGGCCATATCGCCATTGAAGGTGATCGCCGGGTCATTCGTATTCGCTGTGACGGTCACGGGGTTCGATCCGTCGCCGATGGAGAACATGCTCTCAGTGGTAAAACTTCCGGCTCCAAGCGTATAGGTAGGAGATCCCGCACCGTTCGGAGCGAGTTGCAGACGCCAATATGATGCGGGAATGATCGATGTCGCACCGGTCGCGGCATATCTGAACACGCCGGTTTGCGACGAGAGGGTCCCCTGAAGCGAGAATGGGGTCCCCGATCCGCTCAATGTCCACGCGGATGAGGTTCCAGCTTGCAGGACATGGTTCGAAAATATCGAGAGGATATTCGATATGGAAATTGTCGATGACCCGGTCTTTGTCGTCGTTGTTCCCGACCCTGCGAGCGTCAGGTTGTAAAAGCTCCAATCCTGTATGCCGCCGAACATGCCTCCATTCGCCATCTGGAACGTCCCTCCGGTCATCGCGATCACCCCCGCGCCTGTGGCGCTCGTGCCGTTCTCGGTGAGATTCGCCGTCCCGGAGAGCGTCCCCGCATTCATCGCGAGCGTACCGTTCACTTGGGTATCGGCGCTCAACGCCCAACCGCCACCGGCACCGTTGAACGTGAGATGATAGAACGCGAGTGGATTGATGGACGTGATCAATTTCCCCGTCGTCGTCGCGGTGAAGATGAACGTTGAGTTCGCAGAAGTGAAGGTTCCCCCGGAATCCACCTGGAATCCACCGCCCACAGAATGTGTCTCTGTTCCTTGCGCTGTGAACGTCGCGTTGTTATCGACGTGGAACTTTCCGTCCCACGCGTTCCCGGACCCACCGGACTGAAGCGTGATATTCCCACCCGGAACGAAGGTCTTCCCTGCCCAGACCCAGAATTCGGTATCTGGTTTCACCGTGAGCGTGTTCGGAGCCGAGGTAGCGGCAGTGAACGGGATATCGCTGTCGTTCGACCCGTCGTACCATTTCATATCCGCTATCGATATCGGGGTCACATCCTCATGGCGCACAATGACGCGGTTCTGATAAAGTTTGATCCCGGAAAGGTCCGCGACCGCCGATCTCGTCACAGTGACCGCTCTTGCCCCACCATTAGTATCAAGATAGATGGTCATAACGGTATCTCCAGAGAACGTGACACCGGAGACCGTGAACGTGCCATTCGATGAATTACATGGTGCCGCGAAATTTCCTTGCCCATTGACCTTCACACGCACTACGTTGGTAACGTTATCGCAGGTTGGCGATCCCATCGGCGTCGCCCCTGCGTCCGAGTAGGCCGTTCCAGAGATCGAGATGACGAAATTCGAATCATCCCACCGGATATAGCCGGGATTCCCCCCAGGATCGTTGTCGTAATTCTCCCCAGCGTAATTTCCGTAATGCTGTTTGAACCTCCAGTACGAGGCCGGCGTGCCCGTTTCGGTCACGTTATACCCGCTCGTGATGCCGGTCGAGGTCGCGAACTTGACGGTATAGATCTGGAGCGCCGGGTTCGCGTCGATGGTCGAGGAAGCGACGGTCAGCATCGAACCGCCGTTGACATCGAGCTCATAATCGCCGTCACGAAGCGACGTGACCGCGGTCGCGCCGAGAAGCTGGAGTCCGTATTGACCAAGGTTCTTGAACTGGTAGTACTGCGCGGTGATAGTCGCGTTGTTGAGCTGAAGCGCGTAATTTCCGGTCGATTGGCGATCGATAGAGGTCGTTGCGGTCGCGCCGCCGACGATCGCAAGCGTCGCTCCAGTGTAGGTCGCGGTCGCAGACGGGGCAAAACGCACACTGACCTGCCGCGGCGAACCACCGAGCGCGGTACCGTCGAAGTCCGTGGCATAGCTCCAGTAATCCGTTCCGGATATCTTGGAATAATTGCCATAGATATAGAGGTCACCGGAGACCGCGTTGTTGTTTTGCGAATAGACGGATCCGCTCGGGTCCATCGAATATGTCGCGGCAGAAGAGTTCCACATGCGGATCTGCGTCGTCGCCCAGGTCTTGAGTGTCCCATAGACATCACCACCTAACGTTTTCGTATTGATCGCATAGCTCGTCCCCGAATAGAAAAGAAGCGTGGAGCCGCTCCATGTGGTCGTCGCACCACCGACTTGGTTCAAGAACGCTCCACCGACCGCGAGCGTTAAACTGGAATTGAGCGTGAAGGCACCTGCGGAGAGGAGCGAGAAGTCCTTCGTGGTGGTGGCATTCCCTGTGATCGTGAAATTCCCCGCGCCATTGATGGTCACCGCATAGAACGTCGAGTTCCCAGGATTGATGCTCCTCGATCCGGATGATGCGTTAAAGAGAACCAGTGAAAGACCGGGTACGAAGGTTCCAGAATTCGTGAACGATCCACCGATCCCGAAGTTTGAAGACGGGAACGTGAGCGAACCCGCAGTGATCGCGACATCTGCGGTGGCGGTTGCGTTCGCATCCGCGAAGGAGAAATTCCCTGCCCCCGCTATCTGCAGGTTCGCAAAAGATGATCCATTTGCGGTGATCGTCCTTGACCCTGATGATGCATACATGCGAAGCGTCCCGGAGTTCGCGGAGAACGTGCCGCTGTTACGGAAATCCATTCCAACTGCGAGTGTCCCAGAAGGGAGCGTGATGGTCCCCGCAACGATCGCGAAGAGTCCGGTCGTTGTCGCGTTAGTGTCCGAAAAACTCCAGGTACCACCGGACCCAGCGAATTGAAGCTCATTGAACGATACGCCGTTCGCTTGCACGCTCTTTCCGGAGGCGGTCGAGGTCATACGTACGATGCCGGATCCCGCTACGAACGAGCCGCCGGTATTGAGGAAACTCCCACCGACCGCGAGCGTCCCGGTCGGCAGCGTGGGCGTCCCCGTCGAGATCGTAACATTGTTCGTCGCGGTCGCGCTCGTAGGCGTGAATCCCCACGTTCCGCCCGCGCCATTGAAGGTCAGATCATAGAACGAGGAACCACCGGGGTCGATCACCTTCCCTGTCGTACTCGCGAGCAGGGTCACCGTTCCCGTGCGCGCGGTGAACGTGTTATTGTTTCGGAAATTCCCGATGACGTTCATGTTCCAGGATGCTCCGGCATCGAGGGTATCATCCGCGCCGATCGTGACGTCGGTTGCCCGAATGTCCGACCCGATAGTGAGGGTCTTCGCTGTCCCATCAATGAGGATCCGTCCGAGGTCCTGTTTCGATGCGGTATTGTCTGTGAGTGCTTTGGACGTCGAACCCGAGAATGTCGTGGTCGCGTTCCCTTTCGTGAAAGTCGCGCTCGACCCGATGGTAAGATCACCCTGGAAGGTCAGCGACGCGTTCCCGGGACTGAGGGTGCCGTAGGAGAGGTTCGCAGTCCCGGTCGCAGTAAGGTCTGAAGCGAGGCTCCATGACCCAGTGTTCCCTGACTCTCCGAACGTCACGGCATAGAAGGTCGTTGTCGCCGCTCCAGTCTGATCGATCACGCGCGCGGTCGAGGTCGCGTTGAAGACGACCGTCGAGGTATTGGCAGTGAACCCACCGAGATTGCGCCAATCTCCACCCGCTTTGATGGTGTTCCCATCAGCGGTGATCCCACCCGCGATGCGAAGGTTGTAGGTATTGATCGTTTTCGCCGTCGATGCATTCGGACGGAACGTCGTCCCCGAGAGGACATAGAGACCCGCGTTCGAGCACCCGCTGACGGCGCAGACCGTGAGATCCCCCCCGGCCGAGACGTCGTCAAAGATGTCGTTGTTCGCTGATACAGAATTGTCATATTTGGACAGGTCGGTAAGAGTAAGTGTCGTTCCGGTACTTGAGGCGGAGCCAACAGTAAGCCACCGTCCGTTGAGCGAGAACCCTCCCATATCCCCGCTCACGGTATACTTCGCGACGTTCACTGCACGAGCGCCAGCGGATGCACCCGAGATCCATAGGGTGACAATGTCGTTCGGGAACACCGTCACATTCTGGATCTGCCATTGGCCATTCGCGCCGATGGTCCCGGTCTTTCCCGCCTGAAGCGTCCCATTGACGGCCACGGCAACCGTCCCCGAGGTCTCGTCCGTGGTGAGATCCTCCTTTTTCGCGGTACCGCTGAGGTTCACTCCCTCCGCCCATTCGACCGTCCAGTCATTGACGTACGGACATAGAGCGCTTGAGGCGCAAGTGAGATTCGCCTTAAGACGGATGGTCGAGTACGTGTTCGTATCGAGACTCGAAAGCGAGAGCGGAGACGAACTCGCCCCCGTCGAATTCCCGGGGATCGCGGAATCGGGAATCAGCGTCCAGGCACCTGTGGGGTCAAGATATTCCACCTGGTATTTGATGGTCGACGAACCGTATCGCGTGTCCGACCAGAGGGCGCGTTTCCATGCCGGCGCATTGCCATCTGAAAATGTCACTGGTTGCCCGATCATCGTCCCCTTCAGCGCCGGCTCCTTGGGTGCGATCATGAACGGCTCGCCATAGGGAGCGGTCGTCACCGAGGGAGAGGTTTCGATGATGTTCGCCACCGACCAAGCGCTGCCATTCCAATCCGAAACTAGGTATCGAAGGTTAGCCGCATCAAAGAAAACGCCGAGGATACGGTCTGCCCTGGTGCGCGCGAGCTGGTCTGTCACCGTGTCCGTAAGCGTGCTCACTTGCGCGACGGCGGACCAGGCGCTGCCATTCCAATAGGTATAGCGTGTCTGATTCGCGGTCGAATCGCCATAAACCTGCATGATATATCCGACGCGCCCGACGGTATTCTCGAACACGCAGTCTGTGCGCCTACTGGTGTGATTATTGGCCGTGACTGCGTTCGTATTCGCCGCCCATGCTGCGCCTGTCCAGCGTTCACGGAAGATATTATTAGAACTATCTACCCCACAAAGATGCATGTTGTCGGTCGAAAGATCACGGCGGAGATTCGCCCACTCAAAACGCCTGGTAAGATTTTGTGTCGTCGTCGCGGACCACGCGGACCCATTCCACGCCTTCCATGCAAAGTTGTTGCTAGTGTTATTCGACGCAATAAAGACCGCTTGATTCGCTGATACTTCATATTCAATGGACATGCCTTCGTTGGCGAGTTCGCTCATGCGACCGAGGTTTGTCGCGTTCCCCCAGCTCGAGCCGTTCCACACTTGCGCCTCATACAATCGTCCGGTATCACGTTCAGCCATGATTATCTCATTGGAGGTCGGATTTGACGCGAGACGGATCCACTCGCAGTTGTTCGGACTGGAAACATTGATCGTTCCCGTCGCGACCCAAGAGGTGCCGTCCCAGATACTGTAGATCGGTTTCGCGGTTCCATTGCAAGAGACCGCCATCGCGCGCCCGGACTGGGATTCGAACGCGATATCGAGACCGCGCGCTTTCGCGTTCGAGAGCGTCCCCGAGATCATCGTCGGTGTTCCCCAGGCGCTGTTATCGTAGATCTGCACCCTTGAATCGTTGTTTGTCCCGATCGTCCCTAGGAGATATTTCCCGGTGATCGGCGCAGAACGCAGGACCACCCAATTGAGCGGAGCTGCGATCGAAGAAGCCGAACCCTGCGCCCCCCAAGACGATCCATTCCAAATCCGGAATTTAGGCGTCTGTGATGTTCCCTCCCCGTATGCGATCATCGCTTCGGGGGTGGAGGTCGCAACTCGGAGACTGTTCGCTCCGTAAGTTTCGAGGGAAGTAAGCTTGTCATTCGCGAACTGACCGTCGACCGTCTGATACCAGATGGCGACCCTCGCCCATGTTCCGACGGTAAAACTGTATGTTTGCGACCAGAATGACCAAGTGTTCTCGCCTAATGGGGCGCGGGCGCGTACCCTCCAGAAGTATGTCGTCGATGCGGTGAGATTTTCGCTCGGCTGGAATACGTATCGGATCCGTTCTCCGGAATTGAACGGGTCCGTATCCGTCGCCCAGTTGATATTCCGGAATCCGGTAATGATGCTCGAGTCTCGCGTGGTCGAAGAAGTGAAACTCGGGTCCGTCGACCAGGAAACCTGGTACGTGAGCGTGTTATTGTTCGGATCGGTCGTCACGAATTCGAGATACGGCGACGACGAGGCGGAGATCTGGTTATCGAACGGCGTATAAAGGGTTGGCGTCACGACGTTATATCCCCATGAAACGCTCCAATTGTTGACCTTGGGCGTTCCGGTGACCGCAGTGAGATTCGCGCGCAGGCGGATCGTCGGATAAGTGACGGGCGATGCGGTAAGCAATGACACCGGCGAGGTGCCGAATCCCGCGGCATTTCCCGGAAGATCACTGTCGGGGATGAGGACCCAAGAACCGGTCGCATCGAAATACTCCACTTCAAATTTCACGTTGCCATTCGTGTTATCACTCACGAACGAGAGTTGCCCCCACACCGAACCGATGGTGCCGTCGGAAAAGTTGATCGCGGAGGAATAACCACTTCCTGTTGTCGATCCGGTTATAAGAAGGATCGCGTCAGTGTTCGTCGCTTCCGTCCCTACGAGGGTATCGGTCTGGTATTGAAGTCGAGTTGCCTGGAACCACGTTGATCTGGTCACCGAAGTATCGATGGTGAAACTTCGCACAGCAGACCACGATCCCCACGTGCCTGAGCCATTTGAGTCCTTCGCTCTGACCCTCCACCAGTATGTCCGCCCGTTCGAGAGACCGGAGGTGATCTTCGTTTCCACCGTATCGCCTGATGTAAACGGCGCTTTATTGGCCGGATCATTGACATTATCGAATAGTTCGGGATTGACGGTCGAGTCACGATCGACGATGGGCGAAGCGAGGTCCGATGTGGAGGCCAGCTGGAATTCATAATCGAGATCATTGCTCTCCTGATCAATGGCAGCGAACTGGAATGATGGCGTCGTCGTCGCGATCTTTTCGTTGTTGAATGGCGACGATGGCATCGGGGTCTCCGGCGCGGCATTGGTGAGCACCTGCGGATAATTCACATAGCTCGAGAGCGGCGTGCCGTCTGAGCGGACCATGCGGAAGCAGTAGTTCGTTCCCGCCGAGGCGCCGTTCTGCTGCACGACCCAATCATATTCTCCGTATTCGCCGATGCCGATCTGGGTCGGTGTCGAGGTAGAGGGGTTCTCTTCGACATAATCCTCCGCTCGTTGGGAAAGCGACAGAAGAAGCGTCGAGAGCGTCGTATGGTTTGCGACGCTTCCGTTGTTATATCCCCGCCAGGGCGCCGATGGGGACGACATCGAGGCGACATCGGTCCAATTCAATGCCGACGTACAGTCGCTTGCTGCGACATACTGGAGTTTGAACGCGTCTTTCCCGATGGTCGAGGTCGAATTAGTGACGGTCACGTTCATGCGAATGCGAAGGATATTACCCGACGCGACGCTATAGGAGCTCGAATCGATGGGAGAATCTTCGCCAAGATCAGCGCCCCCGGGAGGCCACGGATCGGTCGGGGTGAGTGCGTTCGCGTTCGCAAAGAATTGATAATCGCTTTGGGTATATACCGAGATCCCCGAAAGTCGTTTCGCGTAGATGACCTCTACATAGGGGGGAACGTTCGATTCTGTGGAAAAATTCGTGATATCGACATTGTGGATATGAGTTGAGGGCGCCTGGCCGTTCGACGCGTTAGCTGAATACGTGCTAAATGTGTTGGCGACCGATGTGGTTGCACCGATGATATCCGCATGCTGATGCGTGAACGACCCCCCTGTCCCGCCATAGGTGGTCGATGCTTTGAGGAATTTCCCCTCGAACGCTCCGCCCGGTCCGGAGAGATCGACCCATCCGGATGGCTCGGTATTGTCCCACATCGTGATCATGTAATTCGCCGGAGCCGAGGTCGCGGAGAGGCGGGCAAAGAGGGTCTCTAAATACGGCGGCTCATTGTTCATCACATTGGTCGAGGTCGGCGTCAGGGTATGTGTATGCGCAGCGACCACGGCACCATTGGTCCCACCCTGCGAGCGAAGGCCGCTCTCCGGCGCGGCGAACATCGTCCCCGTCGCTGTGTGGCTGTGCGTATTTGACCCGCCGATGTTTCCAGTGGTCGAAGCACCCATGGGATATCGGCCATCCAAGACATCATAACGGTACCAATTCGTCGGAAGCGACGAGGAAGCGACGTCGAACGGAACGATTGCACCGGCGGGAATGATAGCCGGTTCGCCCGCGCTATTAGCGATCAACACTCTCAGTTCGCGATATGCGGGATAATTCGATGCCGGAGAAATGCCCGGGGTAAGCGTATGAGAGTGGGAGAGCGGCGCGTTCGTAGTGTTGTTGGTGGTGATGGGACCCACTCCGGTCGCGGATGTCGTGTAAACGGTCGCGAGCGCGGTCGGCGTGTGGGTCGCGGTGCCGCTGGTCCCGCCGTACGTCGACGAGCCCATGGCGAATTTCCCATAGAACAGATCGCCGCTGGCACATGAGATGCAGGTCCAGCCAGCGGGAATGAAATTTTGATTGTCCCAATACACGAGCATTTTCCCTGCCGCGTCTGAAGCGATCTGCCACTGGCGCGCTTCCGTGAAATGCTCTGCGTCCGTACCGCCACGCATCTCGATCGGACCGAGAAGGAACAGGTACGGCGAGATATCGGGAGCATCGAAGACATAGCTATAATCTACGACGTCCCCGGCATGTAAGGTCGCGTCCCACGTCGCAGTGATGAGGTCGCCGTCGCGCTTGAGATCCGCGTTCCCGCGGTCGATGACGATAAAGTCCCCGGGCATTTTTTCAATGATCGATCCGGAAAAATCCTGGAGCGCGCGCACGCGGATCTTCATAGTGTAATGCGCCGTTGGATTGATGCGGGTCGGTCCCTCGCGTTCGATGACGTATGGGACGCTCTCGCGTACGTCAAATGAGTCGTGGAGCTCACTTAAGATATTCCCATTGTCGTCGAGACGGACAAGATGGAGTGCATACGTTCCGGTTGCGGACGTGGTGTAGGATGCCTCATAATCCGGGACATCGATGACGTTATTCCCGTCACATTTTCCGGAAGCAGCGGCCGGCACCTCTGTTTCTGCGACTCCAGGAGGGGCGATCCAAAGTTTGAGAGCCGCATCACAGAGCGTATTGCCATTATCTGAGAGTGCCGCCATCTGGATCCGTATCTTTTCTCCCGTAGTGAAGACCGATTCTTGGTAGTTCACCGCCAAAAGCCCCCAGTAAAAGTCGAATTCATCGGTGTACGTGGCTCCGCCCTCATCGATCACCGCACGGAGGGTATATTTCCCTGGTCGGAACTCCGGACCGAGGTCTCCGATCTCGACGCTCCAAGTATCGTTGTCACCATAGGTGATTGATAACGGCGCGTCGGCCTTCCCAAGATCGCGATGCACGAGTTCGACCTTCGTGACGGTGAATTGCCGTATACCCAAGAGACCGCGTGCGGAACGCACAAGGCCGATAGAGCGCGGCAAGTATTGAAAATGGAACTGCGGGCGCTCATGAGAGGAAAAATCGCGCTTGGTATCCAATAATTCGTTCACATGTTCCTTGGGCGCCCCATCGTCCCTGACGTCGATCTGCCGGTGTTCCCCTGGAAGGACGAATTCTTCGTCACCAAAATGCGGCGCGCCAACGATATTCCCCGTCCCACGCGACTGGATCGCCCCCCAAAGATTGAGCATTCGTATTTCTTGGGTACCAGCCAAATGTCCCTTCGTCGTCATGTACGCACCGAAACGCCCTCTCGCCTGAGCGGCGCGCAACTCACTTCCCGCCGAGATCGCCTGATCCGTGGTCTCGAAGATCGCCTTCCCTGGGTATTCCCCCCTTCCTTCGCATGTGCTGGTCGCGTACACAGCGCCCTTCGGATCCGCGAGCTCAAGTACGACCGGGCCATCATGCGGATCGCACACAGCAATGAGCGTCTCTGCGTCCTGTGGTACGACGAACAATCGATCGAATTCGCTCTCTGGGATCGGCGCGATCGGTCCTTTCCCAGGCACTCCCTCGAGGACGACCCCGACCGGATGTGTGATCCCGCTCAAGCGGAGCGCCTCGGTCCCCGCGGCATCCCCTTCTGTGCAGATCTGCTCCGCCCATGTGTGCCCCTTGAGCCGGCCTTCGATGGAACGCGTTACCCCACGCTCGCACCGAAGCGTGAATGCGGTATCATCCTCTCCTGCTCCGATTGCGAACCTGCTGTGCATGAGAGCATAGATCGGTCCTTTCGTCGGTGGTATCACTGTGATCCTTGTCCCATCCTCCTTTGCGTACGACAGGAGGAATGGGTCAGCGGATTCGTACGCGAGTGTGTTGGTCTTATCTGTGGGCGTACTTGCGATGTGCCCGGGAATGATATCGAGAATATCCTTCGCATCGCTCGAGACCGTCGCCTCTTCGGTGCTCCCAGAGAATGAGAGTTGGCTGCCTTCGGAGAGTTTCGGAACAACGAAACGCTCTGAGGCGAACGCGTACGGGATGATCGTTCCTGTTCCACCGACCGCGTCGACCGAGGCCGTGATCGGACCGTCGGAGAGGATCGTCTCTCCAGAGCGGACTCCGGAAACGATGAGATGCTCTCCGTCGATGAGGGCCGATGGCTCGCGATCGCCGACCTGTACGCGCACATCGTTACCGAGCGCGATGATCGATAGCGACATATCTATCTGGCTCTCGTTCCCAAGGATCGCGTACCGCGGGACGAGGTTTGACGTCCGAAAGACGGCATCGTGCGCTCGCAACAATCCGGTGCCAGGATTGTCGTAATACAGATCGATCGTCGTCGTCGCGAGAGCATCGTTCAGCACGCGGACCCAAGCGGTACCACGGTGCGTTTCTCTGTCCCATCCGATGATCTCGCTCGGAAGCTCGCTGCCGTCGCGGCCAACGAACCGCACATCTTCCCCGGAGGTCGCTACCTTTCCCCAGAACGCATCCGGAGCTCCGGAAAGATCGATAGGTACGACCACTGTCGTCGAGCTGGCGCTCGCGCCCATTGAGAACGATATCGGGATCCGATGATTCCAGGAACCGTTCCATTCCCCCTTGATGATCCCGTACAAATCACTATCCCCGCGCGCTTCGAGAAATACATCGCCGGAGGAATTGAGCGGGACAGAGAACGAAGCGCGCAGATAGATGACCTGCCCCGGCTCGAGCGTCACACTGGAAGCGGCGTGGATGATGTGCCGGTTGGAGCTCGGAAGTTTGTCCGATCCCTTCGGGGGAAGCAGCGCTTCGATCGCCTTCGCGATGATACCGTCGTCGGCGTTGTATGATCCGTCTGCTGTCGGTAGGGTCGCCCATCCATCGCGATACTGCGTCTCCCCGACCGTTCCCACACGATTGTCCTCTACAAGACAATTCGTCCGATCGACATTGAAATCGTCACAAGCATGCACCTCGCTCGTCGATGAACAGAGGTACGAGCCATCCGGAGTCGTAGTCGCAGACCACCCTCTATCGCAGAAATACCCCGCGGTCTGATATGTGACCACGCTCGACTGGTAGGGCATGCTATATGTCCATCGTGAGAGATCGGTGAGCTCCGCCCCATCGGGAATGTGATACTGCAGATTCACTTCCTGCGGTGCATCACCGTCGTTCGCGATCATCACGTTTTGCGTCATTTCTCCAAGCGCGGGATAGACCGTTTCGTCGCTCTTAAGCGTGAGCGTAGAGTGCACGTTCTCTGCGTCATGGGTGAACACGATCTTTTCCCCATCGGTATCCGTGAGTGTGGTGCGCCGCAATAAGCGGGATGCCTTGTCCGCGCTCGAGAGTGATGTCACAACGTTCGGCTGTGCTGAAGCGCTCTCTGTGCTCCCAGAAAGTCCGATGTCATCTCCTTGGTACGCGATCGAGAACCACGCGCCGTCGACCAATACCTGCGCGTCGGCCTTACTTTCGCGGACATATTCGATCGCGACCTTCGCGGTGACAAGGTCCGCCCATCGAGTGACGGAAGGCACATCGAAAGAGAGGTATCCATTGCGCCGCTCGTTAGAGATCTCGGCACCGAGATCGATCGTCCCGGCAAGCTGCCAAACGTGGTCGTGGTACGTGCGGACGATCAGCCGGTCGTTGGAAGACACATCCTTTCCTCCGGTCGCCGCCCAAGAGATCATCAAGGTCGTTTTTGTGATCGGCCGATCGGTGATGTCCCCTGCCACGCCGAATCCCGAGAGTTCGAGGACGTGGCACTCGATGCCGAGCGTCCGGCAGGTTGACGCCTCATTCTCGCTCCCCGAGACGTACGCCGGGGAATGTGCCTCCGACGTGGTCGCCTCGGGAACGGTCGTCGTGGATCGTGAGGTCGTCGCGATGTCCTGCGAAGGGGTGAGCATCGCCGGGGTCGATGTCTCGTTGGACGAAGGGAGACCCGATACGGCTTCATCTGGCCCCGTGCTCATACCTTGGTCCGTCCCGTCGGATGTCGTTGCATAAAGGGTCCCGAGAGTCACCCAACCGAGGACCGTTCTTTCCATGCGCTTGAGCGCCGATGGTTCGCTCTCTACGGCAGAAGGAACGATCTCCTGCGGCGTCTCGGGCGCGTTCGCCGAAGATCTGGTGTTGTCGTTCGTGGTGGGGATGGACGTCTCGGTGGTCCGTTCGCTTGATGAACTTTCCTGCGATCCCTGAGCGGGAGGTGGAAGAGGAGCAGAAGGTGACGCCTCCGCCGGCGTGGTGGAACTTTCCTCTTGCCTCGAACTATCATTGCTCGACCCCGGAAAGACATCAGCCGGAGCAAAGAGTGGATCGTATGCTGCTCCATTTCGGAACATCACGTATGCAGAGTTGCCGGTCCCGAAGTCTGCGAATGATGCCGCCTGGGAGAGGTCTTGCGAAAGTGCGTGCTCGGGAGCCATCCATCCTTGGCTTGAGACGGAGCTCGGGAATACATAGATCGTCCGCTCCTTTTCAGCGAAGACCGCCACCGATGCGGCCCAAACGGCAGCGATAGTGATGATCGCGAGAATGATGATGTTCGCGCGGAAAGAACGCCGGAATGCTGTGACGAGCCTATGACGGAAATTCTGATACATGCAAAGATACGCCACTCCTCCGAAACGGACTGGCATGTTCGAATTTTATCACGAAAAACGCGAAAAATGGCTCAATGACAAGCAAATAGTGTTCCAAACGGACGCTCAACCGCAGGCCCTAAAACAGGTTAGAAGAGTTTTCCACACTTTTATGCCTGAAAGTGTATGTGATCGGGTGCGAACAAGCGAAATAGCGGAGATTCGTACAACGGGACCCATCTTCTGGTTACTGATTTTATTAAATATAGTTACTATATTTAATTATAGTATAGGAGATCACATAAGGATCTTCCTGACGTCCTCGACCTCTTTCGCGATCAGCTCCTCAGAGAGGTCGATCGCTTCGTTGATACGCATCATCACTTCCCTGTCCTGCGCCGACGGGTTGGGTCTTTGGAACAATTGTCCAGTTTGTTCGCCGACCTCCTCCCGCAGGGCGGCAAAGATGTTCCCGACGATGTCTCGGACCTCATCGCTTTCGCGCTTTGCGACATATTTCTCATGCCTGAATCCGCGCCGTTCAAGTATCAAGAATCCGAGCAGGAACGCAGAAAGCGCGACCATTGCGATGAATCCGATGAGTGTCCAATTCGTGGATGCCTGCGTCTCGTCCTGGGTAGCAGCGGACGCTGTTTTTATTGTTCCCGGTATCGTGAATTTCGCCTGCGCTTCGGCAGAATTCCCTGCAGCGTCGAATGCTTTGACGGACACAGAATGGTCCCCTGGTGTCTGGTCCTTGAGTATGTATCCGCTATCAGGAACATCGGAGTGATCGATCTTCAGTGGGTTGCTCCCATCTACCGAGATCTCGTAATGGTCGATCCCCGAGAGGGTGTCCGTCGCGGAAAAAACAAGGGTGACCTCTCCCCCCTGCTCCTTGGGGTCCTTTGTTTCCAGTGTGAACGGCTGCGGCGGATCGGTATCGATCATGAGCTTGCGGTGCGCTGTCGGTCCCCATCCTCCGTCGTTCTTGTAGCGCAAGTGGAACCACATCGTCCCCTGGGTAAGCGAATCGAACTCCTTGTCTGTGATCGCTGGATCATACGTGGTCGTCGGAACCGTCTTCGGGTTGGTATCGAGTGCGAGGCGCACGACAGTGACGTCGGGAGGAAGATCCCAGGCGAGTTTCGCTTTCTTCGCGAGCGACCATTTGTTCTCGTCGGGGTGGCTCGTGGAAGTGATGACTGGAAGATCGGGCAGGGGAACATTGAGATCGCTTGGGGGCGAAGCGTCGGAGGGAGTCGAGGTATCCGTTGGCGGAGATGAAGCAGCAAGGTCGTACGATGCCGACCCTTTGTCCTTGAGGATATCCGTCCCCTTCCCGTCTGCGGCCAGAACGGAACCGCTCGCAATCGTGACAGACGCTTTCCCTTCCTTCAAGGCCTTGAATGTGATGGAAATAAGCTGTTGTTTGCCCGCGAGCGCCGAGGTGTTCCCTCCCTCGAAATTGACCGTGCCGCCGGTGTTGGACGACTTAGGTTCGACGGCCCAGAGGGAGAGGGCGGAACCGATCTTCGAGACCGTCTGGACCGAGAGCAGATCCTTATCGAAATTGATGGTTGCGTTCGCCGAGTTGAATGAGTCAGACCCAGAGTCGGCCATGATATTGACGGTGAACGTTTTCCCCACTCCGTAGGAACCCGAGGATGGAGAAAGCGAGAGCGTTGCGGCGTATCCCACGGACGGGAGCAATATCGCGGCAAGCGCGAATCCGAGAGCCAAACATGTCCGCGGGAAAGAGCGCATAGGAGGGATTGTCGTGTGGAGAACGACCGCCGCTTACGACACGCCCTGGTGCCCCGGGTCGAAGCGTTCTACCTGCATTCGGATCTTGTTCGTCGCATGACCCTTGAGTGGAAGATGCAGCACTAGCACTCCGTCCTTGATCTTCGCTTGCGCGGATGTGGCGTCGACTTCCTGCGGAAGGATGATCTGGCGGAAGAACTTCCCCCAGACGCATTCTTCGAGAGTGAATTGCGTTTCGCCGCTCGGGCCGTGCCCGATCGGGACCGCCTGCCCGTCGTTCGACTCTCCGCGCAGCTGCACCAGATCATGTGGGCGGCGCGCCTGACCCTGGACGGTGATCACGTCATTGTCGCCCTCTATCGATACATCCAGATCCTTGATCTCAACCCCAGGGACCTGCGCGAAGATGACGATCTCCGCGTCATTTTGATACACGTCGACGGGAAGCTGCGTGACCCCCTGGGGGA
>DKBN01000013.1 GCA_002451235.1 Patescibacteria group bacterium UBA6899
AGGCGATGATGGTGGGGGCGGGGGGGGCGGTGACAATATAGGTAAGATACTCTAGCGCCGGACCCTGGATGCAGAATCCTGGAGGAGAGAATGGTTGTGAACACCCGTCCTGGTACGACACGTTCGGATCCCAATAATTATTCAATGACATTGGATAAATTCCTGAGGTATATGTGTTGGGAATCGATGGGAGAGTGAACGAAAAAGTATATGATTTGCTGGTCTGAGGATATGTTACGGAAAGGGTTTTAGACGGTAAATACGTATCGCCGAAACTCGCGCTGGCGGTAGACCCAGAATGTAATGTTGGGCCGCTAATGGAGAGCGTATAAGAGTTCCCGTTGAGCGCTTGCCCCGGTGTTCCTCCACCAGCACTAAGGCTGATTGTCGCGTGGGCGTTTCCGGTCGTCCACGTGGATGGCGTCGCACAGAACGGATTATATGTTATGCAGTTATAGTCTTGATATGTAGATCCAACTGCTGCTCTCGCGCTCGACGCGTAGAGCCCGAGCGAGAGGATGCCTAGGAGAAGGAAGATGGCTAGCATCGTCTTCTCGTCGACATGGAGCGTGCGCTTGAAGTGCCAGATGACCAAGGGAGCGGCAATAAAGAAGAGGAGGACCGCGAACATCTGAAGCACGAGCCTCCGGGAGATTGGCGTTTTGGGTGTTCCCATCCCATAGGAGCGAGAGAGGGCGTCGAGGGTAACACCACTCGGGGACATGAGGGTGGTAGTGATCGTCGGATCGCCGCAATCGGAGGTGAGGGCGAATGTGCCTTGGGTGGTTCCTTCGATGCCAGTCGGCTTGAGTACGAGAGGGAGAGCACAGAGTCTTCCGCCGGACGCAAGTCGAAGCTCGAGGGTATACGCCGCGTCATTCGCGAGACGCACTCGGGCCCCTGCTTGAACCGTCTCCCCTTTCTCTAATGATGGTGGGACCACGGAGACGTCGAGGATCTTCCCACCGATGCCATGGTAATAGAGGAAGGAGGAGAACGGGGCGCCAAGTGCCTTGTCGCCTGCGTCGATCGGAACGATATCCAGGGAATAGTATCCGGGATGTAGCGTGGCCAGGAGGTCGATCGCAACCGGAGCGGCGCTCTTGGGGAAGGTCGCGGACGCGCGGCCAAGTTCCTCTTCCTGATATTCTCCGCTTCTCGCCCGGACAACGATCATCGCCTGTATCGCTTTGCCCGTATTCGAGCTACCCTGGCATATGACGTGAAGCGGGTTCGGATTTTCGTTCTCGGTGAACTCAATCACAGAGTCCTTGGGTTTCTTCCCCGAGAGGGAGCAACCGGAGATGGTGACAGACGGCGACGCAGTGAGGGTCGCGTCCCCTACGTAGATCTTTCCCGAGAGATTCCCCGCGTCATCGGCGGCGCCGATGAACATACGATATTTCCCCGCCGGAAGGATGGGGAGCGGAACTGAGAACTGCACATTGAGCTGTTGCTTGGCCTTCAAGAAATATGTGTATGGAAGCGTTTCTGTATAAAATGGAGAGGTAGGATCCTCAGGATTCTTTGGTGCTTTGTGAAATTCGATCCCGAGGTGGTATGTCCGTGCGTATGAGGTAGTGTTCACAAGCTGGGTCGAAACGTCTATCGACCCGGACTTTGTCGTGGTCGTAGAATTGTAGATCCCGAGAGCGGAAACACTGAACGTGGGTCCGATTTGTTGCGTCCCTTGTCGAGATGTCGGGGTGGCGGCAAAGGCAGGAGCGCATATTGCAAATACTGCGATGAGAAGAGCAAGGGATCTGCGATTCATAGGCCAACGTTAAATGAACGACTAAGATAGAGCTTGGCTGAATTATATCCCACCTTATGAATCATCGGAAATTTCCTGGGGATTCTGATCTGAGCACGTTGAGTTAATCGACTTGAAACGTCCGCTGGATATTTGTCTTTGTTCGTTCAATAAGATCATCAAGTGAGGTATCCCGTATCTCGGCCATTTTTTGGTATATCGGGATCATGTACGCTGGTTCGTTACGTTTGCCGCGGTTTGGGGTCGGAGCGACATAGGGCGAGTCGGTCTCGAGGAGGATACTATCGGGCGGGAGGTAGCGGATGACTTCGTCGTATTCACGTGCGAAGGTGATCACTCCGGTGAAGGACATAGAGAATCCGAGATCGAGAAATCGCTTCGCGATAATGGTGTCTCCTACGAAGAAGTGGATATCACCGCGCAGGCGATCGCCATGATCTCGCTTCGCGCTCCCGAATATGTGGAGCATATCCTCATATGCATCCATCGTCCCCTTCGTTGGACGGCCATGGAGCATCAAGGGAAGGTCGTGTGTGGCGGCGAATTCCATCTGGTGCTCAAAAAGATAGCGCTGGCGGTCGATCTCGTCATCTCGGTTCACGATCTTTCCGATCGCGCGGTCCGCATCAAGGCGGTAGTAGTCGAGACCACATTCTCCGATGCCGACGACCTTCGGCATCTTGGCGAGCTTCGCGAACCGTACCTCATCCCACTCCTCCTTATGGTTATCCGACGGGTGGATACCAATGGTCGCCCACACGCCGTCATGGTCAGCTGCGAATACGGCTGCCTTTTCCGACTCGGCGTAGTCTGTTCCGATGGTGATGGTCGATACACCTGCCTCTCGCATGCGTTTGTAGACCGCTTCCCTGTCGGCATCGTACGCCTTATCGTGTAAATGCGAGTGCGCGTCATAATACCTCATAGCTAAGCCATAATATTTTCCGAGGGTTCCCCTTGGAAATTCTGAAAATTCAACCAGTCTTCTATGTATGAGGTGAATTCTGTGTGGGCGGAGAAGTATTCTGGAAATGCTCCCTTGTTCAAAATACGATTCTCGTCCCTAGCGACTCCGGCCCAATCGAGATAGCTGGAAAATTGGTAGTTTTCCAGAAATTTCTTCTCTGTGCTGTGCGCTTGTTTTCTTGCTAACTCCTCATTCCAATTTGCATCGATCATTTTTATTGGGTTGAGATGAATATAGGCGAAAAGATATTTTAAGTACTCATCTCTGTCTACGTGCTGCGCCTTGAACGCTCCTTGAAACAGCGCGCCTGATCGGTCGTATTTCTTGTTGAAGTACATCGAGTATCCCGTGGATAGTTTCTCCATGAACTTCGACAATCCTATCTCCTCTTTTTGCCGCACTAAGAGGTGGAAATGATTCGGCATCAGCACATACGCACCGATATCGATGAGGTTTTCCTTGTGGTCGATCTTGCCAAGCGGAATGTTTTCAACTTCCTTATATGTGATGGGAGAAATTGTATTCGCGATATACAACATTCTCTGAAACCTTCGCCAGTCATCTTTTCGAAGAAAAATATCCCGTTTATCGACTCCCCGATTGTACACATGATAATACTCTCCTGGCGAAAAATTGATCTTTCTCTGCATTGTTCCATCATACGCAAAACAAGCAGATTTCCAAGGGTTCCCCTTGGATTTTTAAATGGCTTAACTGGGGGCTATTTTCGTGCTGTATTTGTTTTCCGAAGGTTCCCTTTCCGAGGGTTCTCCTCGGAAATGAGTTCCGGGGAATGGCTCAGTTTTCGGCCTTGGGCTTCAGTGTTTGTCGCTGGAAGAGCGGCTGCTTTGGCATCTCATGATCCTTGATCAACCTTGCGATCTCGTTTCCAGTCCTGGGAAGAAATATCGAGAGCGCAGTCGCGATCTCTGAGAGCTCGACCACTAATGCCGCGATGAGGATCTTCCCTTTCTCCGGGTCCGCCTTCACGACCTTGAATGGTTCCGTTGACTGAATCCTCCGGTCGAGCGCATTCACCAGCGAGAGCAGTTCATCGATCGCCACTTTCGTATCGAATTCCCCGAGCGCGGCGTAGACCTTCGAGAGTCCGTTCGCGTGCACTCCCACATCGACAGGATCCGAGAGGTCGTTCGTCGCCATCCTCATGATCCGGCTCGTAAGGTTCCCAATGCCGTTGGCGAGATGCGCGTCATAGCTCTCCGAGATGGAAGCGAGTGTTAGGTCACCATCCTCGAATGACGGGATATCATGGAGGAGCACGAAGCGAAGTACGTCCTCGGGATAGAGCGCGAGACCTTCGTATCCCTTGATGACATCAAACGGACTGATCACATTCCCCAAGGACTTCGACATCTTCTGGCCGCCCGATGTAATGAATCCGTCGATCACGATATGGCGGNNGGTGAGCGGCAGATCGGCAGAGAGGAGCATCGCCTGCCACATCGCCGACTGCTGACGGTTATTATCCTTGCCGCAATACTGCACCGGCATCCCATTTGCCCAGAACCGCTCAAAGGTCGTGATATCCTCGGGCCAACCCAAGGTGGTGATGTAATTGGCAAGCGCGTCGAACCATACGTACATGACATGTGCTGGGTCGTTTGGAACTGGCACGCCCCATGGCATCTTCTCCTTGAGGCGAGAGATGGAGAAATCCTCGAGGCCGCGCTCTACGAATGCTTTGATCTCATTGAAACGGAACGCTGGGATGACAAGGTCCGGGTGCTTCTTATAGTGATCGAGAAGCGGCTTCTGGTATTTCGACCATCGGAAGAAATAGTTCTCTTCTTCACGTATCTCGATGTCGCGATTCGGGTGGATCGGACAGCGGCCGTTCTCGAGCTCAGAATCGGTCTTCTCAAGTTCGCAGCCGACGCAGTACTTGACCTTATAGAGCTTCTTGTAGATATCGCCGGCGCGCTCGCATCGTTTCCAGAATTCCTGCGCTGCAGAGATGTGGTGCGGGTCGGTCGTACGGATGAATGTCACTCCCTCGATCCCAAGCGCTTTGGTGAGCTCCTGGAACCGCTTCGCATAGCCGTCGACGTACGTTTGCGGGTCTTTCCCTTCCTTCACCGCGTTCTCATAGATCTTCGCGCCGTGCTCGTCGGTGCCAGTATTGAAGAATACCTCCTCATCCAAGAAGCCGCGGTGGAAACGCGCGATGACGTCCGCACGGATGATCTCCATCGCGAATCCGACGTGCGGATCAGCATTCACGTAAGGAAGCGTGGTCGTGATATAGAATGGCCGTTTCGTGCCCATCAGCACAGACTAGCAGCTTCCTTGCGCGCGTTCAATCTTCGAAGATGCGCTTCTCCTTCGCGACATCGGAGAGGAATTCCATGAGGATCGCCGTCAGGGGTACCGCTAGGAGGACGCCGAGGAACCCTGCGACCTTCCCGCCGACCACCAATGAAAGGATGACGAGGACCGGCGGAAGCCCTGTCACCTTACGCACGACCAACGGATAGAACAGATGGCTTTCGAACTGCTGGATGATGAAATAGAAGAGAATAAGCACAGAGGCCGCCGTGAACCCGGGCTCTACGAACGAGAGGCCGTTGGTGAACGCAATCACCACACCCGGGACCGCGGAGAGGATCGGGCCGAAGACCGGGATAAGTTCGAATACGGTGGCCAAGATCGCGAGAAAGAACGCCGACGGGACGCCGAGGACGGTGAGGCCGATATAGACCAGGACGCCGACCAGGACGCCGAGGAGAAGCTGTCCTTGGAACCAGAGACCGATCTTTTGCTGAGAACGATGCCAAAGGTCGACGACGTAATGTCGGCTCACGGCAGGGCTTACGAGCCGAAGGAAGCTCTCGATGCCGCGTTCTTGGGCCGCCAGGTAGAAGGAGAGCACGATGATGAGAACAAAGGAAAGAAGGCCGCCGAAGAAGATGGAGAGGATGTTGAACGCTCCGCCCTCCTCGACCCCTGAATTGAGCACGTCGAGCGCGTTCCCGAGCGACTGGTTCGCCGAAGCGGCGGCCACGGTCGAGGTACTGGTCACTGCGTTGTGAAGGAACTCCGTCGCGACCGTTCCACCTTCGAGCGGGTTCCAGATGCTAGCAACGCTCACCAATTGCGGCAGGATCTGTGAGACCTGCTTGACGTCATTGACGAACGCGGGGACGAAGAAATAGACGGTTCCGATAAGGAACCCGCCGCCGAGTACGTAGACAAGCACGAGCGCCGCGATGCGTGGGATCTTCCGTTTCACGAAGAAACGCACCGGCGGCTCGATCGCGGAGGCAAGGATGATCGCCGTGAGGACGATGAGGAGGACATCACGAAGATACCACGCCACCCCTGCCAGCACGACGACGAAGAGGGTTTTGATGACGCTCGAGGTTGAGATGCGGATCTCAATATCGCGAGATTCGTCTTTCATCGCCCCACTATAGCACCCACCCCATGCTTCCTCAAGAAACGCTCTCCTCGAGAGCCCGCTCGATGACACTCATATCCCTTACGGGTCCGACGAGTGCAAGCCGGAGTGCTCCTGGACGGAAAAGCGAGGCAGCCGTCGCGCGCACATCTCGACTTGTGACCCGTTCAATGCGCCGAAGCGTCTCGGCTGGGGAGCGCAATTCGCGCCGGAGCACTTCCTGAAAGCCGTAGAACTCCGCAATCTCATCGCTCGATTCGAGCCCGAGCGAGAACCGCCCCGCGATCATATCTTTCACCTTGCGAAGTTCATCCTCCCCCACCCCATCGTGCGCGAGACGGTAGAGCTCGACAAGCGCCGCGCGCACTCCTTCTTCCACTCGATCGTTATCGAATCCGGCGGAGACACTGAACACGCCATGGTCGGTGAACGCATCGTGCGACGCATTGACGTAGTATCCGATCCCGAGCTCGCCGCGCATTTTCTGGAACAGGCGCGAGCTCATCCCACCTCCCAAGATCGAGGCGATGATGGTGAGTGTCGGGATGCGCGCATGCTTGACCGGAAACCCTTCTGTCCCAATGACGACGTGAGTCTGATCTGACGGCTTGGTAAGCGCGAGCGTTCGCGGCCGGTCGGTGAACCTCGCCGTCGCCTGCTTCTTCGACTTCTTCCCGTTATGGATATTTCGAAACTTGGATGCGATAGAACGCGAGACGGTACGGAGATCGAATCTGCCCGCGACGATGACGGTAGTGGAGCGCGCGAGGTAATGCATCCTGCGATAGGAGAGGAATTGGTCGCGCGTGAATATTTCGATCCGCTCTTTCGGCCCCGCGATCGGCCACCCTGCCGGCTGATCGCCGTACAGAAGCTCCATGAAAAGTTCGGATGCACGGGAGGGGAGGATATCGTTGCGCATGTCGATCTCTCCCATGATGACCCCTTTTTCCTTCTCGATCTCCGCGGGATCTAACTTCGGATCCACATAGATGTCCGCGACGATGTCGAGGGCACACTCGAGATGCCGCGATGCGACCTTGGCGTAATATCCCGTATACTCATGGCCGGTGAACGCGTTGTATTCGGCTCCCATCCCGTCGAGTTCCGCAGCGATCACCCCCGTCGTCGGCCGATGTTCCGTCCCCTTGAAGCACATGTGCTCGAGGAAGTGCGAGAGACCGTTCTCCTCTTTGGACTCGTATTTCGATCCAGCCTCGACCAAGACGAGGACGGTCGCGGTCTCATGCTCCGCCATTGGGATAAGGATGGTCCTGAGCCCGCTCGATAAACGCTTCGTCTCGATCTTTTTCATGGGGGGAGTATAGCACAAGAAGAACGCCCTCCGTTCTGGAGGGCGTGAGGGGTGCAATGTTTTGGTCAGTGTGACCTGGCAAGGTGCTCAAGCCCCGCCATTTGATGCGCGGCGAAGCGCATCAACTCGGGGGCGAGAAACGCCTCATTCCCGTCGACAAACAAATCCTCTGCCGAGTGGAGGATGCAACAACAATCGTACTCCATCAATGTTTCCAACACTGACACACTGCGGCGAAGCAGGTCGGGGTTCGTCCGAAATGCGCTTGATAGCACATTTTGTACGGTCGGCTCCTTGTAACCATAGAGCCAGAGTAGACTGCGAATGTCAGCCCTTCTTTCTTCAATTTCGCTAGGGCGGTCCAACACTTTCGCTGCGCTGAAGATAATACAAGAAACGGGTTTCGTCATGTTTTCCTCCTTGTTGTGGCCATTGCAAGGACCAACTTCAAATTCTAAGATAATATTGTAAACTATATTATATATTTTGTCAACTCCGCGATAGGTGCTCGTTTTTGTTCCCCGGTGTCGCGGTCGCGCACAGTAACGGTATCCTTATGCTCCGGTTTCTCGCCAAGTGTATCGAAGTCTATGGTGACGCAATAGGGCGTGCCAATCTCGTCCTGCCTGCGGTAGCGCTTGCCGATGTTTCCATTATCGTCGAATAGGACATTCCCAAATTCTTTCTTCAGAAGTAAGAATACTTCCCTCGCCTTCGCAACAAGCTCCGGCCGATTCTTCAGGAGCGGAAATACCGCGATGCGTACCGGGGCGAGATGTGACGGCAGCTTAAGAAAGACACGCTTTTCTCCATTCATCTCATCCTCCCTGTAAGACTCAGAAAGGACGGCAAGGAGTGTGCGCCCAACCCCGAACGACGGCTCGATGACGTGCGGAATGAATCGTTCTTTCGTTTCTTCATCGAAGAAGAAGAGGTCCATGCCGCTTTCCTTCGCATGCGCCGAGAGGTCGAAGTCTGTGCGATAGGCAAGCCCCCATAATTCTTTCTTTCCGAAAGGAAAATCGAATTCAAAATCAATGGTGCGCTTCGAGTAATGCGCCCGGTCCTCGGGAGCGACCTCGAGTTCGTGAAGTCTCTCGCCTGAAAGACCGAGGTTCTTCGCGAACGCATGCATCGCGACCCGCCATTCTTCGAATGCGCGCTCCCAATCATCGGGGCGGATGAAATATTCGATCTCCATCTGTTCGAGCTCGCGGACACGGAAGATGAAGTCGCGCGGGGCGATCTCATTGCGGAACGCCTTCCCGATCTGAGCCATACCGAACGGCAGCTTGGGGTGGAATGAATCGACGACGTTCTTATAGTTCACGAACATCCCTCCTGCGGTCTCCGGACGAAGGTAGGTGACGCTTGCGGCATCCTCCGTCGCGCCAACCTGTGTCTTGAACATCATATTGAATTGCCGCACTTCCCCCAACGCATTCCCTTCTGGGCTCTTCAATTTCGATCCCTGAATTGCTTTATCCATCTCAGTGGCGCTCATCCCCTTCGGATCGATACCGGCCTCCTCGAGCAAGTGGTCTGCGCGGTAACGTTTCCTCGTCTTAACATCCTCGATGAGCGGATCAGCAAACCCATCCGCGTGCCCCGAAGCAGCCCACGCGCGCGGGTTCATCAGGATCGCCGCGTCAATGCCATACATATCCTCGCGGTCAGTCACGAACGTTTTCCACCAGAGGTTCTCGATGTTCTTCTTGAGCGCGACGCCTAACGGGCCGTAGTCCCATGTGCCGGCAAGGCCGCCATAGATCTCGGATCCTTGATAGACGAAGCCGCGGCGTTTGCAAAGGGAGATCAGTTGTTCCATCGTTCCTCCATCCATATTGTCTGAGAGTACCAGGGACGCTGTTACGGCACAACCTGTCCCTCCTCTTTCGTGATGTTCGGATCCGTCGTGATCGCGGTGGTGAGTGACGGGCGAGTCTGCGTGAACTGCTCTCCCGTGTACGCATCTTGAGCAGAAAAGTCCTGTTTATAGATGATCTCAGGGGACGATCTGACCTGTGAGAGGGATGGCTGGATCACTATCTGAAAATATACCTCTCTCGGCGGTGTATCGACGCCGACACCCGCCGCAATGTTGCCTGGCGCCCAAATGACCTGTTTCGTATTGT
>DKBN01000024.1 GCA_002451235.1 Patescibacteria group bacterium UBA6899
GCTCCTCCCCGCTCAACAAAATCATCGCCTTACAGCGGGATTTTGTACGAGCGGAGAGGGAGGGATTCGAACCCTCGAGGGGTTTTAAGGCCCCTGCCACGTTAGCAGTGTGGTGCTTTCGACCAGCTCAGCCACCTCTCCAATAATTGCGTATTCTATTGTATCAATGGAAATTTTGCGACTGCGCAGTGTGGTGTCTGTTCGGTCTCTTGGACCAGCCGAGCCACCTCTCCAATAATTGCGTATTCTATTGTATCAATGGAAATTTTGCGACTGCGCAGTGTGGTGTCTGTTCGGTCTCTTGGACCAGCCGAGCCACCTCTCCAGTGCCGGTACTCTAACACAAACCGAACGACGGAAAAAGAAACGCCCCCGAGGGGGGGCGGTGCTCAGCCCGCGTGCGGACGGACGAGCCGAGGAAATGACATCTTACTTCCAAGGAGTTCCTGGAACCCGAATCGTGCGATAAGCTTCTTTTCGAGCGGGGTGAAGACTTCCCACGCGGAATCGCTGTCATCCGATCGGCAGGTATAGAAATCAAAAGCGATCGTCCCATACTCGGGGTAGGTGTGGAATGACATGTGACTCTCGGAAAGCGTGATGACCGCGGTGTAACCAGTGTTACCATCAAAGTTCCGCTCCGAATTGAAATATCCGACCGTGGTATCGAAGATCCCGTAGCCGAAATCTTTGAGGGTTTCAATGGCGGTTTCGAGCACTTTCGCGTGATCCACCGTGAATCCCCGCGGCGCGATGAACGTGCACACGATGTGCTGCCCTACGGGGGGCGAACGATAGTTGCGATCCATCTCACAAATCCTCCTATGGTGAAGTCAGAAGAGCAAAGCACTACTGAACAAACAGTGTACACGCTCCACATGGGGGGTCAATGAATCGATCTAAAAGAAATGCCCGGATCTTTGTCCGGGCATATCGCCGCTTACGTTCTCCGTTCCCGAAGGAAACGCAAGCGTCCTGCGAACCGCATGAGTGCATCTTCGCCGCTTCGCGCGACGTCGTCGATCCACGCATTGAAACCATCGACATTGACCGCGTTCACTCCTTTTGATTCAAGGAACCGTTGGAAACGCTCGCGGAGTTCCCTGCGATCCTCCTTTCGCTTCCCCACTGCGAGGCGAAACTCCCGCGCGATCAGCCAGCGATGATGCTGGAAGATACGCAGAAGCTCGTCGCTTCGGAGCGGTTTCGTGCCTATCACTGGCATCCGTGACACATGTTTCACTCGAGCGAGCCGGAAGAATTCCAGCACACGGACCACTCCCCAACCGATATCGCACTCATACCATTTCTGTGAGAACTTGGCCGAGGTCGGATAGAGATGGTGATTGTTATGGAGCTCTTCGCCCCCGACCCAGATCGCAAGCGGGGAAAGATTCGTCGATGTGTCCGGCGTGTCGGCATTCCGGTACCCCCAGTAGTGTCCGGCCCCGTTGATGACACCGGCCGCCCAGAACGGGATCCAGTAGAAGATCACGAGTGATATCACGGAACCGACAAGGCCAAAGAGTATGGAGAAAACTGTCGCGAGAGAAATGATCCCATACCAATTTCGTCCCTTGTGGCTATAGAGACCACGCTCGAGCCAATCGTTCGGGAGCATCGCCCCCCTCGGGCCGCGCACATACTCGAGCGTGCTTTTTTGCACCGCTGCCTCACGGTATAACACGACACCGAAAAATAGTACCCGCCAGATACCGAAAATGATCGGGCTGTGCGGGTCATCGGGCGTCTCGCATTTCGCGTGATGCTTGCGATGCACCGCGACCCATTCCTTTGTCTTCATCCCAGTCGTGAGCCAGACCCAGAACCGGAAGAAATGAGCAAGCGCGGGATGAAATTCCACTGCTCCATGCGCCATTGAACGATGGAGATAGAGCGTGACCGAGAAGATCGTGCACTGCGTGATGGGGATCGTGATGCCGACATACTTCCACCAAGAAAGCTCACCGACCGCCCCAAAAAGAAGATGTTCCATACAGAACCTCCGAGAGTTGTATTCGGTTAGTGAAAGATCACTGCCACGTATCAGTCTAACATGAATATTCGCGCGATATTCCCGAAGTCGCTATGATGTCCCCATGCGTCTTTCTGACCCTATCGGAGAACATTTCCGCCTTCAGCCGCTACAGAAGACGGCCCTCGAACACCTCGGGATCTCCACCATCGAGGACCTTCTTTACCATCTTCCCTCTCGCCACGTCGATGCGGGAAAGCTTGAGACCATTGAGGCGATCGAAGACAAGGAGCGCGTCACCGTCTTCGGGCAAGTGACGAAAGTGAACATCAAAAAGTCGTTCCGTTCGAGGATCCCGATGGGCGAAGCGACGATCCGCGATTCGTCGGGGACGATCAAGCTCCTTTGGTTCCACCAGCCCTATATGGCGAAAAAACTCGGGCCAGGAGATTTCGTACGCGCGAGCGGCCAAGCGTCACGGAAAAGCGGCGCATTCGCGATCATGAACCCCGAGATCGAGAAGGTTCCGGAACTTCCGTCTGACATCACTCCGGGTCTTTTCCACAAAAAGGGCCCTGCGCCGAGCGCCAACTCTTCCGACATGCTCTATCCGGTATACCCCGAAACCCGCGGGATCACATCGCGATGGTTCTTCCACGCGATCGAAAAGATCCTTGCGAGCGGCATCCTCAATACGCTCGTCGACCCTATCCCAAAAGACATCCTCGATCGCTATAACCTTCCCGCTCTTCCGACCGCGCTCGTCTGGGTCCACACTCCCCGCGACGAGAAGCATGCGATCGCTGCGCGAAAACGTTTCGCGTTCGAAGAGATCTTCTTCATCCAACTCGAGCGCCAGCGCGGAAGACAACTCTACGAAGCAAGTTCGGCATTCGCGATCAAGCAAAACGCGAGGGATGTCGAGCGATTCGTCGAACAGTTCGGATTCCCGCTCACTGGCGCGCAGGCCCGCGCCATCGACGCGATCTTCGTCGACTTTGCGCGCGGCATCCCGATGCTCCGGCTTCTCGAGGGCGACGTCGGAAGCGGGAAGACCGCAGTGGCCGCGACGACGGCGTATGGCGTCGTCACTACCCGCCCAAGCGGACAATCGTTCGGCTCGCTCCAGGTCGCATACATGTGCCCGACCGAGATCCTCGCAACACAGCATTTCGAATCGTTCATCGAATTCTTCGTAGGTTCGGGGATCGAGATCGGCCTCATCACCGGGAGCGGCTGCAAGAAATTCCCCTCCAAAGTAAACCCTGCCGGGTGGACGGACATCTCGCGCGCACAATTTCTCAAATGGGTCGCGAACGGCGAGATCCCGATCGTGATCGGTACCCACGCGCTCATTCAAAAGAGTGTGAAATTCAAATACCTCGCGTACGTGATCATCGACGAACAGCACCGCTTCGGCACCGCCCAACGCGCAAAACTCGTACAGAAGGACGGCCGCGTGCCGCACCTCCTCTCCATGACCGCGACCCCGATCCCGCGCACGCTTGCCCTGACCCTCTACGGTGATCTCGACCTCACCCTCCTCGACGAAATGCCCAGGGGGCGCAAGCAGGTCGCAACCGAGATCGTCCCGAAGGCGAGACGCGAGAAGATCTACGAAGAGATCCGCGCGCGGCTCAATGAGGGACGGCAGGCATACATCATTTGCCCGCGCATCGACGAACCGGACCCCGCGAAAGAGATGGCGCTCAATGCAAGATCGGTGAAGGAAGAGGCGAAACGTTTGAAAGCGAGGGTCTTTCCCGAATTCGAGATCGCGGTCCTTCACAGCAAGATGAAACCGAAGGAGAAGGACAAGGTCATGGCCGCGTTCGCGGAAGGCAAAACTCATATCCTTGTCGCCACGTCGGTTGTCGAGGTCGGCGTCAACGTCCCGAACGCGACCGTGATCGTGATCGAAGGGGCGGAGCGTTTTGGTCTCGCACAACTCCACCAGCTCCGCGGGAGAGTGCTTCGCGGGACGCATCAATCATACTGCTACCTTTTCTCTGAGTCAGAGGGGGAGAAAACGATGGAGCGCCTGAGGGCACTTTCGAGCGCAAAGAACGGTTTCGAGCTCTCGGAAATGGATCTTGCTCTCCGTGGCTCGGGAGAGCTCTCGACAAGTGGAAAGCAGTGGGGCATCTCCGACATCGGTATGGAAGCGATCAAGAACCTGAAGATGGTCGAAGCCGCCCGCACTGAGGCCATCCGCCTCCTCGACGAAGACCCGGCGTTCGCGCGCCACCCGGAGATCGCGCGGGAGCTTGAACGCCGTGAAACGAGCCATTTTGAGTGATCGGATAATGTTGACACAGGGGGTCGCATTGATATGCTGGGACAATGAAAAAGAAGCATACGGCAATGGTGCACAAGTCAGGAAAACTTTTTACAGCGGATGATGTCGGCCGGTATGTTGGTGCGGTCGCGGAAGAGTTTCGTGGATACGTAAAGGCAGTAGCGGAGCAGTACCGGGGGTTGAACAAACGCCTTGATCACGTTGAAACAACTCTGAACTCCCACACCGAGATGATCGGTCAGATCATGAGCGATGTTCAGGAGATGAAGAACGATCTCAAGCAAAAAGTCGATCGGACTGAGTTCGCGCGGCTAGAAAAGCGGGTGGTTATGCTTGAGCGCGCCCGTCCGCATTCTTGATACCCCTGCATACGTTGACGCGTATAACCCCTCTTAACCCACGGCGACTATTTTCCTGACAACAGGATCTTTGTGTGTGTACCACCCGGAGATCGAACGAGAGCTTGAACGCCGTGAAACGAGTCATTTTGAGTGATTGAGGGATATCGCCCTTCATTGCTATAATTCCCTCATTATGCGGAAAGCGTTCATGCTCGTTTTGGTGTCTGTTGCGCTTCTTCCGTTTTTCTCCTCTGCCGCGACTCTCTCCGCTCCGGGCGGGACAGCACAAGGGAAGCGGGTCACCTCTCTCGTCGGCTACTGGAGCTTTGACGGGAAGGACTTCACCGACAAAGTGTATGACCGGAGTGGCTCGGGAAACAATGGATATTTAATGACCGGTGCGACCACAAGCGTCAAGGTGACGGGCAAGATAGGTCAGGGCTACCAAACGAACAGCGGGCAGATAGCTACGGTCAAGACCGTTTCGTCGAGTAATCTCGACAACGTGAATCCGCTCACTGTAACTGCGTGGGTGCGTCCGTCAGCGTGGAATGGGCTGGGAAGTTACGTTGTGGAAAAAGGCAATCGCGCGGGGGTTGGCTGGTCGAGTGGTTTTACCCTTGGTGGCAAAGCAAGATTTACTGCAATATGGGGGGTCACAGAGGCACGCTGGGACACAACGGACGCGCTTATGCGCAATCAATGGTCATTCGTGACAATTACCTACGACCACTCCTCGACCTCAAACAATCCGACCTTTTATGTAAACGGGATCGCAACATCGTCGGCGGTGACAACTGCGCCGACAGGATCATACTCCGATGATAGCGGTGGTCCACTCTATCTCGGCAACTCAAATGATTTTGCTCGAACTTTTTACGGCACCCTCGACGAAGTCCGCATCTACAACCGCATACTCACTCCCGCGGAGATTCAGACG
>DKBN01000008.1 GCA_002451235.1 Patescibacteria group bacterium UBA6899
AATGCCCACGAGCGAATATCTCCGCAGTGCGGACAGGAATATCTTGGCATGATTGGTGGAAGAAAAGTTAGTTTCCCCAACAATCACATAGATACGGCTCAATACGAACATCGCCCACCATTTTTGGTGGACGATTAGTGAGTTAACCCAAAAGATAACCGAACTTGTATCCATTATATTGAAAGCAATATGCTGGTCGAAGAAGATATTCACCATACAAAAACCGGCATTTGCCGGCTGTTGTATTCAAGCAAATAACGGCCGTCACTTCGTCGAATCGACACGCCCACCGCTTTTCTCGGTCGAAAAGATCGCATCAGCGAACTTCCAGAACGCAGCGTTCCCGCCCTGCTCATAGACGCACTCCGAACCTTCAGCATATTTTTCAGCATCCGAATGGATCGCGGAAAGGGGGAAGTGGCGGTGCACCCAAGCGATCTTCCCAGTCTTCTCGTATTCCGCCAATACCTGCAGCATCGTGTCGTGGAAGCGCATACAGAATGGGCACTCAAGGTCTGTGTATTCAATGATGATGAGATCGGCTGTCGGATCGCCGTTGACATGGTCATCCGTCTTGATCGCGAGCACGCTGGCCGGAGCATCCTTGGCATTCGGATCCTTTTGCACCGCTCCTGTCTGGGACATGACCGAATCGATGATGGTCTTGATGCTCGCGAACGGAAGTGCGCCACCGATGGGCGCTTGTTTCCCCGTCTTCTTGTCGTACACGATCGAATAGGGAGTTCCCCCAACGCCTATCGACGCCCCTTCCTGGAAATCACGGTCGACTCGCGCTTGATATTTTCCGCTCGTTACGCAGGAGGTGAATTTCGACTTATCGATCCCGATCGAAGCAGCGACGTCGGACATGGCGCGTGCGCTCACTTGCTGGGGCGCACCTTGTGCGGCTGTTCCTGCTGTCCCCGTTGAGCCCTTGTCCGTCATGATGATGGCGCCGGCAATGAGGGCACCAGCGAAGATGATCGAAAGTGGGATCGAGAGATTGTTCGGTGTCGCCGGCCTTTGAGCAGACTCCGCTATGGGCGCGGCCTCTGGCACAACGGTGGTCTGTTCAGGCGCAAGCGGTCGATTTTCCTCCTTCTTTTCTTCCCCCGCGGAGTGGGAGGCATGTTTAGAGTGCTGTTCCATGATGATTGATATTTAATGGGTCCAAACACTATACCACAGCAACATTCGTTTACAGTCCGGATATCCTCTTGTACGATAGCGCGCATGAAAGAGAGGGGGAACGTCAAGCGCCGATCCATCATCCGTGAAGCAATACATGGCCATTCCGCGAGATTCATCAAGGGGATCCGCGGCTCGGACGCTATTTTGCGCGATCCGCACCCGCAGTTCGCGTTCGTGGGACGCTCAAACGTAGGGAAATCCAGTGTGATCAACGCATTGCTGGGTACAGCGCTTGCGCGACCCTCCGCGACGCCCGGGAAGACGCAGGAGATCAATTTCTACCTCTCCAACGACAAGATCCTACTCGCGGACCTGCCTGGCTACGGCTATGCGAAGATCCCCACAAAACTCGCGGAGAAATTGCGCAAGATGATCCTTTGGTATCTTACAAGCGGGGAAGCAAAACCGATAAAGGTCATCCTGGTGATCGATGCATCGGTCGGGCTTACACCGTTCGATGAAGAGATGATCGCCTTGCTGCGGGAAGAGTGCCATCCGTTCGTTATTCTTGCGAACAAGGTCGACAAGCTGAATCAAAAGGAATTCTCGGCGCGGATGCGCGAGCTGTCGTCGAATGTCACTGATGCGGCGATCATCCCGTTCTCCGCGAAAGTGGGGAGGGGAGTGAAAGAAGCGAGAGGATATCTTTTGGGGGAATGAAAAACCGGCGTCATGTGACACCGGTATTACTCCAGGCCGGAGAAGGTATCCGCATTCCTCGCGCGATCGTTGCGCTTCGGAACCCCAATGGATCCATCCATTGAGGATCTTGTGTCGTCCGGGTATGCATCCTGACGACGGTGGTGCCCCGCATCTCGCTAAGGCGACATCCGTCGGGATACCCGACGTCCACGTGAAGATCCTCACTTCAAGACCATGCCCTTTCGGGGCTTGGGTGCAGATCACCTTCTCCGGCCACCTTCATTCGGGAAGCCAACGCTTCTGGTGGACAGCATAGCATATTCACATGAAAAGTCAATATCTAGTGAACCAATCTCAAGAGTATCCTAAAAACAGCCAAACAAGGCCGTTTTGTGGATAAAGCGAAAATCGCCAACATATTTGGGGTATAATTATTAGTACAACTCTCCAAGCCTTGTTCGCTTCGCAATTTCCGAAGGGGCATGAGACGTTCTTTTCGATATGCACCAATTCGCATCGGCAAGTATCCGCTTAGTATTCGCACTTACGCTCGCGTTCGCGGTTCTGGTCGTGATCCCGTGCACGCTCTATGTCGGATCGACTATGTCTGACCTCGGGAACGCGGATGCGATCAGCATCGCTCTCTGGTATCTCTTCTCATACCTCTCCGGTCTTTCGATGACCGTCTTGCCGTGCGTTCTCCCACTCGTCTTTGTCGTGGTGCCGCTCTCCGCAGGGAAGGGGCTCGCGCGAGGGCTCGGCGTCTCGCTCTCGTTCGGACTCGGCGTCGCGCTCATGCTCTCGGTCTACGGCGCTTTGGCCGCCTCCGTCGGGCATATCGGCATTGATCTCTCTGGCGCCAGCACAGAACACATCAAAGATTGGGCATATTTTTTTGTAGGTATCCTTGCGTACGCCTTCGCACTTGGCGAACTTGGTCTTCTCGACCTCCGTGCGCCGACCTATGTCGGTCCGGCTCCCGTTTTATTCCTCAGACGAAAAGAATACGCGCATGCGTTTCTCCTCGGCATCTTCCTTGGGAATCTTGGCATCGGTAACCCGCATCCCGCAATACCCATTTTATTGACGGAAGCCGCGGTATCTGGGAACGTCTTCTATGGTTGGACGCTCTTTTTCGCGAACGCGCTCGGTCGCGTTCTGCCCCTAGTGCTCCTCTCTCTTCTCGCGACGACAGGAATGAACGTACTCGACGGACTGATCGAGCGGAAGCGGCGCATTGAGCGAGCAAGCGGCTGGGGCATGATCTTCGTCTCCGGGTTCCTCATCGTTCTCGGACTATACACGCGGGTATGGTGGGAAGGGACGGGCGCGTCGCATGCTCTCAGTACTCTCGTGCATTTTGGGGACCTTCCTGCTGCCCTCGACTCGTTCGGGGGAACCCGCTCCATGTTCGGAGAAGGATTGTTCGGGCAGCCGGTCGCATGGGGTGGATGGACCCTTCTATTGCTGTGGGTCGTTCCTTTCTGGTGGCAATACGCGAAAGAGCGGAGGAGGACGCATAGCGTTTCCGTCCATGAGTTCAAACGGCTCGAACGTGTGCAAGATAGGATCGAAGAAGAACGCCGCGGGCTTGAGGTCACGCTCCATCTCGCGGAAGGGAAGCAGGGAACGAGGTACGCGCAGTTGGAAAAGGAGATCGACGCTCTCGAGAAAGAACGACGGGTACTCGAAGAGGCGATGAAATATGGCGTGGCGAACGGGATCCGTACCACAGAGCGCGAAAGGAACGAACGAGAGATGCTTTGGATGCGTAGGAACTGGTATCTCACACTTACGGTCCTTCTTTTCGTCCTCGTGGGTGCGGCTTTCGTTTGATGCGATCGGAAGCCACACAATGTGGGCAAGGGGAGGATGATTATCCCCATATCGTTGCTTTACAAAGAAAAGGAGCCGCGTTACGATAAGGACGATTCCTCTCGTTCTTTTTCATTTGGGCCTTGCCCAACCAAGGCCGGACGTCCCTCCAAACGACGTTCCGGCCTTGTTCATTTCGTGCCAAGCTTTACGATGGTCTCGAACTCCTTTTTTGCAAGCGGCGTGATGGAGAGCCTTGGACGTTTCCAGAGCGGCATGTTCCGAAGCGCCGGGACTTCGCGCAGGAGATCGCGCTCGATCACATTCTTGAACTTTTTCACGAAGGCTACATCGACCATGAACCAGAGTGGATCCCTCTTCGTCCCCCGTGGATCAAAATATTTGCTCGATCGTTTCCATTGAGTGAAATCCGGATATGCTTCCCGAGATACCTTCGCGACGCCCGCCGGACCGCTCGGGTCTCCGTCGGAGTGATAGAAGATCACCAGATCCCCGACTTTCATGCGATCTCGCATGATGTTGCGCGCTTCATAATTGCGTACGCCGTCCCAGTGATGTCTCTTTTTGCGCATGAGGTCGTCGATCGAGAACTCATGCGGTTCGCTTTTCATGAGCCAGTAGTTCATACGCGTTGAGCGATATTCATCCGTTCGCAGTGTGATCCCCGATCCGCTTCACGATATCGTCGAGTGACCACTCGCTTTTGATGAGGAAATCTGTCGCACCGAGGCCAGTCGCGCGGGAGATAGTGTCCGCATCGGTCGAATTCGTGAGCACGATCACGGTCGCATGCTTTCCCCAAGGTCCAGAACTTCGCAATTGTGCCAACATCGAGATGCCGTCCATCCTCGGCATAAAGATGTCGAGAAGAATGCACTGTGGGTGCTCTTTGAGCGCGATATCGAGACCTGTTTTCCCATCGTCCGCCTCGAGGACCGTGAATCCCTCGGTTTTCAGTTTGTCCGAAAGCACCAACCGAAGCGACGGATCGTCCTCTACCACCAAGATCGTTCGTTGCTTTTCCATATAAGGGTGCGCAGCGGACGCTATTTCTCGCTCAGCATCCCTTCGATATCCTTGACCACTTCATCCAGTCCTGTTTCCGCCTTCACGAGATATGCAGTGAATCCGGCCGCCTTGACCCGCTCCTCCTCTTCGGTGCTGTTCTGGTTAGTGAGCGCGACGATCTTCGTATCCTTCCCCCACTGGCCCGATTGCCTGATCTTCGTCGTCATCTCGATACCGTCCATCGGGAACATCACGAGGTCGGTCAGGATGAGGTTCGGCTTATGGTCGATCGCGAATTTGAACCCCTCTTCGCCCGATGCCGCTTCGATCACGTCGAAGCCGACGTCACGAAGCTTCTCCGCCAACACCTTCCGAAGCGGTTCGCTGTCTTCCACGAGAAGAATGATGCGCTCTGACATGCAGGAAGTATAGCATATCGGAATGCAGTTGGGGCAAGGACCTTT
>DKBN01000044.1 GCA_002451235.1 Patescibacteria group bacterium UBA6899
GAGTCGATGACGATGATGTCGATGTTCCCGCTTCGTACGAGGGATTCCGCGATCTCGAGTGCCTGTTCGCCTGTGTCGGGTTGCGAGACCAAGAGCTGATCGATCTTCACGCCGAGGCGCTTCGCATATTCCGGGTCGAGCGCATGCTCCGCATCGATGAACGCCGCGATCCCGCCTTTCTTCTGTGCTTCGGCTACCGCATGGAGGGCGAGCGTCGTTTTTCCCGACGATTCCGGCCCGAAGATCTCGACGATCCTGCCGCGAGGGAGGCCGCCGATCCCGAGCGCGTGGTCGAGCCCTATGGAACCCGTTGAGACCGCGTCGATGTCGACCTTGGGGGTATCGCCAAGTTTCATGATCGCGTTTTCCCCGAATTTCGTCTGGATCGACCTGATCGTCGCTTCGATGTTCGTGTCCGATTCTGCTCGCTCTGCCTTCTTCGTTCTTTTTTCCGCCATAATTGGTGGGATATTATTGCTCAGTGCGAATAATCTCGATCGTCTTCTCTGCCTCGCGACCTTCCCGGTCGGAAGCTTTGATGGTCAGTATATTGTAGCCCTTCATGAGGAGCAAACGCTCGGAAAAATGGCCTTCCAGGTCGACGGAGATGAAGCGGCCATCGAGGGTGATGAAATCGGAACGCAGGATCGTCCCCGAGACGGTGATGACGGCAAGCGACGTGGTCATTCCGTTCTCCGGCTCGTCGAGAAATATGGTCGGTCCGGCGATGATGCCACGCGCCTGATAGAAAGCATAGAGCGCGATAAAGCCGAAAAGGAGCGCGATGACGGCGAACTTGAGAAGGCGTTTCGAATTACGCATGAGTGTCCTCCTCCCGCCCAAATCCCTCCGTCGCACCTCCTTTCATGAGAACTTCGCGCGGCTTTGCGCCGTTCCCGGGGCCGACGACACCACACTCCTCGAGGATGTCGATGAGCTTTGCGGCGCGGGAATATCCGATGCCGAGCTTGCGTTGCAAAAAAGAGGTCGACGCCTTGCCGCTTTCTATGACCACCTGTTTCGCTTCTTCGTACATATCGTCCTCTTCCTCGCTGGCGCCGACAAGCGACTCTTCCGGGATCGTGCCAAAGAACGCGTTCTTATTCTCGGTCGTGCCGATGTTGATCTCGTTGCCCAAGGTTCCCTCGTAATGGTCCTTGAGGAATCTCACGACCGACTTGACCTCATTCTCTGAGATGAACGCTGATTGTAGACGCACGGGTTTGGCGAGATCCGCGGACAGGAAAAGCATGTCCCCGGCTCCTAAGAGGTTCTCCGCGCCAGCCATATCAAGGATGGTGCGCGAATCGATCTGGGAAGCCACCTGAAGCGCAATGCGGGCAGGGACGTTCGCCTTGATGAGTCCGGTGATGACGTTCACCGACGGACGCTGAGTGGAGAGGATGAGATGGATGCCGACCGCGCGCGCCATCNNTCGTCGATGACGATGACGATGTAGGGCATAAGCTCTGGAAGTTCCGGTTCTTCGCCCTCTGCGACCCTTCCCTCGGCCTTTTGCTTCTCGAACCGCTCAAGCGCGGGGTGGAGGATATTCTTGTGATAGGAGGAGATATCGCGGACCTTCGTCTCTTGGAGGATATCGTAGCGCCTATCCATCTCCTTGGTCGCCCATTTCAAGGTGAGGATCGTTTTCCTGGCATCGGTGATGACCGGCGTGAGGAGGTGCGGGATACCGTTGTAGAGTGTTAGCTCGACGCGTTTGGGGTCGACCATGATGAAACGGAGCTCCTCGGGGCTATTTCGATAAAGAAGGGAAGTAATGATGGTATGGATGGTGACGGATTTCCCGCTTCCGGTCGCGCCTGCCACCAAGACATGCGGCATCTTGCTGATGTTCATGTATTGCGGGACGCCCGAGATGCCCTTGCCGAGCGGAACGTAGAGCGGGTTCGTACTCTCGATCCACTCGTTGTTCGCAAGAAGAGTGGCGAGGCCGACGGTCGTCTTTTGCGTATTCGGGACCTCGATGCCGACGAGCGACTTTCCTGGGATCGGCGCTTCGATGCGGATCGGCGCCAATGCGAGCGCGTATTCGAGCTCGCGCTGCAAAGCAACGATCTTCGAAAGGCGCACGCTCTCTGCCGGTTTCAAGGCATAGCGGGTGATCGATGGACCGACGGTGATCTCATCCATCTCCACTTCGACCCCAAAGTTCTGCAGTGTGCGTTTGATGATGTTCGAGTTTGCTTTGGTATCTCCGTATCCCGCCTTGCCGCGGTCTCCCGAGAGAAGTGAAAGGGGAGGAGGAGTGAAGCGTTCATGGAGGATGGGGTTGAAGTGAAACTGCCCTTGTTCCGCGCTCCGCGCCTCCTTCACCGTCTTTGGCACAGCCACGGCAATTAGCGCTCGCATTTCATCCGGTTCTTGTTCATCCTCTTCCTCGATCGAACGTTCTCCCTCTTCTTCTGGGGGAGGAAAAGGCTCTTCCTCATCGGCTTCCTGGCTCATGCGGATCTTCTCGGCGTCGTTCAGTGGGGGCTCGACCTTCTTTCTATGGAAGAGAGCGAAAAGTCTCGTGAAAACTCCAAGATGAAGTGGTGTGTCGAAAAGGATGAGAATGGACGAAATGAAGATGGTCGCGAGAGCGATGATCCCCCCCGCACTCCCAAGGCCTGCGAGAATGGGCGTCATGACCCAAAATCCGATCCAGCCGCCCCATGCGTTCTCTGAGATTCCCCCGTGCGCGGGAATGGACAGAAGTCCGAGAGCGGAGAGGACGAAGAATGGGCCTGAGACCAACGCCGGTCCGGCGAGGTCGCGCCCCTTCGCGCGGAAAAAATTGATGGAGAGAAGAAGCGAAAGGGTAGGAAGGAACCAATAACCGATCCCAAACACAAAGTGTGTTCCAGAATAGACCCCGTTTCCGATGGCTCCTCCGCTCCCGAACCCGGCGAGCGCGAGTATCGCCGTCGTGAGAAAAAAGAAGACTCCGATCACCGACTGTCTGGTTTCTACCCGCAAACCGCTCCAGAACCCATGCCGCTCATTCTTTTCACGCCCTCTCCTGTCCTTTCCATTCTTCCGTTGATTCTTTCCCATGGTTTAATTTTAACACTTTTACCACCATTTTTCTTTCCCAACGCCCTCTAAATCTACTGTACACTATCTATCGCTCACAGTTTCTATACCTTATGCATAGTTTCCTGATCACTAACCGCTGGTCATTGCTCGTGTCCTTTCTTATGGACATTTTCTTTTTGGGATGTATGATGGACACTAAGAGTTTCTTCCTCTGTAGCGAATGGACATCTTTCCGAAACATTGACCGATCAGTGTACGTGTATTCTATAACAAAAGGACAATTATAAGACCAGAATGAACCAGCAAAAGGACAAAATGAATCTATCTGAAACTAATAGACAAGCGCAACAGAACGATGTGCATGGCGTTCCCATTGTTGAAAGGGAGAGGAATGATCTAATTGTCCGTAAATCAGAAAAGTTAACGACAGCGCTCTATATGGTATCAGACATCATTCCGGACAGAGAACCTGTTAAATGGAAGATGCGCGAAACGGCTATCGAACTTCTTTCGGACATCACCCTCTCTGGTACCGCATCCGTAGCGGACAGGATCTCCTATTTGCGCAATGTCGTGAAGCGGATCGAGAAGATCGTTTCCTTTCTCGAGATCGCCTGGGCGACGAGGATCCTTTCTGAGATGAATGCAGCGATCCTCCGGGATGAATATTTTTCTCTTCGCACAATGATCGAGGACGATATCTCTACTCTTCTGGTCGGCAATGTCGGTCGTTCTGTGCCGGTTCCACCGACATATCGTATGACCCGCGAGATGCCCGATCGTGTTACCCAAACGGCGCGCGCCCCGGAGCGCACCGTGCAAGGAGCGGCGCGGTCGTCCTCGTTGCCACCGGCGAAATCGCCGCATAGTGTTGTGGAGGGGGAAAAGAAGACGATCGAGTTCTCCTTCCCGCAACCCAATCCCAGATCACCTTCAGTACCTTCCTCTCCCACGCTCGCCCAGAGCAACACTTCCATGTCCGAAAGAAAACATAAAGAGGAACTCAAGCAGAAACGAGGGAACGGCGAAAAAATGGGGAGGGAGGATCGTCGAAAGATCATCCTCGCACTTCTCAAACAGCGCTCCAATCTGACCGTAAGAGATATCGCAAAAAGTATCCCAGGGTTCAGTGAGAAGACCATCCAACGAGAGCTTGTTTCCATGCTAGGAGAAGGTGTTGTGAGTAAGGCAGGAGAGAAGCGCTGGACGACGTATTCTCTCGCGTAAGATCTCAAAGACACAAATTTTGTCTGTGAGATTATTTTGAAGATAGAATTTGTAATGTCCGTTTTAATTCATTGTCCGTTATATCGGACACAAATATCAAAAAGACAAAATCGTCTTGTATTTACAGGATATTTTCGTTTGACGCACCAAGGGTACTGAAGGTATGATGCTCCTCACGGTGCTTTTGGAGCATCGGAATAGTATCAAGCGACGTGGGTGGCTATACAGGCGAAAGCAACTAACGTGTTATCCACATTTTCAGCCCGAAATATTTGGCTGGAAACCGCAAAAGATACTATACTGAACACAGTGCTTTCCCGGGAGAGTGTTGCCCGTGTTTGTATGTTTGCACGGAGACGCTTTCACGAAGCAAACGTTCCGCAAAGAGCGTGGAGGGAGCACAAGGGCGACATCGTCATGAAGGATGGTGAGACCCGCGAGCGTGTAGTGCGATCTTGTGATCGCATGAGGGCTCGAAAGAGGAGTTCATTGAAAATTGAATATCAGCGAGCTCCCTATCCAGTAAGTAGTATCGTGCTGTTATTCGTTCAATGACTTCTGGCATTGGCAACTCTCGTTCTTTTCTGTGCGTCACAACGAGGAAAGAAAAAAGTTCGCAGAGAGGTTCAGCTGGTGCCACCTCCGCGCGAGGAATGACCACGAGGTGTTCGTTCCAAGCTGCGGAACTTCAACAGGGATTATTAGGTTAGTTCGTTAATAGTAACTAAGTTCGAAAGAACATTAGTAGTAATTGAGACTATGTATAAATTCACAGGTTCAAAGATGACGAAAGTCGTCTCAGGACTCGCGGGTCTCGCGATGGTCTTGGGCCCGGGCATTGCCTCGGCGCAGACCGTTGCGGAACTCCAGGCGCAGATCAATGCGCTCATGGCTCAGCTTGCTGCGCTCACCGGCTCGAGCTCCTCGGTCGCCTCGGCGACGGGATGCTCGTACGTTTTCACGCAGACGCTCAAACAAGGTTCGACCGGAACTGAGGTCATGAATCTCCAGAAAGTCCTCAACATGGATGCTTCGACGCAGGTCGCAGCCTCCGGTGTGGGCTCGAAGGGAAATGAGACGAGCTACTTCGGTTCATTGACCAAAGCTGCGGTCGTCAAGTTCCAGGAGAAATATGCTTCTGATATCTTGATGCCGAATGGCCTTACGAAGGGCACAGGCCTTGTCGGCGTCTCGACGCGCGCGAAACTGAACGCGATGTGCTCAGGGACTGGCACTGGTACGGGAACGGGTACTGGTACCGGAACGGGTACCGGCACGGTGACCGGTCAGGGCGTCCAGGCGTCGCTCGACACGAGCTCTCCCGCGCAGGGAACGCTCATCTCGCCTCAGGGCGTCGCGACGATGGCGGCATTCAAGATCTCGAACGCTACGGCGAACGCGGTCAAGGTGACGACGCTCAAGTTGAAGCGCACGGGCGTTTCCTCGGACTCGACTCTCAACAACGTCTATCTCTATGATGGCGCGGGCAACCGCTTGACGGATGCGGCGTCCATCTCGACGGGCGTGATCTCGTTCTCGGACACAGCAGGACTCGTGACGGTCCCAGCGATGGGCTCGGTCGTGGTCTTGGTCCGTGGCGACATCGCTTCGCTCATGGTCGGTCAGACTATCGGTATGATGTTGACGGATGTGGTCACGGATGCGGGCGCGGCGACCGGTCTTCCGGTCTCGGGCGCGCAATTCCTCCTCTCGTCTCAGCCGTCCGGCATGACGTCGGTGGACTTCACTGGCGTCACGACACCGCCGAACGGCACGATCGATCCTCAGAACGACTACGCGGTCTGGCAGCGCACGATTTCGATCGGTTCGCGCGACGCGTTGATGACGGCGATCCGCTTCCAACAGATCGGCTCGGCGTACGGGGACGATGTGCAGAACTTCCGCTTGATGATCGATGGTACACAGGTGGGCACGGCGGTGACTAAGGTCGATGCGAATCGTTTCGTGTCGTTCGTCTTCCCGACCCCGGTCACGGTCAAGGCGGGCTCGCATGTCGTAAAGGTCTTAGCTGACGTGGTTGGCGGCTCGAACCGTAACTTCCAATTCTCGCTCCGCCGTTCGGTGGACATCGAGTTGTGGGACAGTCAGTTGAACGTGGTGGTGACTCCGACGGCTCTCGCCACGACGTTCGCTGCGGTTGACGCGGGAATAGTAGCAGTCAATCCGGGAACGCTTACCATCACGAAGACGACGGACTCTCCGTCCGGCAATGTCGTGAAGAGCGGCTCGGGCATCACGCTTGCGAAGTTCAACTTCCGCGCACAGGGCGAGAAACTGAAGGTGGAGAACCTCACGGTTTCGGTCACCCACTCGAATGGTGGGGTTACGACCGCAACACAGGTTGGCAATCTCCGCAACGGTGCGATCTTCTTGAATGGCGTCCAGATCGGTTCGACGCAGTCGATCACGACCGCGGCGGCCGGTACCCAGTTCAACCTTGGTTCATCCATGGTACTTGATCCGGGAACGGACAATATCCTTGAGATCCGCGCAGATGTCTTCGACAATGACGGTACCGACAACATGACAGCTGGCGATACGATGGTCGCGAAAGTCGTTGCGGCAGTCAGTGGCAACGTCTACCGCATGTCATCGCTCGGATACATCGCGAACAATGGTGCTTCTGGCAACCAGATTACGGTGGCGTCTGGCCAGCTCACGCTCTCGAAGGCAACGGCGTACAACGACCAGACGGTCGTCGTACCCCAGACTGCGGCCAAGATCGGTGACTTCAACGTGACGACCGGTTCGACGGAAGGGGTCAATCTCGACACCTTGACGCTCGCGATCGGCGGCACGGGCGATGTCACCAAGCTGCAGGATGTGTACATCAAGTATGGAACTCAGACGACGGTCACGAAGGCATCTGTTGCCTCCTCGTCGAATACCTACTCGATCAACGCCCCTATTGCGGCGAACATGACGCTTCCGGTCCAGGTCTACGCGACCATGAACACGGGGCTCAACTTGACGAAGAACATCCAAACGACCTTGACGGTGAGCGGTACTTCGCAGAACTCCGGTCAGGCGGTCACTTCACTGGCGACTGCGGGCCAGACGATCTCCGCGGACACAGGCACCTTGTCGCCGTCGGTTGACTCTTCGACGCCGGTTTCCTCGCTTGTCGTCGGCAACTCGATGCCGAAGGTCGCCTCCTTCAAGTTCTCGGCTCTGAACGACAGCTTCACGATCGTCGACCTTACGGCGACGACCACGGACGCTTCGTCGATCATCGAGCTCGTCTACAAGGATGGCAACACCGAGCTCGGTCGCCAGCCGTTCAATGGTACGACATCAATCAAGACTGGTCTCAACGTCCCGGTCGCGGCGAACTCGAACAAGATCATTGACGTCTATGCCAACTTGGGTAATGTCGGTACCAACGCAGGTACGAGCGGTGGGAAAATCACCCTCACTCTCTCGGCGATAAAGTACCGCAACTCGAATGGTGTGGAACAGTTGGATACGTTTGCGGCCGGAATCACTGGGAATGGTATGTACGTCTACAAGTCGAAGCCGACCATTTCCTTGGTCGCGCTCCCGACCTCCGTACTCTCCGCAGGCACTCAGACGATCGCGAAGTTCTCGATCACGTCTGATGCAGGTGGCCCGGTCAGCTGGAACCAGATCATCTTCAACGTAGCGACCTCATCGGCAACAGTGTCGGGAACCCCGATGCTCTACGACGATGCGGATCAGTCGACGGCGCTCGGATCCTGTTCACTCAATGGCGCAGGGACTTTGATCACCTGCACCGGCGTGAACAAGTCCGTCTCCGGCACCAAGACCTACGTCTTGAAGGCGACGGTCGGCGGGACGATCACCACGGGCTCGAGCGTTGGCACCAGCATTCAGCCGAGCGGTCTTGGCTATGTTGCTCCGACGGTCGCGGCTTCTGTAGGTGCGACTGCCAGCTTCATCTGGTCTGACGAATCCGTCATTGGTCACAGCCTTCTCACGAATGACTGGAACAATGACACTCTCGTCAAGAACATTCCGACGGACAGCCAGACGATGACCAAGTAATTCCTTCGGGAATGACTTGATCGGACTCCAAGGTCCATCGGAAAGCCGAGAGCTTCGGCTCAAAGCGCAGAACCCCCTCTCTTCGGAGAAGGGGGTTTCTGTTATCTTCCAGTACAAGGGCAGCCCTATGTATCTTAGGCTGCCCACGGTATGATAAGGGGATGGAGCGCAAAATCGTTTTTTCAGAAGGGGAGTATTACCACATTTATAATCGCGGGGTAGAGAAGAGAAACGTTTTCCTCACACAAGAAGATCATGAGAGATTCATTAAACTCCTCTATCTAGCAAACTCAGAAAAAGCTTTTATATTTCGGCTCGTACAAGGGCTGCCCTTGTACAAAATAGATAGAGGCGAGGTGCTGTGTTCCATTGGGGCATATGTATTGATGCCCAACCATTTTCATATACTGCTCAGGGAAACGAAAGAGGGAGGGATCAGCAGATTCATGGAGAAGCTTATGACCGGATATTCCATGTATTTCAATAAGCGGCACGAGCGAGTCGGGCCATTATTTCNNATTATTTCAGGGGAGATTCAAGGCGCGGCACGTTGAACAGGATGAATATCTGAAATATCTATTTGCATACATCCACCTAAACCCAGTGAAGTTAATCGAACCGAGGTGGAAAGAGACAAAAATCGAAGATAGGAGAGCGGCAGAGAAATATCTTCAAAATTATCACTACTCGAGCTATCCCGACCTGGTGGGTGAGGGGCGAGAAGAGCGGGCCATCCTATCCCTTTCCGAATTCCCAGAATATTTTTCCGAAAAAGGAGAATTTCAGCGATATGTTGAGGATTGGACATCGTATGGAGAAATGGGGTAAGCGGTCCATATGGTAGAATGGTAGTATGAACATCGACCCCCAAAGCAATTTTTTCCGTTTCGCTGTGGGGTTTCTCATAATGATCTCGATCTCTGTGTGCATTATCTTTCTGGTGAATCTTCTCGGCCGCTCATAAGTGGCCCATTTGACCAGGAGGAGAAATTACGTATACTCTCTAACAACGCTTAAGACAGTCAGTCCCGCACTCTGCGGGGTGAAGCGCGAAAGCGCGCTGACCGAGGCCCCATACTCCGAACCCCGGGGGGACGATGTATCGGCCAGTCTGCGTGGTCGATTTTCTTTTATCAGCCAAAATTGTTCTATGGCAATCACGAAACAAAAGAAGGTAGAGATCCTTTCCACGCTCGAAGGAGGGCTGAAGGACGCGGCGACGGTCGCGTTCGTCAAGTTCGACAAGCTTTCCGTCATGGAAGTGAACGAGCTCAGGAAGAAGCTTCGCGAAGCCGGGGTTTCCTACTATGTCGCCAAAAAGACCCTGGTAAAGCGCGCGCTTGCGGATCGGAAGTACGAAGGAGAGATCCCGTCGTTCGAGGGAGAACTCGCGATCGCATGGTCGAAGGACCAGATCGCTCCTGCGAAGGGGGTCTTCGATTTCGCGAAGGCCCACAAGGAGCAGATCATGCTCGTAGGCGGTGTGTTCGATGGGAAATACGTCAGTAGGGAGGAGATCACCGAGATCGCAGCGATTCCTTCGCGCGAGGCGCTCTATGGTAAATTCGCCGGTATGCTCAACGCATCGATCTCCAATGTGGTTCGTGCGTTCGATCAAAAGGCGAAGCAAATGGAAGGAGTCGCGGCGTAGATTCTCATTATAGGTTCATAATAACATTCCAACGATATGGAAGAAGGAAAGACGGCAGTAGAGGTCCCGGCGAAGTTCAAGGACATCGTCGCGGGCGTAGAAAAGTTGACGCTTTTAGAGCTCCACGAGCTCGTGAAGCTTCTGGAAGAGAAGTGGGGAGTATCGGCAGCTGCAGCGGTCGTTGCAGGTCCGGCAGCGGGCGGAGCGGCCGCGGCGGAGGAAGAGAAGGATTCGTTCGACGTTGAACTCACTGCGGCAGGGGGTACTCCGATCCAAGTCATCAAGGCGATCAAAGAAGTGCTCGGGCTTGGCTTAAAGGAGGCGAAGGATCTCGTCGACGGAGTCCCGTCCGTTCTCAAACAGGGCATGAAGAAGGAAGAGGCGGAAGCCCTGAAGAAGAAAGTCGAGGAAGCCGGAGGGAAGGTGACGCTGAAGTAATTCCCCTCTTGTGAGACACACAAAGGCCCTGCACGGGCCTTTGTTGTCAAGTTGTTCCGAGCTTTCTCTTTGCTAGAATGGCGGGAGACATGTCCGAAGGAGGTGCACCTTGAACTATGAACAAATCAAGGGTCTCCTTCCCGGGGAGGCCAGGAATCAGCGGGCGATCATTCGCGTCCAAAAGGCGATGCGCGATACGGATCGGATTCGCCGCCACGCGCACTTCGTCATTGTATTGGGCGTCGACGAGCAACATGGTCCATATTGCCGCGAATTCATCGACAATACGGAACGGGGGTATGTCGCGAACGTCATCGCCGTACTCGCCCCCGTCGATCTGTTCGACGGATGGTTCGTTCTTGAGCAGAGCGTGGTGTTGGAGGTCGGACTCACTCGTGGCCGGCCGTACACGCAGGCCGAGTCCTCGCTCGGCGCGGCCAATCGTCGCTTGGTAGTGAAGAAACGCCACAAGCTTCGTGATGCAACCTTCGACGAGGTCGCAGGGGCGTGGCCGAGGATCCTCGAGTGCATCAAGGAGGAAACACGGAGACTGCAAGGTGGCCGCATGTATCCAAACACGTTTTTGCTTCGGGGAAGGAATTACATCCACGACGACGGCATTCGCGTGACGGTCTCAAAAAACGACCGGTATCTGTACTGGAAGATCGTCATTGAGGATGAACGTGCCCGGATCCGGCGATACATCGGGGATCGTGCGGCGTGGATCACATCGCAGTTGATGCCGTACACGCGAACGACGGTGAGAGGGAAGAGATTTAAAAATCTCGCTGGCGTCCGGGCGGCCACGGGTACCTTGCAGAACATGCGTGCGTATACGTACATGCCAAATCACCTCATCCGAAAACTCGTGGTATTTCTTCCAAAGGATGTCCGAAACGTTTTCAATGAGGTTGTGGACGTGTATAAACTTTCCTGGGTGGCCCGGGTCCAACAACAGCGGCCGAGACTTCCGACGGAACTCAAGGTTGCGCGCCAACTCCCACCGTTGACGGAGTGTTTCATGGTCATCAAGCGCAAGCAAGGAAGGATGCTATTGTCGCGCGAAAGCGGACGAAGGCGTCGACAGATCGACCCGACGAAAAGAGGACATCCGCATGCCCAAGGTTGCGTGGTCGCCGAGCTCTACTTCAAAGAGCGACTTTCCTGACGGCCGGCCGGAATCTCCAGTACGGGCGACCCGCGCCGTACCCGCCCCCCACAGGGCGGTTTCTTTTTTGTTGAAATCAGGTAAGGTGCACTAAGACGAACTTTACAGGAGACGGCGATGGAGATATCCATTGCGACGCTCAAAAAAGAGCGAAGCTGGTTAGAGCGCATGTCGTTTGCGCCGGAGGAGCTTCATTTCGACGCGTCCCGCGCACGGGAGCTGTTCGGCCGCATTCTTGAGAGATACCTACACGACCTGCGGCGCAGAACGATCAGAAAAGAGGATCTTGCTCCACAATGGAGGCATCGGCCGAGGGCGATCGCAGTCGGCTCAGATGCCCACAGGCGATGGCTATTCTCTTCCGCGGCCACGGACGTGCGAGGGGACAGTAACCGCGTTTATGAGACACACCGCAGGCTTTTTGAGAACGACCGTCTTGCGCTTCCATTCCACGATCTTCGCTCGACACGGGAACTCTACGAGGCGGAAGTTCTGTCATGGACGGATGATGATCTCCGGCACGGTCTCGCCAAATGCCAGTTCGGGAATCCTCGGCGCAATGTCGATGGGGGGTGGTGGAAGACGCGCGCCCGGACGCTCTGGGAAACGTGGGACGGAGATCCGTTCCGAATGTTCGCTGGCGGCACGGTGGACGCGGTGGTGGCGTTTAAGAAGGCGAACGGCGCCAACCCGCTTCCCGGGATCGGTCCTAAGGTCGCGTCCTTGATCGGGATCTACTTCGAAGAGATCGGTCATGCGCCGATCCCGGATGCGTTTCCGATCGACGTCCACGTCCAGCGGATCGCACTCGCTCTTCGCGTCGTCATTCCTCTCCGGCCGGCCCCTATTCTTAATGAGACGCTGGAACAATTGCTCCGTCCGCGTTTGGCCGCACTATGCGCGGAAGAGTCATGGGACAGGATCGACCTGTCTCACGCGCTCTGGGGAAGGGGGAACCATCTATGCACCGGATGCTGGAGGGACCCCAACGCGATAATGGGATGCGAAGTCTTTCGCGAGTGCCAGGGGGCATACTGGTCGCGCCCGTACTTCCAGATGGGATTGTGGCTTCCGGAACTCGGGCCGATGGCGAAGGGGGGTTGCGCCCCAATGGTACCGTTCCTTGAGCGGCCGCTCTTTTTTCATCAGGGTAACCACGTCGGCGAGTGATCCTCGCCGGCGTTTTGTTTGACTCGAGAAGATATTACGTTATTCTGTGAGCGGACTCTTTTTGGAGGAGCAATGAAATGATTCTTTGTACTTCGTCTTTCGAGATTCGGGAAGCGATCCGAAAGAATGGAAAACGGTGGCAAAAAGAAAGGACCATGATCCACGTCCTGTACGTCGTCGGACGGTTGAGATCATACGACGGACAATGGGTCAGGTTCGTCCCAGTCGCCGACGACCCGAATCAAGACCACATCGTCCTGGCTGCGGAAGGGAAAGAATCGATATTTCGTCTCTCCCATATATCCGAATTCCAAGAGAAGTGATCTGCAGAATCGTTCTAGCAGAAAGGAAAAGGAGGAAGCGATGGAAGCAAATGTCAAAGACCTCACAGGTTTAGACCTTATGGGCTGTACCTTGGAAATAAGTCTCGATGGATTCGTGTGCTCGGGTGTCCGATCCGAGGATGGGATTGACTATGTGGTCTTTCGGAAACCCCTGACCGATGGCGGTCCGGGGCAACCCGCGGCGACGCTCGTTCTGAGATTCCCACTCGGTTTCGGGCTGATCTCGCGATTGCGTTTTGCCGATACCGACCCCCTACCGATCCGATGAACATCCAAGGGGCCACAGGGGAATTCGCCGCATTGAGCGCGTTTTCCCTCTGAGGCGGTTCCTTAAGGTGCCGCGGTTCGCCCGCGGCATCCCTTTGGACAAAAACGGCATATTCTGCTATCGTTCAACCCTCTTGTTCTTTGTTCATAACCACAGGAAAGGAAGTTTATGAGATCGCATGATTTCGGGATGAATCGCATGATTCACCCGAACCTCCCCCAGATCAAAGGTTTACTAGAGGGAATCGCGCCGGAGAGCATCAAGATCGTTCTGACGATCGAACGGCCGAAATTCGATGGAACCGATTCAGACGGTTCGATCATCGTGGTCGAAGACCAGCATGGAAAGAGCTACAGGTTTCCGCTCGCCGCTCTTTCCATCTTGTCCTACCGTGTTTCCGAGAGGGGCAGACACGAATCCCCCACTCTCTCCACTGGGCGCCACGATGGTCTGGGTATCGGGGGAACAGAATGACCGCGCGGACCCCAAAGAAAATTGTTGGCGAAGCCCGCCTCACGCCGCAGTCGCATGACACCGGACCCAGCAGGGATGAAAAGAAGCCGGCAAACCAGCCGGTTTCACCGAGATTCGCATTCATCCCGGGCGACGTGGTAAGTATGCTCGGATACTGACCCAAGTTCGGCCGCGCGCAGTCGCGGCCTTTTCGTTTGTTGCATGATCGCACGGGATATGTCATCACAGGTCGCAACTGGGTCCCGCGTGGCCGCCACTCTTGCGTCGTCGTGAGGTTTTGGGATAATTGCTGGCAATATGGAAATCCTCGAAAAACTCTTTGGATCCTCTGCCAGAGTCAAATTGATGCGGTTGTTTCTCATGAACCCGGAAGACATCTTCGACCGGAAGGAGATGCTTCGACGAAGCAAGGTCTCGGGCGACGCCTTGGGCAGGGAACTTCGCCTCCTTAAAGATATCGGTCTCGTGAAGCCGCGCGTCGTGGTTAAGATGTTCCCGAGCAAACGCAAAAGGGGCGATATGGAGAAACGCAAGGTGAACGGCTTCGGACTCGATCCGCGCTTCCCGTTCCTAGTGCCGCTCCGTGCCCTGGTGACTGAGATCGCGCTCGGGAAGGAGGATCTCTCGGCGAGATTCCGTAACGTCGGAAACGTGAAACTCATCGTCGTCGCCGGCGTATTCATCGACGAGGCGGATTCCCGAGTCGATATTCTCATCGTCGGGGATAAACTCAAGCGCAAGAACATCGAGGGTGTATTGCGACGCCTAGAAGCGGAATTGGGGAAAGAGCTGACCTACGGAATTCTCGAGACGCCGGAATTCGAGTACCGTTTCGGGATCTACGATAAATTCATCCGCGACATCCTCGATTACCCCCATTTGGTGGTACTGAATAAGTTGAATTTGTTTTGATCGTGCCTAAAACAGCCAATTTTCTACGCGACCCTTTGTTTATCTTGGCATTGGCCCCTTCCCGATAACAGAGGATAAGCGCCCTCGCGGAGCTCTTTCAGGATGGTATAATTAAGACCAGCATTAGAAACCAACATTATTATTTATTTTGTCAAATATTCTATGGACTTTATACGCGATGAGATCATTAAAAAGGTCGTCGAATCAACTCAACTGGTCGTTGGTGGAACAGTAGATTTTATCCCGAAATTCTTCGGGGCGATCATTCTGCTTGCACTCGGCTGGATCTTCGGCGCTGCGGTCGGAAGGGTCATCCAGCAGCTTGTCGAAATGGCCAAGCTCGATCTCTATCTCCAGAAAAGTGGGTTCAATAAGGTCATCGAACGCTCTGGGCATACCCTCAATTCTGGGGCGTTCCTCGGCTGGCTTGGGAAGCTGTTCTTCATTGTTATCTTCTTGATGGCGGCACTCAACGTACTCGGGCTGACGCAAGTGAACGATTTCTTGATGACGGTGCTTCAGTACATCCCGCAGGTCATCGTCGCGGCGTTGATGCTTTTCATCGCCTCGATCGCTGCGAATTTCTTCGGCAGTCTGGTCGGTGGCGCATCGAAGGCGGTCGGTGGCACGGTCTCGCATTTCTTGAGCGCGATCGTCCGCTGGTCTATATGGACGTTTGCCATCATCATCGCGCTCTCGCAGCTCGGTATCGCACGCGAGTTCATGCTGACCCTCTTTACTGGAATTGTCGCGATGCTTGCCTTGGCGGGAGGGCTTTCGTTCGGGCTCGGCGGGAAGGACGCAGCGGCGGATTTCATCAAGAGCGTTCGAAATGAGATGAGAGGAGAGAGATAAGACACCTCGCAAGTATAGAGAAAGGACCCGTTCTGCGGGTCCTTTTCGATGAAAAGCGCCCGATGTGTTGGGCGCTTCGAAGCAAATAAAAGATCATATGGCATCAATAAGCGCATCTCGGTTCTCCCAATGCGCATTAGGAACAGTGAGGGAGACCTCCCTGGCCCTTTTGCGAAGAGAGTCGTCGAGCTCCGGCCATATGGTCTCGATCCGCCTGGCAAATTCCTCGATGACAAGCGTCATCAGTACTCCGGGCGCCTTTCCTTCCTGGAGCCCTGGAGCGTTTGGGATCGCTGCCATGATCTGTGCTCCGTATCTTCGGTAGAACGGGACATGCCGCGGGTTGACGATGAAGGCAGAAACATCCGCTTTGTCCTCGAGAGAGATCTTGACGACCTCCCGGATGAGTATCATGCCAAGCCGAAGCCCATCACGGCTCTCCCAATACTCTTTGGCCGAAGCGAAGCGGGTGCAGACCAGGAGCTTCCCGGAGAACAGTTCGAGCACCTTGATAGTCTGGAAGAGTTCATGAAGGCTTCCTCGTGTGGAGCTTCCATACATCTCAACTTCCTGATGCGGAGGACCTTGCAATTGCTTGCTCAACTCCCTTTTGTTCTCCTCGGAACCGAATATGTTCTCTACCAGGGTGGGGATGCCATATCCGTAGCTTAGGGTCGCTACGATTTTGCTGTCTTGTTCCACTATCAAGGTATCGATCTTGTTGGTATATGGTTTGATCTTTCGTTGTGCGCTGATCGCATCTTGTTCTGGGTCGGTCTTCAAGAAATACCCGTGTTCAGCGTAGGCGTCGTATATCAGTGATCTTACCGCATCCAGCTCATCTGGACGCATCGCTCGGATCAGTGTCATATATCCTCCATAGGGTCCATATGGCGATGAAAAGAACGAATATCTATGCCTATTGTAAGAAAGACCCCATGAAGAATTGATGAAGGCCGAAAAGCTCCTTCTGGCGTCCCCGAAAGGGAAATAACAACCAGACTAAGTGTGGTGCGGTTTTGAGGGGCGCTCTTTGGTAAAGTCCATCGCGATCTCATCCGCGTGCTCAGAAGGGTCCGGGAGCCGATCATCCTCCGACGTTCCGCAGGGGATCGAGACGATCACCGTCGTCCCCCGTTGTTCTTTACTTTTCATCACCACTTTGCCGCGATGAAGCTTCACGATCTCGCTCACGATCGTGAGACCGAGCCCGCTTCCGCCGTGCTTCTTGGAACGGGACGTGTCTGATTGGTAGAACGGTTCGAAAATATGGAAGAGATCTTCCTGGGCGATTCCTTCTCCTGTGTCCGCGACCGCAAGCTCAATATATCCTCGATAGTCAGGCTGGATGATGACTGAGACCTCGCCTCTTACCGGCGTATGTGTAAGCGCGTTCTTGATGAGATTTGTCGCTACCTGGACAAGCGCTGTGTAGTTTCCGCGTGCCAAAAGGAATTCACCCCTGGCGACAGTAAGACCCACGCCGCGTTTCTGTGCAAGCGGACGTAGCCTCTCGATAGCTTCGTCCGCAACCGCGCCGAGGTCGACATCCGCGAAGGGGATCTCCGCAGGATTAAGGAGTGTGTTAAGGGAAAGGAGGTTGTTGATGATGTCCGATGAGCGGTCGAGCTCTTCAACGTTGTCCGTCAGCGCACGGCGCAATTCGTTGTCCAGGCGCTCATCCATGAGTGCGACCTCGATATTGGTCTTCACGATCGAAAGGGGAGTGCGGAGCTCATGCGCGACGTTGCCGATGAACTGTTTCTGGGAAGCAAGTGCGTCGCGTGTCGGGCGGAGCGCGATGACGGCGATCGCGATCCCGAAGATGAGGATGACGACAGATACGACCACAACGATCACGGCGATATCGATTGAGGGGACCTCCGAGAACGCAGCACTCGTCATATTCGCGATCGCGCTGGTGCGAATGCCATAGGTATTGTTGAGCCGAGCGCTGAGATCAGAGAGAGCGCTGTCATAGATACGCATGATGCCGACGGTGACGGAAAGCGAGATCGCGAGCGCGAAGATACACAACAAGAAAACGACCTTCCATTTTGTACGAAAGAAGATATTCGAACGGTAGTTATATGCGAAGTCTGTAGCCAATGCCCCGCACCGTTTCCAATATATCCGCGCCGCCTTTTTCAAGGAGTTTTTTGCGGAGGTTCTTAACGTGGACATCGACGACATTGCTGAACGAATCATAATTGAAATCCCAAACGTGGGCTAAGAGATCTTCCCGATTGACGACCTCATTCGGGTGTCTCAAGAAATATTCCATAAGAGCGAACTCCTTGAGGGTAAGCGAAAGCGGTTTTCCCGCGATCTGTGCCGTTCGCTCTGACAGGCTCATCCGGATATCGCCCGCGGCAAGTTCGACCGGAAGCATCTCTGCGGGGCGCCGGAGGATCGCCTGGATCCGGGCGGACAATTCCTCGAACGAGAACGGCTTGACCATATAGTCGTCCGCCCCCGAAAGCAAGAGATCGACCTTCTGCCCCGTGTCTCCCTGCGCGGTCAGGATCAGGATGGGGACGATCACATTGCGCTCTCGCACCGCTTTGGTGATCTCCGTCCCGCTCATTCCGGGAAGCATGAGATCAAGGACGATAAGGTCGTAATCCTGGGCATGGACGAGGATGCGATTGAACGCTTTCTCCCCGTCATAGAGCGCGTCCGCTGCGAACCCTTTTTGCGTGAGACCTCGGACAAGCGCGTCGGCCAGGCGCTCTTCATCTTCGACTATCAGGATCCTCATGTCGGATGGTTCAGCGCTTCTTGCGCCGAACTCATAGTATCATGTCTGATACTGCCGTCCGAACGGTCCAGAAACGGTCCGCCTTCGCCCTTTGTTTTTTCTCGGGTATGCCAGTGTAAGGTCAGATAGCTCACTTACGGAGGAACCATGGCTACCGATATCGGTGTCGCCATCTTGCTTTCTCCGGAAGCGGAGGAAGCGGCTTATCGTCTTGCGGCAGACCAAGGATCGCGTACCCCTCTCGAGTTTGCATTAACGAGAGATCATTTCCCGCACATTACACTCTACCAGGGCAGATTCATGCAGGGGAAGCTCGAGGCGAGGTGGGTGAAGGAATTCACTCGCAGGGCAAGAAGAACTCTGACGCTTCAGCTTGGTACGCGGCTTTCGCCTCAGGCGAACGGGAACGTGTTTTGGCTCATAAAAGAAGATGCAGCCCTTACTGACCTGCACATCACGGCCGCGGAGTATCTGCAGGGGAAGACCTTGCTCTTGCTCCCGAGGCCGGAGGTGATATGGAACGACCGCGCGACGCCGCGCGATGTGCGCGAGCGGATCATCCGACTCGGGAATGATCGAGCGGGGAAGTTCGATTATTTACCACATGTGACCTCAGGCCGGATCTCTAGTGCACACGGAGGGGATGCGGGATTCCAAACCATGTCCGTTCCGCCGATGGGCTTTGCGGCGAAGAGGATCATCATCGGCGAGATCGACGAGTATGGCCGTATGGCGCGCGATCGCGTGCACGAGGTCCTTGAGATCGGATAAAACGAGAATCGAAAAAAGCGGAGTATAGTGCTCCGCTTTTTTACACTCGCATCTAAATTCCTGGAATATAAAGAACGCCCCCCGAAGGAGGCGTTTGGTGAAGTCTACACAAGTACCGTTTCGGCGCTTACCACAGACCTGTCGATCGCGCCGGACAGCATTCGGAGCATTGCAGGCAATTTTTCTCCCACAAGTTCCATCATCACTGCTGGCGCTTTTTCTAGTCCAGGAGCGCTTTCGTCGCTTCGGGCGATCTCAGTGAACCCGAATCTCCGGTAGAACCGGACATGCGAGGGGTTGATGATGATCAACACCTTGCCGATGCGTTGATCGATCGACCACTTGGTTGCGGCAGTTACCAGCGCAAGGCCGGTGTGTTTCCCTTGAAGCCAGGGGACCACACCGAGTTTACCGAAGTATCCGATCCGGACACCAAGCCGTCGAACTTCCTGCATTTCTGCAGGGAAGATATCGTCGGTCGGGAGCCACCCGTTATCCACGGAACACATCAGTGTCCCGACCGTGATCCCGCCGATCTTTGCCGCGAGGACCTCTCCTTTAAGTCTTTCTTTTTCTTTGTAGTACGATCCAATCGCGCCCGCGGCTTTTCGCCACGAATAGTACCCCATCTTTCTGTACGCCAGAAAGACGATGTTCGCGCCGAGTAGGGTGTTGAGAAACCCATACTCTTTTTGGATTCGTACCATGTTTTACCCTCCACAAGGGGATTGAACTTTGAACCCCGAAAACTGAGGATTCTCCTACAAGTAACTTATCATATTATGTACAAATAGTCAAGTATATGATGATATATTTTAAGGTTCAAGACTAGGACAGCTCTCTCTGGGAGGAATAGAAAAAGGCGCCTGTATGAACAGGCGCCGACAAGCTCGGCTGAACAGTCAATACGGTGCTAGGGCCAGAACGTTTTTTGGGCGTCTGGTAAGGTCGATCCAATGAAGCCTTTCCCGATTCAGCGCCATAAGAACTGCCGGCGCTTTTTCAAGTCCAGGGGCACTCTCTTTTGATCGTGCGAGTACCGAGAAGCCGAGTCTGCTGTGAAAACTGACGTGTGCCGGATTCACAACGATAAGGGCTAATTCGATGCCCCGCTCAAGTGACCATTGGACGGCAGAATTTACGAGCAGTCTCCCAACGCATTTACCTTGGAGCCAAGGAATGACCCCAAGCTTTCCATAGTATCCGATCCGAACACCAAGCCGTCGAACTTCCTGCATTTCTGCAGGGAAGATATCGTCGGTCGGGAGCCACCCGTTATCCACGGAACACATCAGTGTCCCGACCGTGATCCCGCCGATCTTTGCCGCGAGGACCTCTCCTTTAAGTCTTTCTTTTTCTTTGTAGTACGATCCAATCGCGCCCGCGGCTTTTCGCCACGAATAGTACCCCATCTTTCTGTACGCCAGAAAGACGATGTTCGCGCCCAGCAGAGTGTCGAGAACACCCGGCATTGTTTGGATCCGTACCATAAGGCCTCCATCAGCTTTGTTGTGTACGTTCCCCAAGATATAGAGAAAGGGAATCCTGCATGTAAGATATCATATATTATACAAACGGTCAAGTAAGTGGTGATATATATCAAAAATCCCCATCTTATCCCCGAATTCCACGGTAACAGGGCCCATTGACACCCACCTCGGGATGGGTATACTACCAACCATCCTGTTATGAGTAATCTTTTGAGAACGAACTGATAAAGCGAATACAACGCCTAGTTTGGCTTGTATCCGCCGGAGGCGGTTTTTTGTTCTCAAAAGGGAGTGGATGAACGACCTAGTTACTTGATAACTGAATCCTGTCACGGCATGTTCGGGAGAGTATCCCGGACGATTCAAGAATGTCGGAGGCAGGGCAAAAGGTGTGATCATCGAGCAACCCTCTGCGAGAGCAGAGGAGTTGAGCGCGAAGCATTCGCCCAAAAGAACTTGAATGGTCTTTTCGTCGGGCGAAGGCGTTCGTGCACAACAACACTCAAAATAAGTGTTGCGGTTATGGTTGTTTAGGTTCCCAATGGAACCAAGGGCGTACGGTGGATGCCTAGGCACAAAGAGGCGATGAAGGACGTGGCATAGCTGCGATAAGCTCCGGGGAGGCGTGTAGCAACCCGTGATCCGGAGATCTCCGAATGAGGAAACTCCTATCGTTTGAAGACGATAGACTCTGCGCTGCAGAGAGCGAACCCGGGGAAGTGAAACATCTCA
>DKBN01000042.1 GCA_002451235.1 Patescibacteria group bacterium UBA6899
GAGAAAGATGCTAGTCTAGAGCCAAATAAAAACTGTCTTAAAAATCCAAAAACGAAGATAATAACCGCTTATGATTTTAGGTTTTATAAACTTGGGAATCCGATATTCTTTGTCTTCATTTTCCATCTCGGTGGACAAAAAAGTATCGTTACCAAACCCCATTTCTGCAAATACTTTTTCCATAATGGTTCTAATACAAACAGATTTTGTGGACCTGAGCGGATTCGAACCGCTGACCTCCGCATTGCAAATGCGGCGTTCTAACCAACTGAACTACAGGCCCAATATAGTGCCGCAATCATACACAAACATGCCTATCACAGCAATTATCCTCTCACCGCCAACTGAAGCACATGATCGATGAATTCGCCGAGACCCACACCTGCGGTACGGAGCGCTAAGGGGATGAGCGAGCCCTCGGTCATTCCTGGAAGTGTATTCACCTCCAAGGCGTAGATCCCTCGCGGAGAGACGATGAAATCAGAACGCGAGTAGTGACGGAGCCCAAGCCCGCGATGGATGCGGGCGGCAAGTTCGCGCAGTTCGTTCATTTCCGCGAGCTTGAAATTTCCCGGACAGATCTCCTGACTCTTCCCTTCATATTTCGCTTCGTAGTCGAAGAAAGCCTTCTCTTTCGCGGGAACGATCTCGATCGGGTGAAGCGCATAGCATGTTCCGTCGGCACCATCGATGACGCCAACGGTCGCTTCTCTGCCCCTTATGTGTTCCTCGACGAGCACATCGCCGAATTTCCGGGCACCTTCGACCCCCGCCATCAGTTCTTCGAACGACTTTGCGATTGTAACGCCGACCGACGAGCCAGATGTCGCCGGCTTGACGACCACAGGGAGCGCGTAGCTTTTAAAGATCTGAAAGACCAGGTCTTCCAGATCGTCATCAAGATCGACCGATGTCCCCTTCGGCGAACTGATCCCCAACTCGGCGAACCTTTCTTTTGCGAGCTTCTTGTTCATCCCGATCGCGGACGGGAGGACGCTCGATCCCGTATATGGAATACGGAAGTGTTCGAACATGCGCTGCACCTTACCGTCCTCTCCGAACTCGCCGTGTAGTGCGTTCCAAAGGATGTCCACCTTATTCGCGATGGTGCCAAGATCGCTCATCTTTCCCTCAACGATCCACTCGCCTTTCTTGGTGAGCAGGATATCGATAGGATCATATTTTTCGGTTGGAATATGCTTCAGGACGGATGCGCCGGACTTGAGCGATACTTCGTATTCCGATGACGGTCCTCCCCGCACGACACCAACCCTGGTCTTCATCATAGGGAGCATTATACCCTCGAATCTTTCGGAAGTCGCGCGCGGCCCCTTATTTCCCGCCGTTTTCTGTGATACCCGACGGCGAAACGATGCGATTCCGCATTCGCCAAAAGGATATCCTTCTTCCAGGGGCCAGTAAGTTCCCTGTCTCCCAGGATGTCTTTCGGTTTGTGACGCGGGTCTTTGACGACCGAAACGACCGGGATCGCGACAGAACGATCATGCAGGACCTTGAGAATGCGGTTGCGTTGTGCGACCCCACCGTCGACGACGATGAGCCCGGGGAGACGCCATTCAGGATGCTCGAGTCTTCGCAATAGTACCTCCGAAAGATGCAAAGGATCGTTCGCCCTGGCGTTTTCGTGAAGATTGAACTTCCGGTATTCGTTCGGACGAGCTTCCCCATCCTCAACGACCGTCATCACACCGACGATATCGGTTCCGGAAATATGCGCGATGTCGTACGCCTCGATGCGGAATGCCGCGCGTCGCGTTCTCGACGCCCGTTTCGAAGCCTCCTTGATCTCCGTATCGATCAGAGAAACGTCCTTGATATGCCTGAGGGCAGAGATCATCCTTTTGTATTCGCCCGCCGTCTCGAATTCAAGCCGCTTTGCATGAGCGTGCATCTCGCGCTCGAGTCCGCGTTGCACTTGTGATTTCTTCCCCTGGAAAAAGAGCATGATGTGCCGAATGCGGCGCGCATATTCCTCCTTCGAGATCTCGCCGGTGCATACCCCGGGACAAAGTCCGATCTGTCGATCGAAGCAAGGCGTTCCTTGGCCCGGCTGGCATGAATCATGGAACGGAAGGATGCGTCGCAGGATGCGAAGCGCCTCTTGGAGACTCCCGCCCTCTGGAAACGGTCCGAAAACGCGCCTGTATTGTGGTGGAGTCCCCGTGAGCATGGTGCGTTCGCGGATGGTCAATACGCGGGGATACTCCTCCTCTGTGATGACGACGTAGTTGTAGCTTTTGTCATCCTTCTCTCGCGAGTTATAGAACGGCTGATATTTCTTGATGAACGAGGCCTCAAGGATAAGCGCCTCAAGGGCAGAGTCCGTCATCACCCATGTTACAGTTTTCGCGATTGTGACCATGTCCACGATATGCTTGCCGCGCGTATGCATGAGATCGTTCGCGAAGTAGCTTTTCACGCGATCCCGAAGCGATGTCGCTTTCCCGACGTAAAGGATGTGCCTCTTCCTGTCACGGAAGAAATAGACCCCAGGATCGTCGGGGAGTTTCGTCTTCTTGAGGTCCTCGAGAATCATACCGCATGAGTGTACCTCGCCGCATTCCTGTTGACAACACTATTGATTGCTGTTATTACGCAGTCAGAAATGTCAGAAGGGGGGTAGAAATGAACGCGCAAAACCGGTTGTATCTAGCGAGTCAAAGTCCGAAAAGACATAACCTGGGAAGGTCACTGGACAAGAGTATCCGCGGCGACGAGGCAGACCTTTGGGATACCGGCGATCCCGAAAGTACGCTTAAGAAGATCACGGAGTGGCTCATCGCCATGCTTCCCTATCACGACATCGACCCCGTGAGAGTGATCGGCGACGAGGTCAGCGAAGACGAGATCAGGCGTGCGGTCAGAATGCATGCGCCGGTGGTACTCAAGGAACTCGGCGTCCGCGGGGAGGTCTACGAGAGCCTCGCGCTCGACGTCGTTCTGTATTCGTTGGACTACGACTCTATTTGCTTCGTTTGATGATCAGCAACGCTCCTCGTTCCTACGAGGAGTTCTTTTTTGCTTTGGCAAGCGCTCGCTTCAGATATTTTCCGGTATGCGAATGTTTATTCGCAGCCACCTCCTCCGGCGTTCCCTTCGCGACGATCTTCCCGCCGTTCGCGCCTCCTTCCGGGCCGATGTCAATGATATGGTCCGCGCATTTGATGACGTCAAGATTGTGCTCGATCATGAGAACAGAATTTCCACGCTCGACCAGGGTTTGAAGGATCTCGATTAATTTTCGCACGTCCTCATAGTGAAGTCCGATCGTCGGTTCGTCCAAGAGATACATCGTACGTTGCGTGAACGGTCGATAGAGTTCTGATGCGATCTTTACACGCTGTGCCTCGCCGCCGGAGAGCGTTGTCGCGGATTGACCGAGCTCAAGATATCCAAGACCGACCTCAACGAGCGTTTTCAAACGGTCAGAGATCGCTGGGATATCCTCGAAAAACACGTACGCTTCTTCGGTGGTCATCTTGAGCACATCATAGATGCTCTTCTTTTTATACTTGACCTCGAGTGTCTCCTTCTGAAAACGTTTCCCTTGGCACACATCGCAGAGCACATACACGGTCGGGAGAAAATGCATCTCGACCGCGACCATGCCGTTCCCTTCGCATGCTTCACAGCGCCCACCTTTGACGTTGAAAGAGAAGCGCCCTGATCGCCAGCCGCGGAATTTCGCTTCCGGCGTTTCGGCGAACAGATCGCGGATGAACGTCCACGCTCCTGTATAGGTCGCCGGATTCGAGCGGGGCGTGCGACCGATCGGTGTTTGGTCGATCAGAACTGTGCGATGGATATACTCGGTGCCGGTGAAGACCGATGCGTTGTACGTCTTTGCGCTGCGATACTTGCGTTCGAACCTAGCCTGCAAGTTCTTATAGATGATCTCATAGAGGAACGTGGATTTTCCGGACCCCGAAACACCCGTGATAACGACGAATTTTCCGAGTGGGACTTCGACATTGAGGTTCTTTATATTAAAGGCATTCCCGCCTTTGATGACGATCTCTCCTTTCTGCTTCTCGCGGCGTTTCTCGGGCATCTCTATCATCTTGTCGCCACGGAGATAGTCGAGCGTGAGCGAGTGCTGTTTCTTGTCTATCAACAGATCATCGAGGTAGCCGGAAGCGACGATCTTCCCGCCATGCACTCCTGCGCCAGGCCCGATATCGACGAGGTAGTCCGATGCGAAGATCGTATCTTCGTCATGCTCGACCACGATGATGGTGTTGCCGATATCGCAAAGATCACGCAGCGTTCGGATAAGACGGTCGTTGTCGCGCTGGTGAAGGCCGATGGTAGGCTCGTCGAGTACGTACAAAGCGCCCACGAGACGCGATCCGAGTTGTGACGCGAGACGGATGCGTTGCGCCTCTCCACCAGAGAGCGTATTCGCGCGGCGGCCGAGAGTGAGATACCCGATGCCGACATCGAGCATGAATGCGAGGCGAGTTTCGATCTCTTTCAAGACCACCTTCGCTATCTCGCGTGCTTTCGGAGAGAGATCCAGGTCCATGAAAAATTCCGCCGCCGCTTCGATGGAAAGCTCAGTGATCTCATGGACATTCTTTCCTTTTGGATACTGTTCCCCCTCCCTCTTCGCGGATCTTTGAGGATCTCCGAGAGTGATACTGAGGGCTTCGGGCCGAAGGCGCGCTCCATGGCATGCCTCGCACGGTTCATCGCTGAAAAAATACTTTGTTCCGAGGCCGTTGCATGTCTGGCATGCGCCATACGGTGAATTGAACGAAAAAAGGCGCGGTTCGACCTCGGGGAATGAGAAACCGTCGTCGGGGCATGCGAAACGTGCTGACATCAGGGTCTCCTCTTCGCCGATCTTGAGCCGTATGACCCCCTCCGCTTCTTCGAGCCCTCGTTCGATCGCCTCAGCGAGGCGCTCGCGCGATCCTTTCGCCTGCTCCCGGAACTCTGAGACGAAAAGCTCATCGACGAGAATATCTATGTCATGCTTCTTCTGCTTGTCGAGTTCGATGCGGTCGCGCAGGCTCATCTCTTTTCCATCGATGCGGCATTTCGAATAGCCTTTCCCAAGCATATCGTACAGCAGCTGGTAATACTCCCCTTTTCTTCCGCGGATGAGCGGCGCGTACAGCGACACCTTCAGAGTAGAATATGTTACCCCCATCACTTTTTCCGTCCTCTCGTGCATCCCTATCTCCTCGAGACGCTGGAATATGAAATTGATGATCTCCTCGTTCGTAAGGCGATTGATCGGTCTGCCGCAGACAAGACAGTGGGGCGTTCCGATACGCGCGTAGAGCACTCTGAGATAATCGGAGATCTCCGTGATGGTCGCGACGGTCGATCGCGGGTTCGAAGAATGGGACTTCTGATCGATGGAGATCGCCGGAGAGAGGCCGATGATCTCGTCCACGTCCGGTTTCTGCATTTGGTGGAGGAATTGTCTAGCATATGCGGAGAGTGACTCGACATAGCGCCGCTGGCCTTCCGCAAAGATGGTATCAAAAGCAAGTGATGATTTCCCTGACCCCGAAAGCCCGGTGAACACGATCATTTCATTCCGAGGCATCTGCACTGTGACATTTTTGAGATTATGTGTACGCGCTCCGCGCACAACGAGCATGTCGTTTTTGTCCGGTTTCTTCATTCCTGGCATCCGAGTATCCTAGCGTAGCGCCGGAGTTTTGACAAAATCGTTATTGTTGGGCAGCAACGTCGCGCACTTCCGCGACGATTTCATCGAGCGTGTAGTTCGCCTTGATCAGGAAGCGCATCGCCCCAAGTTTTTGTGCGCGCTCGATATCTTCGCGCTGGCCGAAATTCGAGAGCATGATGACCTTCGCGCGGGCAAGTACCGGATTCGATTTCACCCGGGTCAGTACCTCGAACCCGTCGATACCGGGGAGTAGGATATCCAAGAGAATGATGTCGGGAAGCTCCTTCTCTGCGATCGATACGCCTTGTTCGCCATCCATTGCCGCGAATACCGATAGATTTGGCTCCTTTTGCAGCTTCTGCACTTCAAGATCCCGCAGGAATTTATCGTCCTCAATGACGAGGATCTTCAGTTTTCCCGCAGGCACGGCCCCAGGCAGTGGGGGCGGCGGTTCCTTGATCAACTTACGTCTTACCTTTTCCGCGATCGCTGAAGGATTTGAGGTGGATTTCACGACGTAGTCCGAAATGCCGTATTGGATCGCGCGGCTGATCTCTTCAGGCTGTCCAAGGTTCGACACGACGATGACCGGAGTTACTTTGAGTTTCTCGTTCGCATTATTCCTGATCGCTTCGAGGACCTGGTATCCATCCATTTCGGGGAGGATGATGTCAAGCAGGATCAGGTCGGGAAAGATCCTTTCCGTCTCCGTCAGCGCTTTTTTCCCATCTTCTGCGTAGTCCACCTCGAATCCGAGCGCGGTGATCTCACGTGCAAGAAGATCCGCGAACTGCGCATCATCTTCAACGATAAGGACTTTTTGCTGACTCATAGGATGTTGTTATGGATTATAGCATGCCATATTCATGAGTTAATCGGAAGAGTGAACCAGAAAACGGACCCCTGCCCTTCGGTACTGGTGAATCCCACCTCGCCGCCGTGACGCTTGATGATGCTTAGCGCGATGAAAAGCCCGAGCCCCGACCCTTCCGTCTCGGCCTTGATGGCGTTCGTAGCGCGGAAGAACCGGGAAAAGATCTTTTCCTGCTGCTCCTTCGGTATCCCGATGCCGCTGTCTTTGACCTCGCACCGGACATTCTCATTGTCACGCAAGACGTTCATGGTCACTATGCTCTTTTCCGTGGAATACTTGATGGCGTTATCGATCAAATTCTGAAGCACATCATGGATCTTGTCAGGATCCAGTTTGATCTTCGGCAGTAGGGTGATCGGACGATTCAGGTCGATCCGGATCTCACGTTTGTTCGCGAGCGGGAGCAGCTCTTGGATCATGCTTTCGACGAGATTCTCGAATTGTACCGGAACGAAGTTATATTTGATCTTACCGGATTCGAGCCGATCGACAGAGAGCATATCGTTCACGAGCGCGATCATGCGTTCGTTGCTCTCAAAACCCTTCGAAAGCAGTGACTTCTGCTCGGAGCTGACCGCTCCAGCGTCCTCGTCCAGAAGCATCTTTAACGTCCACTTGATGGCGGAAAGCGGTGTACGTAATTGGTGCGCTGCGACGGAAATGATCTCTGACTTCATCTGGTCGAGTTTTTGGAGCTGTTGGTTCGCGACTGAGAGATCGAGATCGCGCCTGACGAGAAGTTTGGCGCTCTCTTCGAATTCTTTTGTGAGCTCCTCCAATTGCTGAACGTGCTTTTCACCCTCCGAGATCTTCTCGATCAACAACCCATCTCTCGCCTTGATGAGACGTGAGATATATGCGCCGAAGAATGCGGTCAGAAGATAGATAAGCGAGAGGACGAGCGCCTTCTTCAGATCGAAATCGAGGGATGATGTTCCCCCAAGCGACGATGAGACCGAAAGTCCGGGAAGGAAGACGCCATGCTGTATGAGGACAGACGCGAAGATGCAGATGCTCGCGCCAAGCGCGACCACGATCGCCCCGCGATAACCAAAAAGGATCATCGAAACGACGATCGGGATGAAATAGAAGGAATACGCGATGGTATCGACCCCGCCCCCGATCATGACGATGATCAGGAAGAAGAAAAAAAGATCGAAGGCGATCTGGGCGATGTTAAGCATCTTGACGTGTTCTGAAATGAACCGCGCGGTGCGGAGATTCTTGAACGAAAGGAAGAAAAGAAGGTTGAAAAGTAGAGCTACCGCCANNCCGCCAGTAGGACGATCAATGGCCGGGAGGAGATCTCGATCCCTGCGGTATCTCGCATCGTGATCATCGCAAGAAAGAATGCGAGCGGCGCATAATACCATCTTGCGTCGATGATCCAACCCATTGAATGCACCTTATTGCGGATCTCCCCTTCGAGCGAACTCATAGCTTCATGGTAATCGTCCTGCGCTCATTCAGCAATGAGGATAACGCTGATCGCTGCGTTGTGGAACGGAAGCATACCACTCTCCATCACCCCGCCCACCTGCGCATAGCCATAGAATCCCGCAATGGGCACGTCGCGGCCGATCGTCTGTTGTATGACGCGAATCTCCTCGTCTGCGGCCCCACCAAGGAGTTTTTTACGCGCAATGGAATCGATGACGATCGCTCCGGCTGGTTTTTTGTTGTCGATCCCTTTGAGTGCCTGTTTTGCGGCGCGTTCGGCGGAAGCGAGGATCTCCTCTTTCCCGGAAAGCATGATGCGCACTTCGCTGCCGACCGGGATGTTCGCAGTGAAAGTGATCGCCCCCTTCGAGTCGATGAAGATGGGATTTCGAAGCACGCGTTCGTTCTTGCCTGGCATCGTCACCCCCAATGGATAGCTGACCGCGATCCCTGAAAGTAATTCCTCGCGGAGGTTTGGAATATATTCTTCTCCGAAATATTCCTTATAGATATCCACGGCTGGTCTCCCGTCGATCTCATAAAGCGTCGTTCCTTCGGCGCGCGTCACTAGCCGTTTTACCCCGATCGGAAGGAAGCCATGGTCGTTTCCAAAACCTATCGAGTATTTGCCCGCGATCCCAAGCCCGACGACTGATCCTGAATATACTTTTCCGTCGTGATATTGATATGTCTCGAAGAAAAGAAGATCATCTCCTGCTGCCGCTCCGAAGATGGGGAAGGTGTTTCCAAAGCGATCGTACGCTCCCTCTACGACCTCCTCGCCCCTCCCGGAGATCACATCAAGGAAAAGGAGCGCCGATCTCACATATCCGTGCGAACGATATTGGATGTCGCCTGCGACCTGCGCGCCAGCCTCTTTCGGATTCCAAAGGATATGATGCCCGGCCGATGAATAGAACTTGAGTTGGTCCGACGTGATCCCCATAACGACCACGCTCCGTTCCGCGGAGAGGCCGTCGGAGCTGATCTCCCCGGCGGTGGAGCAACCGACGATCTCCGCGTCAGGGAAACGCTTCTTGATCGCTTCGAGTAACCTGTCTTGGTCGAAGGAGACGGAACTGAAAACGAGGACGGCGGAACCTGCACCCATGGGGAGTGTCTGCGTCAGCTCGTCACATGCTTCGAGTCCGGCTTTATACGCGTCATCGCCGGTGCCAATACCGATCCCGGTTCGGATCATGAAACAAGTATATCACGGGCGCTTTCTTTGTTTCCCCTTCCTATCACCAGTGAGGAAGCGGATCTCGTCGCGCAGCAAAGCCGCCGTCTCAAAATCCAATTCTTTCACCGCATCCATCATCTGCTTCTCCTTTTCTCGGATGAGCTTTTGTGGGTCTTTCGCATACAGTGCATGGTCAACGGACAGTATCTGCTTGAGCGCTCTTTCATGGGCGCTTTCCATTCCCTCAGTGATGTCCTTGATGGCCTTTTGGATGGTCTTCGGCGTGATGCCGTGTTCGGTATTATACGCGACCTGTATCTCTCGCCTGCGGTTTGTCTCAGCGACGGCCCGCTCCAGCGACCCGGTGATGATGTCCGCATATAGGAGGACTCGGCCCTCCTTGTTTCTTGCCGCACGACCGATAGTCTGGATCAGCGATGTGTCCGAACGGAGAAATCCCTCCTTATCCGCATCGAGAATGGCGACGAGCGTAACCTCTGGAAGATCTAGCCCTTCGCGCAGTAGATTGACGCCTACCAGACAGTCGAATTCCCCCTTCCTGAATTCGGTAAGTACCCTGATGCGATCGATGGTCTTCACGTCACTGTGAAGATAGTTGGCGTTCACTCCCTCCTGCTTGAGATAGACGGAGAGATCTTCGGCCATCTTTTTGGTAAGTGTTGTCACCATGACCCTGCCGCCGGTTGCGACCACGCGCTTTGTCTCATCGATGAAATCCCGCACTTGTCCCGGGTATCCTCCTTTTTCAAGAATGGGCCTGATGATTATCTCCGGATCGACGAGTCCGGTAGGGCGTATCACCTGTTCGACGATCTGCGCACTCACCTTCCGCTCATGATCAGAGGGCGTCGCGGAAGTATAGATCACTGGACCGATACGCTCTTTCCATTCTTCGAATTTCAATGGCCGATTATCACATGCCGAGGGAAGTCGAAAACCGTGCTCGACGAGGGTGCGTTTGCGTGATCGGTCCCCCGCATACATGCCCTTAATTTGTGGGATAGTGACATGAGATTCATCGACCACAGTGAGAAAATCGGGTGTACCATCAGGCAGATGTGGGAAGTACGAGAGTAGCGTTTCGGGGGGCTCACCAGGAGATTTCCCCGAAAAGTGCCGCGAGTAGTTCTCGATCCCGCTGCAATACCCCACCTCTTCGATCATGGTCATGTCATATCTTGTCCGCCGTTTGAGGCGTTCCGCTTCCAATATCTTCCCCTCCTTCTCCAGTACCTTAAGTTGTATTTCCAGTTCGGTCTTGATATCCGCGATGGCGCGCTTCCGTTCGTCCTCCGGCGTGATGAAATGTTTTGCCGGGAAGAGGAAGATGCTCTCCTCTTCTCCGAGTATGGTCTGCGAGACCGGATCGATACGCAGGATGCTTTCAACGACGCTGCCAGCGAATGTCAGGTGGTAAGTCACAGTTTCTCCCGTTGGCATGATCTCGAGAGTGTTCCCGACCGCGCGGAATTTTCCAGGTGCCAGGTCGGCGTTCGTGCGCTCGAAATGGACTTTGACAAGTTTTCGCATGATATCATTGCGAGCGACCCGATCGCCACGGCCGATCTTCATGTGCACCCTTAGATATTCTTCAGGCGAGCCGAGCCCATAGATCGATGATACCGACGCCACGATGATAACATCCTTGCGGGAAAGGAGCGCTTGGGTCGACGCATGGCGCAAACGATCGATCTCTTCATTGATCTGCGCATCCTTCTCGATATAGGTATCTGTCGTCGGGATATATGCTTCCGGCTGGTAATAATCGTAATAAGAGACAAAGTAGTGTACGGCGTTCTTCGGGAAGAAACTCTTGTATTCCTGCGCCAGCTGGGCCGCGAGCGTCTTATTGTGGGCGATGACAAGTGTCGGTTTGCCGTATCGAGCAATGACATTCGCGATGGTAAAGGTCTTCCCAGAACCGGTGACTCCAAGAAGTGTCTGGTCCCGATACTCTTTTTCCAGGCCGGAAATGAGGGACTCGATCGCCTTTGGCTGATCTCCCGCCGGTGTCCAGTCCGCCTTAAGCTCGAAGCTGTTCATACGATCTTCCATAGTACGACGAGAGCGTATCTTCCCGAAATCTTTCGTAGGCATCCTCAAGGATCGATTTCCGGATATCCTCAGCCAGTCTCACTAAAAAGCGGAGATTATGGATCGAGGCGAGCGTGGCAGCGAGCATCTCTTGCGCGCGAAAGAGATGCGATAGGTACGCGAGTGTGAAGTTCTCGCACGTGTAGCAATCGCATTTTTTGTCGATGGGCTCGAACACGGAGACGTATCTTGCGTTCCAAACGTTTATCCTCCCTCTCGCAGTATAGAGCGCCCCGTTGCGGCCAAGCCGGGTCGGCGATACGCAATCGAACGTATCCACTCCGTTCTCGACCCCCAAGAAGATATCGAGCGGCTCCCCGATCCCTAATAGATGCCGCGGCCTGTCCGCAGGCAATATCGCGTTCACCCATCGTACCGCCGTTCCGATGTCATCTTTTGTGAACGACCCGCCGATCCCGAACCCATCGAAATCCATATCGCCGATCGTTTTGGCGGAACTCTCTCGTAACTCGCGGTATTTTCCTCCCTGCACCACCCCAAAGAGCGCCTGCCCCGATCCCCCCCTCTCATGCTCCGTCAGAGAGCGCTTTGCCCATCGGTTCGTTCTCTCGAGCGCTTCTTGCTGTTTCGGATACGGATCATGGGGCGACGTGCATTCGTCGAACGCGAAGATGATGTCAGCGCCGAGGTCGCGCTGGACCTGGATCGAGCGTTCCGGGGTGAAACGATGCGTGCTTCCGTCGATGTGCGACGTGAACGTGACGCCATCTTCGTCGATCTTAGCCGGGGCTGCGTGCACATTCTTCGCTGAGCGGCCATCCGCATCGTCCTCGTCGTTCTCATTTCGCGCGACCTTTGAGACGCCCTTCCCGAACGCAGCGCCAAGCGAAAATACCTGGAATCCGCCCGAGTCAGTAAAGGTCGGTCCTCTCCAGCGCATGAATTTAGCGAAACCTCCCGCCACTTTGACGATCTCTGGTCCCGGTTCAAGATAGAGGTGATATGTATTGGCGAGTACCGCTTGCGCTCCTAATGAGGCCACTTGCTCGGGGGCCAGGGCCTTGACCGTCGCTTTCGTCCCGACGGCGATGAACGCGGGGGTCTGTATCTCTCCATGTGGGGTCCGGATGACGCCCGCGCGGCCGATCGCCCCGTTTCCCATTGTTTTTCCTATCTTGAAATCGAATTTTTTGGCCATCGCGTGATGATATCACGACGACTTTTGCCCTGCCATGCGCTCTTCCTCCTTCGTCCTGATGTGGTGCAATGCACCATAAAGTCCCCCGACATCTCCCAATTCAGCCTTCACGATATCCGGCAATTCAGGATAGATATGGAGGATGCCCCGCAAGTGCGCGCGAACGCGATCGACCGGGATCCCGATCTTCTTCATCATGGAGCCGCCGATCACGACGATATCCGGAGACCAGTGGACGATGGTGTTGTTAAGTCCATATGCCAGCAATCGAGCCATGCGATCCCAAAAATCGGCTTCGGTGATCATGTACGGTTTTTTCCCGTATCTGCGTTCGACAGATGATCCTGAGATGTACTCTTCGAGCGTGACTCCCGGGAAAGGCGGTTCGTTCGAGAGAAGTAAACCTCCTCCTGCATCGATGATCTGATGCCCAGGTTCGAATCCTGATGCCGATACATCGACACGTTCTCGCACGATGCGTACTCCCCCGACGCCGGTCGAGACCGTGATGTACGCGACGATCTCACGCCCCCTACCGGCCCCAGCCGTCGCCTCCCCAAGGCCGACGATCGCAGTGTCATTCTCGATATGAACGGGGGCAGAAAGCCGCTGCTCAAGGATCTCTTTGATGGGTTTACCCACCCATCCATGCAAATGCGGGCTGTTGACGAGTTTCGTGCGGTATCGATCGAGCGGCCCCGCGATCCCCCCGCCTATCGCCGTGATCGGTTCTCCCTTCGTCAGCTTCCCAATGATGCTGATGAGCGTATCTGTCCCATTATCAAAATCCTTCGGCGTCGGAACGATCTCGGGCTCGCCAAAGCTTGTCCCGTCACGTGTCACTGTTACCCGCATATTCGTCCCGCCAATGTCGAAAAGGATATACGTCATATCATGCATGCGCTGCCGTGCCGAGCGCGGCCTTAGTGGCTTTCTTATAATCCTCGACGTTCGGCTGATCGAACGGATTCACATGCATGAGTCCGGCGAGAAAATATACGACGATCGTGAACCATGCCATGTACCCCCCGACGGCGTACGGGAGGAGGTCAGGAAGGATGAGTTCCGACACAGAAATATCATGAGCGCGGTACGAGCCGATCACGGAGCGGTAGATTGCTTCGGTCGCCTCTTTTGGTGTACTTCCCTTGACGCCAGCTAGTGCCGAAAACTTAGAGGCAACGCCATGAGTATGAGTGAAATTCTTCGTTCGTACCATGGTTGTGAACATGTTCTTCGGCCCAGCAAGATATAGTTGCAACATCGAGTGGAGATCGGTCGACCCGATCGAGATGATCGGGAGGATCCCGGCGCGCACCGTCCTTCCCTCAAGATCCTTCTCCTTTCCGAGACTCTCCGCAAAGAGCTGACGCGACCATTTTCCGAGTGATTCGAATTCGGGATTGAAGAAGAAAATGTCATAAATCGTCACTCCTTTGGTATACGCCTGATAAATTGCCTCTGTCGCCCGCCGAGCGTGCATGTCCTTCTTTCGGATCGCGCTTTCGTAAACTTCTTGTGCTCCTGTACGCAACGCTTCAAGGTCGACACCCAAGAGCCCGAGTGGAAAAAGTCCTACGGGAGTGAATACTGAGAACCTCCCTCCGATCGGTTTGGGAATGGGAAGCATTTGGAATCCTTCCTTGTGCGCGAGCGCGGCTAGCGGCGAGCCGACGTCCGTCGTCACAACAACGCGCATATGGATCTCTGGAAAGAGCGGGATCAAACGATCGAGAATGATGTCTGCATTCACTGCACTTTCGACTGTCGTCCCGGATTTGCTGATGATATTGATGACGATCTCGTGCATGTTCGCGAGATGTGTTGCCAAGAACTCTGCTCCTTCTTCCAACCCCCGCGGTTCGCAGGTATCGAAGAACATTGCGAGAGGATGTTTGTCTTCGATATCACCCCATCGCCCTCGGATCGCCTCATAGACCGCTTGGGCTCCGAGGTTGGAGCCTCCGATACCGATCACGACGACGTACTTGAGTTGGGTACTCCACAGGCGTTCCACCATTCCCACCGTCTCAGCATAGACAGACGGATCAAATGGTAATCGGACGAATTCTTCCGGGTGTTCGTATGTTTTCGTCTTGCGCGCCATCGCTTCGGCAAGCCGAAGCACCGAACGGTCGATGCTGCCCGCTTCCGGTAATACCTTAGTATGCGTGTGGAGAAGGAATTCAAGGTCTTCCATAGGTATCAATTCTTCGTGAGGCCGAGTGCATCGGACTTTTTCAGGTACATGATGATGGTGCGGATGTATTCCGCGTGGCTCCAGGTCAAAGGAGATGCGGAAATATGCTCGCGGGTATACGGGTCGAGCTGCTCCGGAAGGATCCCCGAGCGGGTAGCGTTCCGTTCTACCCAGTTGAGGACTTTGCGTGCTTCGTCTAGGTCCTGATCAGTCTTCGCGAGCGCGATGGAATACTGCGCGAACCAGAGTGTCGTGATGATCCATGGATTTCCTTGCACGTTGGCTGCGATCCGATAATACGCATCGTTGGCATATCTCGCGATCCCGCCGACCGGTGTGGAAAGCGTGAGCGCTTTTCGCGCTGCGTCCATCGCCCGCTTCAGTCGCTCGTCGTCCGCTTCCATGACCTTGAACAAATAGATGCCGTACGCGCTCGATGCGTCGATCATCTTGTCAGACTCATAGCTCCCGTCCTCCTTGACGAAGAGCGAGCGCACGAACATGTCGCGATCGGGAACGTAACAGTATTTGATGATGGCCTCTTTGACGTTCCGCGACGCTTCAAGGAAGCGGTTATGCGCCTGCTCGTCCCCGAGAAGGAGCGCGAACTTGCTCGCGGCATCGAGCCCCGCATAGACGGTCGCAGCGGTAAATGTATGGACAGCGAATTTCTCTTCCCAGAGATTATAGCTCGGACGCGGCAACCCCGTTCTCGGATCGCGGTATTCAACAAGAAAGTTCCCCGCACGCTTGATCAATGTCTCATAGAGAGAGCTTAGAAAATCGAGATCGCGCGATGCTTCCCAATGCTCCCAAAGCGCCCAGAGAACGAGGGCGGTCTCATCCTCCTGGATAGGAAGCTCCGCTCTCCCGTTCACCATCCATCCATGCCACGAGCTTCCGAGCGAGCGATCTGGACGATACTTGTGCATCAAATAGCCGTCTTTGGTGATGACCGCATTCATGAACTCGAAGAATTTCCGTGCGTTGTGACGGTCACCGATCCAATCCAAGGCGACAGCTACGTACGCGGCATCTCGCGGCCACATGTAGCTATAGGTATCGCGTCCGTGTTGAAGCATGTCCGAATCCCCCGACGCGATGATCGATCCTCGGTGATCGACGTGGGAACGGAGATAGAACTGTGATCGTTTGAAGAGGTTGATCGCTCGTTCTGACAGACCGTAATAACGGAGCGGCAAACGGTTTGCCCAAGCTTTCCAAAAATCAGCCGATTCTTCGATCAGATGGTCTGGTGTCTCCGAAAGGACGACGGCATGCAGATCCTTCGCTTCCTCGATGAATCCGCCGATCGCGATCCAATAGTGGACGACCTGCTCTTGGTGCGCCGGGATCGAGAGTGAGACGCCGATGGTCGAATCCACCCGTCCATGCTCGATCGGGTTCTTCTCCAGTCTTCCATCCTCCGCGTCGCGATACGTCCCTTCCTTCCCCTCCATCTGGAATATGCCGACTGAATATTCATCAAAGGGGGCATTGTTCGCAAGGGTGCCGATCAGGAAAGCGCGCTTTCCTTCGTAGTGGATGATCGTGTGCGTCATCGGGTCGAAGAACGCGGTATCACCCTTTTCCGAATGATAGATCTCGAACTGTTGATTGATGAATAATTTGCATTGCCGGTCCTGGTCGGAGGAATTCTTGATGACAAGTTTTCTCAAATAGATATTGCGCACATGGTGGAGCATATCCGTAATCTCAACGACAAGCGGGCTCTCCGCCGATCGCGCGATGCTTTTCCCTTGATAGGAATCGTTGGCATCGACTTCGACGCTCCAGGGCGCTTCATCAAACCAGCGAAGTCTACCATTCTCCCAGATCCCCGTGCGATGCATGTATGCTCCGCCGACGTGATTCTCGAGGCCGACGTACGGGAAATACAGGTCGCGCAATCGCGCCTTTTGATCGATCGTCACCAAGACAGTCCCGTTTCCCAAAGAAAGTGATCTCGGCATACGCTAATGTCCCGCGCGCTGTTCTTTCGTTTTCGCGCTCGTCCTGCGCACGGTCCTGCGCGCCTGCGTGACGTCCTCCTTTGTCTTCTCTCTCTTCGGCTTCGGCGTGACCGACAGATGCTTCGGAGCATGATGCGTCCCTACCGCACGATGATGGTCGAGCCGATACTCAAGATCATGCAGGATGTTGTTGTACGCGATGAACGCCTCGTAAGGAGTGTTGTAAGGGTTGAAATATTTGTGCACGTCGCCATCCGCGAACCATTTTGTGCACATATAATAGAAGTGATCCGACGTCGTGAGTTTCCGCCAATCGTCGAGGAGCTTCGGGTCGTGCGCATCCTTCACCCGCGCCTCCAAGCTATAGAGTTTTTGGATCGCCTCATGCTGGATAGAATTTCCGAGCCAGGCGGAAAGGTCGCGCTCGATATCGGCCCACGAGATGAAGTACGGCACGTCAACCTCTCCGACCGGCTGATAACGCTCCGCCGCTTCCGTGACCGTCACGAAGTCGTTATCGGGATGCTTGAGGATCTCTCCCGGTAGCGCGAGGAGGAAATCGAAGATGCCAGTATCCTCCCACTGGTGCTCGCCGAACGTCTCGTAGTCCATGAACAGATTCACGAGGTTGCCGTTGCCGTTCACCGCATTCACCCATTGCGCGAACTTCTCCGAGGTGAGCGGCCAGTCCACCCAATCGCGCGAAGAGAACCGGAACGCGATATCGTCCGAGAGACGGTAATTCTTCAGCAGTAACCTGATGTTCGATCCCCCGGGCGGAGAGTAGAGGAAATTCGGCGACCTCCAGCCGAGGATGTGATCCGCGCCCTCCGCTAAGACCGCCTTGTACCCCATCTTCTCGATGTACGAAGCGAGCTCGTTCGAGTAGATTAGCTCGGTGTTCCGAAATGAGGTCGGCGTGACACCGAATACCTGCTGCACCTTTGCGCGATGCAGAGCGACCTGATCCTCGAATTCTGGCTTCGAGTAGAGGAACGAGAGTGAGTGGTGATAGGTCTCATCGAGGATCTCGACGCGGCCGGTCTTGACCAGCGCCCTGAATGTCTCGAGTGTCTCGGGAGAGAACTCTTCCATCTGCTCGATCACCGTCCCCGAGAGTGAGAACGTGCACTTGAACTGCGGATACCTCTCGAGGAGTTCGAGAAGGACACGATTCGTCCTGCGATAGCATTTTGTCGCGACCTTATGGAGAATCTTCTCATTATTGATATCCTGATCGCTCTTGTCGTTAAAGTAGTGGTGGTCGTGTCCGATATCGAACACTCGGTACTTCTTCGTCCGATACGGCTGGTGCACCTGAAAATAGAAGCAAACTGATGCCATAGCTATGAGAGCCCTTTCGCGATCATGTCGCGATAGACGAGGATGCATTTCCCTGCGGTGTCGTCCCAGGTAACCCGCCGCACGTCCCGCAGACCATTCTCCGAGAGCGTATCCTTGAGCGAGCGACTCCCCAGAACCCCAAGGATCTTGTCTGCCATATCGTCCACATCCCAGAAATCCGAGCGCAGCGTGTGCGTCACGACCTCGCCCGCACCGCTTTGTTTCGAAAGCAGAAGTGGCGTGCCGTTCGCGAGCGCTTCGAGCGCGGTGATCCCGAAGGGTTCGGAGACAGAAGGCATGACGTAGAGATCCGCAGCACGGAAAAGACGGATGCGGTCGTCTCCCCAGATCGATCCAGTAAAGATGACGTTCTTCGAGATCCCAAGATCTGCAGCGAGACGGATCGATTGGTGCTCCATGTCACCGGCCCCCGCGACAATGAAAATGACGTTGGGGTCGTAGTCGAGCACGCGCTTCGCCGCGCGGAGGAAATGATCCGGCCCCTTTTGGATCGTGATGCGTCCGAAAAAAAGCACGATCTTCTTCCCCTGTGCCTTGATCTCATGGAGGATGTCCGGGAGTTCTCGGCCATGCTCGTCATGATCGAGCCCATTGTGGATGACGACGATCTTTTCGGGGTGGATACCATAGTGCTCGACAATGGTCGATTTTGTGCGATGCGAGACCGCGATGATGCAGTCCGCCGCCTGAAGTCCTCTGCGCTCTTCTTCATAGATCTGCTGATTTGGATGCCCGGCGGTGCGATCGAACTCAGTCGCATGCACGTGGACGATAAGCGGCTTCCCGGAGACATTCTTCGCCTCGATCCCCGCCCCGAACGAGAGCCAGTCATGCGCATGTATGACATCGAACTCCTCGTCCAGCGCGATGTCACGCGCGAGCATGCCATATCGACGCACCTCGTCAATCAGCGAAAGCGCGTAGTCAAGCGGGACGCCCGCGAGCCGTTTCAGGTATTCATCATATGTTTCTATCGAGAGATATGGACGCAGATATGAGCTTATAGACTTAATCTTGATCCTTCCCTTCGAATCTCCTATGAAGCGGATCTTGAGGAAGCGGTGCTCATTCATGTTCGTTATCGGCTTCGGGAGAACGAACGTTACGGCTACGTTCGCGCGGGAGAGCGATCTTGTGAGTCCGTAGCATGCCATACCCAGTCCGCCGGTGACTTGTGGAGGAAATTCCCAACCGAACATAAGTACGCGAATGTTCATGCAAAAATGAGCGCAGGGGACCCGGGGGCATCCCACGCGTTTCGAGAAAAATTATAGCACACGTCCCCCAAAATGCCGAAACGGAAACACGTAGAAATCTGTGTATAAATAGGTCGACGATCCACCGCCTGGATACCGCCCGCCACTGCTTAACAACATGACTTTGCGACCTGGTCGCAAAGTAACATATTCTACAGTGACTAATGTTTCTGGTAATGATAAATCAAGGCCAATAGACTCCTGTTGGTAGATCCTTAAAAGCAAAACCACGTCCCCGGTATGACCTGGGACGTGGTTCTTTGTACGCAAAGGGATTATTTCGCTTTGAAGCTCACGATAATAGCCTGATCCGGACTTGGTGCGACATCCTTAGTCTTATCGAATTCGAGATTTCCATCATCGCCATGGATGACCGCGTAGTACGTATCTCCAGCGACCGTATTGCGAAGAAGGGCGACAACCCCTGTTTTGTCGCCTGGGAGAAAGCGTTTCGCTCCCAAGATCCAACCCGGCACGCCGTTGCGGTTATCATACACCGCGACCCAAAGCGGCGAAGTGACGTTCAATCCTGAAACGACGGCGGATCCTCCCGCGGGCTGATCGTTCACTGAAAGTCCATCTCGCGTATTGGCCGGAACCGACGCGACGCCAGGAAGTGTGCCATTTGACACCGGCTTCGTTGTCTGCTCTTTTGCTGCCACAGTCGATTCCGTCGTCGTCGACTCGTTGGTGACTGGTAACAACTGCTCGACTTCCAAAAACCCCGCTTTTTTATCTAGGTATAATTTCGCGCCTATGGCGCCTATAGCCACGCCGATGACCAGCATCAGGACGAGCTGCTGTGTTTCCTTCTTCATAGCCCAAATATACGCATTCAGCCCTTGATGTAAAGCTCGAATTTACTGAGGTCCTCACCGGGACCTGCCTCGATCAAATTGAGGGTCACATCCTGACCGTTGAGGCGTGCGATGAATTTCGCATCTCCTGGAGCGGGGATCTCGATCTTGAATCTCGCCGGGGTGACCACCTGCGCGCATGCTCCTTGGGTCGGATTGCTCACGAGAAAGTCGATCACAACGGTGTTGTTCTCAGCGAGCGTATATTTCGTATCGAGGGTATGGCATGGGGTCGGCAGGCCGTATTCGCCGGCAATGATATGCTTGCCGTTCTGATACGCATGCTTCGCGGTGATGATGACACGTTCCTGCGCTGGTGCTGGCGGCTCCGCTGGCGCATTCACCCAATCGTTCTCCGCAGGCGCACGGTTCCATGCTCGTTCATAATAGATATATCCGATGAGCGCGACCGCGACGACCACGACCGCGACAATGATCTGCGTACTTCGCTTGTCCATATACCCTATTGTACTCCTATCTGTGTATCAAGCTACTTACGAGACGGATGATCCACCCCAGAAGCAGAAAAGCGGCTATATAGAAGCTCCAGGCGGAAGCGGTGATCCATTGATATAGCGTGAGAAAAAAGAGGCTCAGGTAGGTGAGGGGCGAATTCAGGAGGTCTCCCGAGTCGACCGAACGATAGAGCTCCTTCCACCCGGAGTTATTCGTTGAAATAAGGAGATTGGGCGTGGTCGAGCCGACCCGTTTTTGTTGTTCGTACGCGAGACGCCTCAGCGTATCGAGGACGTATTCGTCGGTCTTATCCGCTTGTTCGAGCCGTAGATCTTCCGAATTCCCGACCGTGCTCGCAAGGACCGGGTGAAGAAAGTTTGGGGTCATATCGAGAAGCGCGGGGAGGACCGACGTATGCGCCGTTGTGCTCGCCAATACCGCACTTCCCAAGAGTATCTCCGTCGTAGTGGTCGCTTTCTCTAGAGGATGCGGATCATCCTTGTCATTGATACCATCGCCGTCCGTGTCTGGGTTCAATGGGTCAGTCCCGCGCGCTAACTCGGCAAGATCCGTCACGCCGTCGTTATCATCGTCAAGATCCTCTTTGTTACCAATACCGTCATGATCAGTGTCAAGATCGACGTTCCGAACGAGTGTTTCAGTCTTCGCTCCCTTAAAGGCAAGAGTTCCTGTAGCTTTGGCATCTTGGCGCGGATACAATACAGCATAGATCAAATGGCTGCCTTCTTTCGGCACCCAGTCTACGGAAGCGATCCTAGCATCTCCGGGTAAGACCTGAATGGTCGCGGTCCCGAGACCAAAAGCACCGTCCATGAACGCAACATCGCCGGTAAATTCATTTTCTCCGTTATCTATCACCACTGTCGAGATCGCCACCTTGTCGTCCGCAAAAAATAGCTCGCGCGAGAACCAAATGCGATCGGTTGAGAATCCTGCGTACGCCGATGAAACAAGCGGACACACGACGAAACATGCGACTGCGAAGATCCATTTCATATTCACATACGCTCAGCGATCCAATCACTTCGTGTGATATCAAGTGCGCCAGGAAGATACGCGCTCAAGACGCCGAACTTGCCAAAAAGGAGCAAAAGTCCAATGAGCACAAAGAACGCCCCGCCCGCCTTTGCGATAGCGGGAAGGAATCGTTCGATCTTCGCGATGCGTTCGATGGCGCTCGAGAGCATGGCAGCGAGCATGAGGAACGGGAATGCGAGACCGAACGCGAACACAAATAAAAGATAGGCTCCATACAGCGTATGTCCGGAGGTCGAGGCAATAACAAGGATGCTCCCCAGGATCGGTCCGAGGCATGGGCTCCAACCGAGCGCAAAGAGAAGCCCCATGAAAAACGAGCCGCGGCGGGATCCTGCAGTGATGAATTTCGGCAATCGCACTTTGTTTATACCGAGGGCGGGGAAACTGAAGAAACCGATCATCGAAAGTCCAAAAAGGACGACGAACGCTCCGCCAATGCGCGAGAGTATGACACGGTGCGCGATCAATGCCGCGCCGATGGCTCCCGACGCAAGCCCGAGGGCCACGAAGAGGAGGGTGAAGCCCAGGGTGAACGCGAATGCGTTCGAGAATACGATCCACCGGTGTGCGCGTGGATCCTGGTCATGCGCGACGCCGCCGAGAAATGCGAGATACCCCGGAACGAGGGGGAGCGTGCAGGGAGCGAGGAACATCAGCACCCCCGCCAGGAACGCCGAAACAATACCGATATCGAACATAGCGAAATCGTATCATGGAACCATCGAACGCCACAGCGGCGCGACGGCCTATTCTTCTTCGACCACTTCGGCCCTTCGAGTCGACGGGAGTGGAACTTCTTGGTCCGCTGCGGAGAGGAGTTTGGGTTTCGTCAAAATGCCGGTCGCGACAATTTGATTCGTGGTAGAGGCGTTCTGTATTGCGGCATTGTGGTCGTTTTCGGAGAGAAGGGTATAAAGATGCATGACCTTTTGGACGTACAGAGAATCGTTCGGGGAATACTGCGTGAGCCAACGCTTCGCTTTCGTTGGGCCCATGTTGTACGCCACCAACGCCTCTTGTTGATTGAATTTATAGACTCGCTGGAGTTCCTTCAGATATTTCGTCCCGGCAAGGATGTTTTGATATGGCTCGTGCGGATCCTTCGCCCCCATCGCTTTCGCGGTCGCGGGCATGAGCTGCATCAATCCTTGGGCTCCCTTGTTCGATCGCGCGGCGGTATTGCCCTCTGATTCGACGACCAAGACCGAGAGGATCAGATTCTCGTCGTAATCGTTCAAAAGCGCGGCGACATTGACCATGTCTCCGTAATCATGTTTGACCTGGGTCGCGATACTCGGAGCGACTTTCTTGAACGCCCCAAGCGAATAGGCCGAGGCCGTGAACGGGGCCGCCAACATAAGCAATGATATTGCGGGGACGGATAGCGAGGCAAACACCTTTGCGGTCCTCCTCTGTATCATCCCTGAGTCCGTTTCGGGGTCTCTGGGAAGCGTTATTCGTGACATATGTAGGTTCTGAGTTGCTGAAAGTTCTGACGTCGTGGTATTAACATATTATGTGGGAATGTCAATATCTTAAACACCTCTCTTTCTGCACGGAGCTATTGTACAAATGGCCGCCTTGAGGTCAATGACACCAGCCCACATTCGAATTTAAGTATATATAGAGCCATATAATTGCTTCCTATTGATATACTATCTTTCCCACCCCGATCCTTGGTCACCGAAGAAATTTTGACAATTTTGTAAGTGGTGACGAAATATTTCGGATACCTTGACTTAATATTTGATACATGAGACCAAAAATGGCTTCAAAATAACACAATTGTCTACTTGTCAATAGCTGGAATTGGGGGTACAGTTGTCGTCGATATGATGATATTGGCATGAGTGGTCTTTTTTCGATCCCAGTCTATGTATTGCTTTTTTTGACCCTCTACTTTGAGGTTTTCTTGATCTATACCTATTTCGAACATCGTCATTCCTTCCGGCTGACCTCCGCCCCACCAAGGCGCCCGGGCGCGCATCCTACCGTAACCATCATCGTACCGGCGTGGAACGAAGAGCATACCCTCGCGGGGACGGTCAATTCTCTACTCTCACTCGATTACCCTGAGGATCGGCTCCAGATCTTCATCATCGACGACGGTTCGACCGACAAGACCTATGAGGTCGCGAAGAAGTTCCAGGAACCGCCCCGGGTACGCGTTTTCTCCAAACCGAACGGCGGAAAGCATACGGCGATGAATCTCGGCATCTCGTGGGCTACTTCGGAGTTGGTCGGATGCCTCGACGCTGACTCATTCGTAGCACCGAACGCGCTCAGGGAGATCGTCCGATATTTCGACGAAAAGGACGTGATGGCCGTCACCCCTTCCGTCCAGATCCATGATCCCAATAATCTTCTGCGGCGCATCCAATCGACCGAGTACATGATCGGCGAGTTCACGCGCAAGGTCTTTTCGCGTTTCAATGGACTGTACGTAACACCCGGTCCATTCTCCATTTACCGCAAAAGGGTCTTCGACGAGATCGGAGGATTTGTGCACGGATTCGGCACAGAAGATATGGAAATGGCGATGCGTATGCAGGCGAATCGCATGCGTATCGAGAACGCTCATACCGCCTTAGTATTCACCGTCGCACCGAAGACTTTTCGTGCGCTCTATAAGCAACGTGTACGCTGGGTTTCTGGTTTCCTTAAGAACGCTTTCTTCAACTATCGTTACATGTTCTTCAATAAGAGGTATGGCAATCTTGGTATGCTGACGATGCCGTTCGCCTTCATCTCCATCTTTATCGCGCTCTTCTTCTATGGCCAATATGTCGAACTGCTTGCGAACTCGATCTACGAGCGCTACCTTCAATATTCCGCACTCGGTATCCATTTTCATCTTGGCTGGCCGAGGTTCGATTGGTTCTCGCTCGACCTTGAATTCCGCCATCTCGTTGTCTATGTCCTTTTCTTCAGCACCGTGGCATTCGTTCTCACCGGGATCTATATGACGAAACGACGCCTGCACCTCTCTCGCAATATCGTCTATTTCCTCTTCCTCTACGGGTTGATCGCCCCTTTCTGGCTCATCAGATCCGTGTATAATCTCCTCGCCGCCAAAGAGGCCAAATGGCGTTGAATATGGACCCGTCGACCGCCCACTCGAAAAAGTACTTCCTCGTCTTCCTGATCACTCTGGGGCTTTTTGGCGTTATCTATCTCACTTCGGAATTCCTCTATAGCCAGCGAATCTCACAAGTGAAGAATGTCGAGGATACGATCAACCAAAGCATCCTCGAGTCGGAGATCCAATACCGACTCCTTGCTGACGCTTCTTGCGATGTGAATGATTCGGGCTCAAACCCACTTCTCACCGACGAGATCAACTCGCTCGCTCGGCGCCTCGATCTCATGGAGAGTCAGCGCGGCACACTCGACCCGGAGGTCATCAATTTGAAAAAATATTATTCCCTGCTTCAGGTCCGGGACTTTCTCTATCTCCGCGAACGCGAGCGGATCTGCCAGAGCAAGGAACCGATCATCATCTACTTCTATTCGAACCGCGGGGATTGCGAAGAATGCAAGAAAGAAGGGTATGTGCTCACGAGCCTGCGCGAGACGTACAACTCGCTCCATATCTACGCTTTCGATTCTGACATCGGGCTTTCGGTGATCGAGACCCTGAAGTCGATATACAAGCTCAACGGAACCGTTCCCGCCATCGTCATCGACCGCAAACCATACTACGGCTTCCGCTCTGCAGATGAGGTACTGAGCCTCCTGCCTGAGCTCAAAGCCTCGGCCACCTCGACTGCAGCGACCAGCACGAAGAAATGACGGTCTAAGGCTCACTTATTCCACGAAAGTGATCGCCTTGCCGGCTTTCCCTGCACGCCCTGTCCGGCCGATACGATGCACGTAGTCTTCGTATGTCGCGGGCATATCGTAATTGATGACGTGAGTGACGTTCGGAATATCCAATCCGCGCGCCGCAACGTCGGTCGCGACCAGGATTTTTGCTTCGTGTTTCTTGAATGCTTCAAGCGCGCGCTTGCGCTGCCCTAGCGTCTTGTCGCCATGGATCGATTCGGCAAGAAATCCGTGCTTTTGCAAAACCCGTGCAAGTTTCTCCACTCCATGTTTTGTTCGTCCGAAGACCAACGCCTTGTCCACACCTTCCGAGCGCAGCAATTCCGCCAGCACCTCGATTTTGTCTTTCCCGCTCGTGCGGATAATACCCTGGTCGACGTTCTTCGATGTTTCTTGCGTCTTCACCGAGATACGCACCGGATTCACGAGAAACTCACCGATAAGCCCCTCGATCTCGCGTGAAATTGTCGCAGAAAAGAACAACGTCTGTCTCGGCTTCGGCATGAGTCCCATAAGATATCGCATCTCTCCGATGAACCCCATGTCGAGCATCCGGTCAGCTTCGTCTAGCACGACCGTGCGGAATTTTGAAAGATCGAGCGCCTTCCGCTCAATCATGTCACGAATGCGGCCCGGGGTACCGATCACGAAATGATGCCAATGGCGCAGGTCGCGGACCTGGAGTCCCAGTGGCGCCCCGCCGATCACCGTGACCGCAAGCAAACCGGTGCGCGGAGAGAATCCCTTAAATTCGTCGTGGATCTGCAGCGCGAGCTCGCGGGTCGGCACGACAATGAGCACCTTCCCGTTCTTGTCTTTCATGACTTTTTCCAAAAGAGGAATGAGAAATGCCGCGGTTTTCCCCGTCCCCGTATTCGCGATCCCAACCACGTCCTGTCCGTGGAGCACATGCAGGATCGTCTTGTCCTGGATCGGTGTCGGAGTCACGTATCCCTTCGCGTGAATGTTCCGTTGCAAGAGTTCGTTCACGGGGAAATCCGCGAATCGATGTTCGGGAACGTACTGCTCAGCCTGCTCCGTAATGACTGCCTTCTGGGTCAGTCGGGAGATATCGATACCATTAACGACGTGTTTTCTTGGCGAAGTACGGGAAAAACTCCCGCTTCGCGCACGGTCTCTTCCTGGGCGACCTTCGCCCGATCTTGCCCCTCCTCTTCCTGTGTTTTGGAACGATGTCCTTGAGCCAGGGCTCCGGTATCGTTTTCCGGTCACGCGCACGATTCGGCGCGGACCATTCGATGAATGATTCATATGACTACATCGCCAGACAATCGTGTCTCGCGATTAGTAACTAATTTGCCCGAACGGACAAGAGCGAGAAACAAAAAGCGAGCCTATGCTCACAGTGTGACGTGCTCCGATAGTACTATAGAACATGTCATTGGTCAATGCTCGTTGTGGGATTCGTGTCCCCGGACCACTGGAATACCGATAGACAATGCGTAGCTTGTTGGTATCATCTATACGGATTTTCCTTCAACAACCTCGACCAAGGAGTGTTTCATGCAGATCCGAAAAACGACGGATGTTCCGTTTCGCATATCGTTCTGGATATCCATGATGGTAAGCCTTTTTTGTCTCGTGGCCGGATTTGTGCTTTTGAAAGGTACCACGAATACGCCGAGCCAAATAAGTGCGGATGACGGATTGCTGGTGGGAGAACGCCCCCATCAGATCTCCATCACGATCGACCCATCGGTGACGCTTCTCGACTTGATCAGCGCCGGAGATTATCGTTTCGTGAACTCAAAGCTCAAGGCAGATAATTTTCCGCCTGATCCAAATGCCGGCAAGGCGACCACGCTCAACGTTCGTATCGTCTCGCTCGGAAGATATGTCAGCGGCGAGGACGCGTTGCGCGAACTAGCCCGTCTTGGACTGAGGCCGGCGACACCGCGCGAACTCTTGGCTCTCGGAGCGCAATATCCCGCTCTACAGAAAGAACGCTCGATCATTGCGCTCGGATCTCCATGGAAGACACCGCAAGGACATAGCGCTGTCGTGGTTCTTCGTTCTGTTGGAGGTCAACGTTTTGCAGACCTGCTTGGGGCTTCGGTCCTAGGCTGGCTCGATGACGTCGAATTCGCTGCAGTGGCGAAATGATCCCATGAATGGAGGTTGTATGGAGAGAACACGCAGATGCGATTGCTCTTTGCCGCGTTCGTGGGCGTCACGCTACTGGCGTATGTTTCGACGACGCTTGAGGTGTAGTTGGCCATGCACATCCAAAAACGCGTTGCCGACCTCGTCTACAAACGGTTCGTGAAGAATATCGTCGCTGCGTATCCCCAGCTTCGGCACAAGCTCTGAATTTCCCTCTCCCGCACGGACCATTGTGCGGGGTTTTTTTATCCGAGTGAGAAGCGGCGGACCCAGTCCCCTGCGAACTCGAGGACGAAGGTCACGAAAAGCGTGAAGAACATCCCGGTGCCCATGACGTACCCAAGAATTCTTTCCCTTTCCTCGACCTCGCGCATGTTGCGCCCGGCCGCCACGAACCATCCGGACTCTAGCGCGACCGGGCGGATGACCAGCGCTATGCGTGTATCTGCCGTCGGTTGCCAAGAAACGCGGTGTTCGCCTTTTTGCTTCGCGTACTGGAACACTCCTTCGGGAGGACGCGGCGGCTCGCCGTGGATCGTCGCGCTCCATTCGAGTGGATTCCCGCTCTCGTCGTACACAGCGACGAAGGGCGAGAGGCTTTCGCTCGCGTCGAATCGATCCGTCCGCATTACGAGTTCCTGCGGCTGTTTCCCAAAGAGGAGCGCGTGCTGAAGATTCTCCACCAATTCGACCTGCGGGTCGTTGAGGTTGATCCGGTAACTCTGTTGGAGTCCGAGGTACATGAACGAGAATACCCCGACGATCGCCACCGCCAGTGGCATCCAGTGCATGGCGATCGCGATGAATTGTTTCATATACGCATGATAACCCGCCGGACAGCTATCGGTCACTGTTCTAAATACAAGTATTAGTTACTGTGGCGATTTACAATCTCCCAATTGCGTTCTCCCGGGTGATCCAGTGGGACTGCCGAAGCATGCGCATGAGAAATTGCCATTTGGATAAGTTTTGACTTCGGGATACTTCCCTGGATTATTTTGTTGGCACCAATAGTTCGCGTCTAAAACGCATTTCGTATTCTGCGTATTCCACATAAATCCGAGATTGCACTCACAGATCGGCCCCATTTCAGGATTCTTTTTACCCGCATAGTAACTTTGATCACCGAAATCACCCTTGCATTTCGTATCAAGAATTTGTTTCTGGTTACGTAAACCTTCAATCTGGGACTTTATGGAATTGATAGGTATCCCCCAGCCAATTCCTCCACCAATTTTCGAACCAGTTTGATCAAAAATATTATTACCAGCAACATTCATGGCGACCACTTGCCCTAACTCATTTACGTATGGACCACCGCTATCGCCAGGTTGAGTTGAGGCATCTATTTGCAGATGTTCCAGATTATTGTGTGAGTCCGGTAAGGTTCTTATAGAAGAAAGAACTCCTTGTATCATAGATACTTTTCCTTCAACTAAATCTAGGGGGTAACCAAAGACATAAAGCTTAGACCCCATTGGGAGAACTGATTCATCAGAGTTTCCCAACTCCATAAATGGGGTGGAGACATCATCGACCTTTACGAGGGCTACATCAACAAATTCATTAGTACCAAGAACCTTGCCCCAATAAGTTTTATTTCCTATGCGCACACTGACGAGTGATAGTGGCTGATATGTAATTTCCTCCACAACATGGGCATTAGTTAGAATTGTTCCACTCCCATCTATTAGGAATCCGCTGCCATGAGAGTATGTAGAAGAATTTTCCCACGAAACCAATGCAACAGATGGAGCAACTTTTCTGGAAATCTCTATTGCTGAAAGGGATCCATTTGCATTTGGAGATTCTTTGGGAAGAACGGACTTAGGCACAATGGTCTGGGGGGTATTCTCCTGCCCTTTCTTTAGAGTATCGATCTCTTTCTGTAATGCTAAAATTTTCTTAGATTCAGCTATGGGTGGTGAGCTTGTACTCTGTTGCGAAGTTGTTGCTGCAATACTTTTTGCGAGCATATCCAGCTTTGCCTGAAGTTCATTCATCCTTGCATCCTTTGCAGTAATCGCTTCTTGTTCCGCCACTCTATTTTTCTGGTACTCACGCATCCCAAGCAAAGTTCCCCCTCCCAACACAAAAATACCTAGAGCTATTGCCGCCAGAATGGGGAGCTGTATGAATCCTGCAACCTTACTCGCCATAATCTATGCCAATACCTTCATTTGTTAATTAGCATTTCATGGTAGCCCCTGTGGTTCTGCCCATCCGGATCCGAAGTGTTGCCAAACGTGGCCACCCTTGTCAAGGATCATCCATGGACTCCAATCAATAATATTATCAATTGGAATAGGCAACGTGACTCCCCCTGTATCAATACTCCATGTACCTCCGTTCGGAAGGTTCGGATTATACTTCATCCACCAGGTCGTACCATCTTGCAAAAGTACAGCCAGGGTGTAGCGATAATCATCCGTAGTTGCCCCAGAGCCATAATTAGACCAAGTAAACCGAATATTTCCTGCACCATGTGTAAGTGCGAGTGACGAAAGATAACCGTGAGAGGTCGCATTCCCCTGGGCTGTTCCAGTAGAGATACGATAATATTTACCAAGTATCGGAAGTGTTACTGGTGGGCAAGTAGATTGTGAATTACATTGAACCCCCTGCTGTTGAATTCCTTCTGCGCTATTCGAATCATTTGTGAACTGTATTCCATAATCACTTATCCATCCGGTAATGGATAGATCTATAACCATCTGCGTGTAACCAGGTGGAATTTCTACCCAGTCTCCATTGAAAGGAACCGGCCGGTTGATCGCAAAATCAACCGTTGATGATGGGGGAGGCGTATTATAGTCCCTTCCCGGGGCACCTGGTTCTCCCTGAACTCCCTGCTCTCCCTTATCACCCTTCGGGCCTTGTGGACCCATGATGTTCCAGGTGACCAATTGTTCACCTTTGTTGCAGGTGGAAGACGTGATGCCAGGCAAGAGTATCCTGGTGCTCCCATCCTTCTTTACGCACGCATTGATCACCCCATCGGTTGCCTGAGCATAGACCCACGCACCTCCAGCCAATAACGCCACTGTTCCCAGAACAGACCCCGCTGCTACGACAGCAGCATGTTTCATATTCACCTTCATATATCTCAAAAATGAGTAAGAGAAGTAGCTCCCTATATGCTACTCCTCCGGATAGAACCAGCAAGGGCCCTCTGCACTGCCAAAATGAGTTCTGTCCGTTGTGCTTTGCAGAATTAACCTTTGATAAGACCTCAAAAGCGACTAACGGGTCACTTCGTGGTGGCTTGAGAAGTGTGCGCAACGCCGTTATGTCGGTCGTCTGCGCGACCAATGCTCGTTCCTCTGTTTCCGGAAGGATGACCGGCATGCAGCCATGGATCGGAGACACGGGTTCATTGGCATTCGTAGTGATGATAGCGAACCCAGGAACGGAACTATTTTCCGGGCTCGGAAGCATATCCCATAGACCAGCCATCGCGAACGGTCACCGGAACTATGTTGGGCAGTTACTTTCCTTTACGTCGTGCGATAAGTGCGTCCGCAACAACCCAAAACAGCGTGACAACAGCAAATATGATTCCACAGAGAGTTGCGATGGCATCTTTTCCCCAAAAAGGCGAAACGTGGGTCATCCCGATGAGGATGATAGAAATGACCAGGAACGATGCCCCAAAGTAGACCCAACGTCCGATCATTCGTTCACGCGCAAGTAGGAGAATAGCGGATGTGGCGATAAGCCATTTGCCAAATATTATTGCAGGAAAACCGATAGCCGACATGCAGTCTGAAATGTAAATAATCCCACATGTAAGTGATGAGAGTGGAGAATAATATACAAATAATTCTCCACACAGAAAAATTATAAAACCTACCAAGAATATCGTTAATACAAGATCTTTTTTCTTAATTTTATCAATGATCATAAGCATGTTTTTGGTATTATCTCAATCCTACCACAATTGATCGC
>DKBN01000055.1 GCA_002451235.1 Patescibacteria group bacterium UBA6899
TGCCGGATCGACAGGAACAATCCAGAGCGGACCTATCAGCGCCGATGGATATACGTGGTGGCTCGTCCTCTATTCGAATGGTCTTATGGGTTGGACAGCGGGAACAAATCTCATGCTCGCGACCGTAACCAGCCCGATGCCGTCATCAGGAGCGACCACCGTAAGCGTCTCTCCGTCAACCTGCACGATCGCGGCGAATGCGAGCACCTGCCCAGTCACAGTGACCTGGGCGAATGTGCCGACCGCAGTCAAATATACAGACGCGTTCGGGACGACGGTGACGGTGTCGACACAATCAAGTGGATCGATGCCGTACGGTGCGAAGATCGGCAGCACATTATTCTGGAATGACAGAGGCGGCGGGGTCGCAGGACCCTCATACTTCGTGAACACGTCATGCGCCGCCGGCTCGAATTGGGACGGCACGAAGTGCTCGACAACTGCGCCAGCCCCGACGATAACGCTTACCGCACCACAGACGACTTGCACGATTCATGTCGGCAGTTCGACTTGCCCGCTTGATGTGAATTACAGTATGCCGGCGGGGATGTCACTTGGAACACCAACAACGATTTACTCTTACCCAATAGCGACGCTTGCTGATCCGATGGGGACCAAATACGACCCCTCAACGGCACTCTGGCTCCATTCCTATCAGGATTTTTACCCAAATTACTATCCGGGATGGGAGTTGAATGCACAAAGCGGCGTTATTCGCGCGACGATCAACAAGCAGTCTGGAACGCAACCGGTCAATTATCAAAGTTACGCAGTGAAGAGGGGAAGAAACATCGGGTTTAATCTCTCGAATGAGGTGCAATTATCGGCGAACTGCGCGCCGGGATCCGTGTGGGTGCCAAACACAGCGATGGTCGGCGGTATGTTTATGCTCAATGCTAATACCATCTACACTGCGGAGCAATACACCGGGCTATGTCTCAATGTAGATGCTCAACTTGGTTCTACTCCGGCGGCACCGACCTGCGTAATTCCTTACGGATATTCATGGTGCACCCCACAAGGGCAGATGTATTACAGCGCGGTGTCATCAACGCCGACTTCGTGGGCATTAGAAACGAACAATGGCGCCGGCGGAGCAGGACCTGGTTCTGTCTCGGGAATATATTCAAGTTCTCTGTGCAATATTAACTCAGGGTCAGATTGTATGGCAGTGAGCGGGGGAGGGAACTTCGGGTCGCTCATTGTTTCCGGTGCCGGCACCCCTTGGTCTGTCTCACTGAAAGATGCGAACGGTCAGGTGCTTAGGCAGATCTCAGGCATATCGGTCTGTGCCCCGGGCACGACTTGGAGTACTCAGACCAGTAAATGTCAATAATTAAAGCACTCTTTACGTAGACTGCACGCAAACAGAAACACCACTGGTTCTCGGCGGTGTTTCTGTTTGTAGCGACCGGACGCGTCTTGGGCGTGTGGGCGACCGTCGGTATCCACCCGTCGGACAACCATAAGGAAGAGTGGGATGAGGGGCGCTTCGCGAAGCTCGCCAAGATGCCGAAGGTCGTCGGCATCGGAGAATGCGGTCTCGATTATTATCGGCTCGATGCGGATCATGCGAGGAGAAAGATCGCGAACCGAGATGACGAGATCGATCGCCAACGTGACCTTTTCGAGCACCAGATGGAATTCGCCGCCTCGCACGATCTCCCCTTGATGCTCCATGGCCGCCCCACGAAAGGGACGATGGACGCATACGAGGACATGCTCTACATGCTCGAGGGGGCGTCGCGTGGCCATGGCGATCGCCTGCGCGGCGATATCCACTTCTTCGTGGGAGACACAATTATCGCGAAGCGATTCCTCGATCTCGGATTCTCCATGTCCTTCACCGGAGTGATCACCTTCGCGCCCGAATACGACGAGGTTATCCGCTACATTCCACCCGATCGCATCCTCCTCGAGACCGACTCGCCCTATGTCGCTCCGATCCCAAACCGCGGCAAACGCAACGAACCAGCGTACATGATCCCGATCTATCAAAAAATGGCCGAGATCCGGAATACTTCGCTCGATGATCTCATCGAACGAACAAGGATGAACATTCAGCGGACGTTTCAATTCCACTAATCCAACGCGCTCAGGTCAGAATCCCCAGGAAATTTCCGATGACGCATGAGGTGAGATATAATTCAGCTAAGCACTATCTTAGTCGTTCACCTTAACGTTGGCCTATGAATCGCAGATCCCTTGTTTTCCTCATCGTGGCGTTCGTTATGAGTGCTCCCGCCTTTGCCGCGATGTTCTTCACGTTTGCGTTCGCCACACCTGCGTTCGCGGCGACGAACCCGCCACTTCCTCCTTCGACTGCGGGAATCCAAACACAAACCGCCGACCCCTCATCGTCTGCGACAGACCCGTCGCTTCATATCATGAATGCGAGGATCGTTTCCGACCAAGACAAAACGCTCACTGTCGATTTCATGCTCGCCGTGAACGGGAACGTAATATTCCCCGATGTACGGTATAGCATCGCATTGCGAGAGAAGGCCACCAGTACCGCCGCGCGACTCCTCGGAGAACAGGTGTTCTCGGAGTCCCTTTCATTAAGCGCCCTCAATACGCCGATACAGAGGAGAGCAACATACCGCCTGCCGAACTATGCGCCAGGAACGTATGAAGTGTACATATTCAGCAGGTCTCAAGACGGGGGCACCATCGCCTTCGCGAGAGCTGGAGAAACAACAATTTCGGCGAATGCACAGGGCGTATTCATCGATCCGAATACGTGCACACTAAAGGTGTCCGGAGCGAAGAATGGCGTCCCAGTCACTTCGGTGATCCAAGTTGATCCGAAGGAGACTCTCTCGCTTGATTGTTCTCTCAAGAACACATCCTCGTCATCAGTGGTTGTAGTGCCGAAGATCGCTACGCAGGTTGGAAGCGCTTACGGCAGATACATTGAAACAGTATCCGGGAAGGGCGTGCCTCCGGAGGTCGCACTCGCACCTGGAAAACTTACCGCGGTGCACATCGAGATCCCGAAGGCGACGCAACCTGAAGGATATTACACGACCGTCTCCTTTACGGGAACTGGCGGTGTAGTGGACCTTTCAGGAGCAAGTATCGGGTTCCGCTACATAATGAACGGTCCTCGCGCGCATTTTCAGGGCATCACTTTGGATCGGCCGCTTGTAAAGGAGGGGGACGCGGCGACTGTCGCCGCCTCCTGGTCGTTGAATAACGCTTCGCTTTTACCGCTTACTCTTCGCGCTTCCGCATCCGGTGCGGGGGGAGAATGCCTCGCACCTGTCGAGCTGCAGGTCACCGCCGACTCCTCAACAGGGATATTACTTGTCCCCCTCGCGCTGTCGAAAGATTGCAAAAACGGCATACTCAAGCTCTCGCTTACCGGGAAAGACGGTCAGCTGCTCGATAGCCGTGACATATCCTTACAGCTCACCGCCGCGCCGTTCACAAAAACTCCTTCGGGCATAAGTCTCCGTTTTGGCTTTATCGTTTTCGCGCTTTTTGCGATCGCGAGTGTGACGCTCTTGGTGTATACGTTGCGACGAAATAAGAAGACATCGTCAGCCCTTATCGTTTTTCTTTTGGTAGTATCACTCTTCACAACCATTGGTTCAGAGAAGGCGTATGCCGCGGTTTTTGGTCCCGTTTGTCCTTTCCCGACAACTGGGGATTGTAGAACAGCATCAGCTGAATCCATTCTCGTTTCAGGAGGAGGAACTTATAACCCGGGAGATACCGTATCCGCGAGTATCGAGTTATTTGGAGATGATAATAACTACGGTGACGACGGAGGAGGCTGTCCGATCGTCAGATTGGCGATCGATGGTGGCGCTTGGGGTGCAGATCAGCTCCCTGGCTGTTATACAAAACAAAATCTTATGGACGGTGTCTTTACTTCTGGATCCATCACGCTCCCTGGCGGCATAACCCCTGGAACACACACAATAAACGCATTAATGGGGTATGGATTTTATCTTCCTGGTAGCCAAGTTAGTTCCTTCCCGATCACCGTCACCGCCGCCCCCGCCCCCACCATCATCGCCT
>DKBN01000022.1 GCA_002451235.1 Patescibacteria group bacterium UBA6899
CAAAGCCTCGTGCTCGCGTTCTGGGCGGTCGTATTCTCGGTGGGCGCGTACCTCACGTCACTTATATCGGAACGCAAAGACCCGTTTTATCTCCATGCCGCGGTTGCGGGCGGCATGGTCGCCATAGCGACCGCGAGGGAATTGGAAGGCGCAATGCTCACGATCGCGTACACCATCGAGGTCGCGCTTCTTTCGCTCGGGGCGCTTTGGTATACAAAGAAAGCGGACGTCGCGGAAGTCTGCGCATGGCTCTTCGCCATTCCCGGGTTCTTGGCGCTCGGATCGATGGGGCAGTATGCGTCTGGAAACTTCGGCTATCTCCCGGACGCGCCGTTTCCTTCGTTGCCACTTTTCGACCAGCATTTCTTCGCTGTTCTCATCTACCTCCTTGTCTCCGGAGCTGCCGGATATCTCATTCTCAATGAGCGCAAGAAAGAAGGGGATTTGCGCGACGTGAGCATCGGCGCAGCACTCATCGCTGTTGCATCGCTCTTCGCACTCGCGCTGTTTTGGTTCTTCGTACATCGGCTCATCCCCGATTATGCAATGGCAACCTTCCTGTGTCTCACCATCTACACCGTGTTGGGAGTTGGGTTCTATGCGAGAGGAAAGATGGACGATAAACGCTCCTTCCGCACCATCGGGATCGCACTCCTCGTCTTCGTGGTCGGACGATTGTTCCTTGCGGATTTCTGGACGCTCGATATGGGAACGAAGATCATAGTATCGTTCGTGGTCGGCGCTCTCTTGATGGGAACAGCTTTTATCCGCAAACGAACCACTCCCGNNCCTTACATTCTTCACTCTAACAGTTCTCTTGGTCGCTCCGATCTCTGTGATCGCGGCGGTGCCGTCGACGGGTCCATGGGATACTGGCCAGGTTGCCCCCACATCTCTTGTCGCTTTTCAGCATTACATCGATGTTCCTGCGCAAAATATCAAGGTTCCTACGCTCGTGCGGCTTACGGATATACTGCCCGCTGCTCAACAAGGATCTCGTTCCGCGTTGGTTACTGACCTTTCGACGGGAGCTCTCCAGCCGACGCAGATCAGGACCGATAACATCTCAGTCGAAACGCGGATGCCGTACGCCATCACCGTTGTGCCGAAAGTCGCTGGGGACCTTGGTCGTCTCTACGATAATGAGGTGTATACCTATGTCGACCTCCCGGTCGCTCCGGGTGCTACCGAGCCGACCGTACATACCCTTACACTCAAGTATGATCAACCGATATCCTCTTGGCAGCTTCTGAACGAGGTCGCCCCCAACTCCGCGTTGCCGGAATACATCTCACTTTCTGTCCGTGACCAAGAAGGCGCAGGTGAACGGGTCGTGTTCGTTCGTAGTCCTGGCTTGGCACGTGGGATGGCGTTCCCGCAAACGATGGGAAAAGAATGGATGGTGACGATAGAACACAGCCAACCGATCCGACTTTCTGAGATCTATATGCAAGATAGCAGGAAGACATACACGACCACGCAGGCGATCGAATTCATCGCTCAGCCGAAGACCGCATATCGTGTTTACCTCGATTCCGATCGTGCCATTACAGTGAATGACCAGGCTTATTTTCGCGATCTGCCGAATCTGCACCCGATCGTCATTCCGATCACCTCTTTAGCGCTTATCACGAATCCTTCATTCATCGCGTCCGATCGGGATAATGACGGCATACCGGACGCACGTGATAATTGCCCTGACGTATCGAATCCGGACCAGAAGGATGTGGATGGCAACGGCATCGGTGATGCGTGCGATGATTTCGACCGCGATGGCATCTTTAACTCGAGGGATAATTGTCCGAGTGTTTATAATCCCGACCAGCGCGACACTGATGGCGATGGTATCGGCGATGTCTGCGATACCGAAGAAAGCCGATTCACGGAGCGGCACGCTTGGGTGCCATGGGCAGGGATGGGAGCAGCGGTGCTTGTGATCGTGTTTCTGGTCGTATTGACGGCGAAACGGCAGGACCCGCCCACGGACGGATCCACTGGAGGCGCGAATCCATGAAGGGAAGACCGTCGTACACGTTCGTCGGAGTTCTTGCTCTCGCGTTCTGGGCGGCGGGGGCAAGTCTTTTTGCGATCGCTCGTAATGAGACCAGACAGCTCGTCGACGAGACCGCGCTCGCGGGATTCTCAAATTGCCGCGACGCAGTGCATGCGGAGGATCTCCTCTGCTACAAGGAGAAATATGCGGCGTATACCGATGTTGCGGGAACCGACTCGGCGATGAAGAGCCTCAAGGAGGAATATAAAACCAACCCCTACGTCGCGAGCCAGTGCCATCAATTAGCCCATGAGATCGGTCATCGCGCGCTCGAGAAATATGGCACCATCATGGAGGCGTTCAAGCACGGGGACAGTTTCTGCTGGTCGGGATATTACCACGGGGTGGTCGAAGAACTCGTCTCGAACGCGGGCAAAGGTTCAGTCGAAACGAGCCTCGATTCATTTTGTGCTGGTGTCCCAGGGAAGGAACGGTATTCGTTCGACTATTTCAACTGCGTCCACGGCCTCGGGCATGGCATGATGGCGATGACAGAGGATGATCTGAGTGAGTCGCTCCGATTGTGCCGAAAGCTCACTGGCGAATGGGAGAAAGAATCCTGCTATGGAGGGGTATTCATGGAGAACGTGATGGTAGACGTGCGCGATCACGGGCAAGCAGATCTCAAACCTGACGATCTCCTCTATCCGTGCGACGTGGTCGAACTGCCATTCAAACAACAATGTTATCTGATGCAGACCTCCTACATGCTCTCGAAGAACGGGAACGATTTCAAGAACGTGTTCGATCTGTGCGCGAGAGCAGATCTTGGATTTGCGACAACCTGCTATCAGAGCGCCGGACGCGATGCATCCGGTTCGACCCTCTCCAACCCGGAGCAGGCTGAAGCGATCTGCGAGCTCGCTCCCTCGCGCGAGGCGTACGACAATTGCGTGGTCGGCGCGGTCAAGGACATCATTTCATATCATCATGGCGACGCTGAAGCGCGCGCGTTCTGTGCGCGGACCAAGGACACGAACGCAGCGGCATTATGCACCGAGGCTGCCGACCAATATCTCAAGGCTCTCTAGGGGTAAAATAGCGAACGCGTGCTACCATGCTTGAGTGGTGATCGGACGGAAGATCAAAAAGGTTTTGCGCGCGCACGAGACCCTAGAAGGAGCCGGAGTGCGTCTTCGTCGCGGCTTCGGCTACTTCGAGGTGTCTAAATTCGACCCATTTCTCCTCTTCGATGATTTTTCGTCTTCGAACCCCGCGGATTATCTTCCGGGATTTCCATGGCATCCACACCGAGGCATCGAGACGGTTACGTATATCCTTGACGGCGATGTGCGCCACAAAGATAGCATCGGGAATTCCGGTATGATCGGCCAGGGAGACATCCAATGGATGACGGCGGGAAGCGGCATCATCCACGAAGAGATGCCGGAGGGGCAGGGTGGCGTGCTCGGTTTCCAGCTCTGGGTGAATCTTCCGAAGGAGAACAAGATGATGACGCCAAGATATCAAGATGTGAAAGCAAGGGACGTTCCCAAAACGAGCGACCAAGGGGCGGAGGTTAAAGTGATCGCCGGGAAAGCAGGTAACGTTTCTGGCCCCGTCGAGGATATCATGGCAATGCCGGCGTACCTCGATGTCGAACTCGAGGGGGGAAAAGAGTGGAAAAGGAAAGTGGCGAACGGTGATACAGCATTCATCTACGTGTTCGACGGGGCTATCGGGGTCGGCGATGGAAGGATAGAATATGAGAAGGGAAATATTCTCCTTCTCGAGAGTGTAGGAGAGAATGTGGGGGTACGGGCGGGAACTGCCGGAGTGCGGTTTTTGTTCATCTCCGGAAAGCCGATCGGGGAACCCATCGCTTGGCGCGGGCCGATAGTGATGAATACGAAGGAAGAACTTACCACGGCTTTCGAAGAGCTTGCCGGCGGGACATTCATCAAATGAATTGATGACATTGCGATTATATGAAAAATATGATATAATATCAACAGTTAACCTTGGAGAATATCATGGAAAAGGAGAAGTACATTGGAAATGTTTCAGGCCATGCACTCGTCCTGGGGGGTGGCGGTATCGGATCGGAGATCATCCGCGCACTGTTCGCCAACGGGGTCTCCAAAGTCTCGTTCACATTCTCTGGGAACAAAGAACGCGCGGAAAAACTCGAAGCCGAGCTTACCCGGGAAGGTCATGATGTAAGGGCATTCCTCCTCAAGGACATCAGGTCCTCGGAAGAGGTCGATGCAGTGCTTGAGTCCTCCATTTTGTGGGCGGGGGAAGAGGTTGTCGCGATGGTCAATACCGTTGGGATCTCTCCAAATACCCCACTTGAGGAGCAGACGCCGGAAGAATGGCAGAAGGTCATCGAAGTGAACATGGCGGGGAACTTCTTTGCGGTGCGCACGGTCGCCAAACGTATGCGCGCGAGAGGGATCAGAGGCTCGATCATTTCGATCTCCTCCGACAACTCGACGGTCTCGTGGTCACCGATCTCGGCGCACTATGACTCCTCAAAGGCAGGCATGAATTTGTCTGTGAAAGAACTTGCTTACCACTTCGCGAAAAATGGGATCCGTATCAATACGGTCCTGCCAGGATGGACAAAAACCCCCCTGAACGACTCACTCCCTGATGACGAGCGCAAAGACGTACTCTCGCGCATTTGGCTTGGCCGGATGGCGGAACCGGCAGAGATCGCGAAAGTAGTTGTGTTCGTGCTTGGTTCCGGTGGCTCGTTCATGACTGGCGCCGAGATCACCATCAACGGTGGATACCGTTGATGGGTGATTCATTGACTCCCGCAGCCAGAAGGCTGCGGGAATTTCTTTTCTTGACAAGAAATATTACAGAGATATCATTCAAACATACATTTGAATGTATGAGGTCGAAGAACACCATCGGGACGCTTGCGAAGAGATTCGCTCTTGCGGGCGATCGCACGCGGCTCACGATCGTCTGCGCTTTGGTGCGTAGGAGGGGAGCGTGCGTCTCCGAGCTCGCGCAGCTTTCGGGAGAGAGCGTCGCGACGGTATCGCACCACTTGCAGGCGTTGGCGAAAGAGCGTCTCGTTTCTCCCGTTCGCAACGGGAAGCGCATCTGCTATGCGCTCTCCACAGATCCATTCGCTCTCGACCTCAAGCGCCTCGCGTGCAAATACGCGCGCGAAGCGACGCATTCATGAATATTATCCGTTATCTATAGCATCACTATGCAAAGATCTGTCACTGTTTATTCGACCCCGACCTGCCCATACTGTGTTCTTGCGAAGGAATATCTCACGAAGAAAGGCGTCACCTTCGAGGATGTCGATGTTTCCCGCGATCGTGCGAAAGCGATGGAAATGATCAACAAGAGCGGGCAGATGGGGGTTCCCGTCATCGACATCGGAGGAGAGGTCATCGTCGGGTTCCAACCAAAGGTATTCGACCAGCTTCTTGCCGCCTAATATGCGAGCGACCGCAACACGGGCAGGAAAAATATCTTCGACCGCGATCCTCCTCGGCACTTTCGCGGCCGCTGCCATAGGACTAATGTTCCTTGGCACGAGTCGCGTCGCTATTCCAACCGGTCCCGGGATCTCATCGCTTCTTCCAGCGGCGTTCCGCTCTGCGATCTCGCAGAGTATCATCTTGCTGGATGTCCGTACGGAAGACGAATTCCGTTCCGGACATATCGATGGGGCGAGTGAGATCGATTTCTATCAGTCCGATTTCAAGGAAAAGCTTGCCGCCCTGGATAAGACCAAGTCATACCTCATCTACTGTCACAGCGGAAACCGGAGCGGGAAAACGCTTGGGATGATGAGTGAATTAGGATTCCGAGATGTGCATGATCTTGAAGGGGGGATCGCTGCCTGGGAAGCCGTGGGGTATCAGATCGTTTCGGGGGTGTAACCGATAACGCGCCCGCGCGCATATACCTGACGGGCGTTTGCCCAGTGAGAAGCACGTTCCTCCACGAGCTCCTCTGAAATGACATCGCGAAATGCGATGTCATTTTATTTCATATGTAACGTCCCCTCGCTCATTCTCCATATAAAGTGTATCGTAGGCACTACCGATCATGGAGGACCTTCCATTGCAAGCATTGCTGGAGCGCGTGAGGTCGGGAAGCCACGACGCTTTCCGAGTTCTTTTCGACCGTTTGAATGACCGTCTATTCGCACACGCGTATGCCCATACGAAGGAACGCGAATCGGCAAAGGACCTCGTCCAAGAGACCTTCATCGACCTCTGGCGCGGGGTCGAGTCGTTCTCATATCGTTCTGACCAGGAGTTCCACGGCTTCGTTTTCCTCATCTTGAAGCGTAAACTTACGAAATATTATAGCGAGAGGAAGCGCGCGCCCGGGTCTTTGGACCAACGGATGGAAGAGGTCGGAGATCGGGATGAGACTCTCGCCATCGTGCCCGAGTATGAATACCACCGTGGGCTGATGAAGGGATTCGATCAGCTCTCTGAGACATCGCGCGAGATCCTCTCACTTCGGAATTGGTCGGACCTCTCCTTCAAGGAGATCGCGCACGTGCTTGATATCAGTGAATCGGCGGCCAAGGTCCGGCATCATCGAGCGATCGGAGAATTGCGCGACACTCTGATCGCCCAAGGATACGATCGAACCGACAATCCAACAGCAAAACGAATATAAAAAACATGAACGACCTCGAACGACAACTCCATAGCATTGCGCCAAAGCTCGCCTCCGAAGAGCGAGAGTCTTTGTGGGCCGGGGTCTCATTCGGCCTCTCGCCACGAAGGTCGCGGAAACTCCGTAGGCGACAGATCGCGGCCGTTTCGGGGGCAGTGGCGCTCGTACTCTTTTCCAGTGGGGTCGTGACCGTTTACGCCTCGGGCCAGGCGCTTCCTGGGGACGTGCTGTTCCCGACCAAGCTTGCCATCGAACATTTGCGGGTCGCGATCGCTCCGAGCGCGGCACAAAAAACGCAGCTGCGAGTCGAGTTCGCGGCAGAACGTCTTCAAGAGGTGAAAACGCTCGCGTATACGCATGGAGTCGAATGGAACGATCAAGACGACGATGGAGATGAAGCGACCTCGACCTTGGACACTATGGTCTCCGCGACCTCGACCATCGTTCTCCCCACAGTTACCGAGCACGATCTTGATCATCTCGCGACGAGCACAGGCATTTTCTACCGCCATCGCGCTACGACGACCTCTGCCTTCAAAGATCGTACGATCGAGAAACATATCGATGAGGCGCTTCGTGATCTCCGAGACTCGAAAGATGCGACGACGGACGTTCCATCGCGGCAGAAGATCGAGAAGATCGAACGGACCATCAGCCGTTTCCAGGGAGAACAGCGTCCGATGCTCGAGGAAACATCGGGAGACACGAATGGGACGAGCACGAGCAAAGCAATAGAGAACGATACGAGGGGGAACGATCATTCGAACAATGAGAGGTCCTCGTCCGATGCACAACGTAAGTTAGGGGGAAATAGCCAGGAATTGCGTGCCAACGTTGGATCATCCATGGGTCGCGATCCTTCCGGAACACCATCAGACGTCGGAGCAGGTCATGTGGATCCCAACCGGAACAAAGAGGGAATGCGGCAGGAGAATGGAGGCGAAAACAGTATTCCGGGGAGCGACAGATGATTGTTCCCCCCGCCCGGGCGTGATAGCGTGAACACATGAAGGTACATCGATTCTACCTTCCGCTACAGCTCGGCGACGCGCTCCAGGTCAAGGATCCCTCATTGGTCCATCAATGGGCAAAGGTCTTGCGTATCCCCGTGGGAAAACCGGTGAGGATCTTCAACGACATGGGGATTGAGCGCCAGTATCGCATCGCAGGATACGAACGCGATGCTGCATCCCTAGAATTCGACGAAGAGATCATGCCGAAGGTGCCGGCGTCGGATGTGACTGTCTGCTGGTCGCTATTGAAGAAAGAAAAGAACGAATGGGTGGTGCAGAAGTGCACGGAGATCGGCGCGAAACGATTCGTTCCGATCATCGCGGAGCGTACCGAGAAGACCGGATTCCCGCTCGAGCGTATGCGTGCGATCGTCATCGAAGCAGCAGAGCAGTGTGGGCGGGCGGACATCCCTGAGATCGTCGAACCACTCGCGCTCACCGAGGCGCTCGATGAGTTCGGTCCCGCGATGGAGCTTTACGCGTGCGACGAGGGGGGGAGTAACGCTGCTCCTCACGCCTCGCACGCGGTCGGATTCTTGATTGGCCCGGAGGGGGGATGGACAGAGGGTGAACGGCAAGGATTCTCCGCCCGTGGCATCTCGACGGTCACTCTCGGCAAGTTCACGTTCCGCGCCGAGACCGCCGTGATCGCAGCGGCGCTCCTCTTTTCTGGAGAGACGACGCGAATGGCATGAAAGAACAAGCGCTGAAACGATTGTGCGAATTCATGGTGAAGGACGAGTCATTACCGCTGTTCGGTTTCTCGAATCTCGTATTCGGAGAGGGAGATGCTTCCGCGCGAGTACTTTTCATCGGCGAAGCTCCAGGAGCGAACGAAGACAGGGAAGTACGACCGTTCGTCGGTCGTGCCGGCCAATTATTGCGAAGGATGATCCGAGAGATCGGGTGGACCGAAGAAGGAGTGTACATCACGAACATCGTGAAACGCCGCCCGCCCGAGAATCGGGACCCGACCCCAGAGGAGATCGCCGCGTATCGACCTTATCTAACGCGACAGGTCGATATCATCGACCCCGAGGTCATCATCCCCTTGGGGAGATTCTCTATGAACTATTTTCTTCCTGACGCGAAGATCACACGCGATCAAGGGAAAGAGTTCCATGTTGGAGGAAGGATCGTCGTCCCGCTTTTCCATCCTGCGGCTGCCCTGCGTGCCCCGGAGATGATGCGTCAGTTCGAAGGTAGTTTCCGAAGGCTGCCGGGTATGATCTCTATAGGTCGGAAGGATGGAGATCCGTTCGGGTTCGAACAAGAAAGCAAAGGAGACTCTGGTGATCGTTCCAATTCTCGCGGGATCTCCCAGCCAACCATCACGGAAGAAGCAGGCGAAAGGACAAATATCGAACAGGAGTCGTTATTCGCCTGAGGGGATTTCATGATATTATGGTATCGCTTATAAGATATACATCACTTTATGAAAGGATTCTTCGATGAATTCAAAGCGTTCGCAATGAAAGGGAACGTCGTCGATCTAGCCGTCGGTGTCATTATTGGTGGTGCCTTCGGGGCGATCGTCACCTCCCTCGTAGGAGACATCGTCATGCCTCTCATCGGAGTTGCGACCGGAGGAGTAGATTTCTCGGGGCTCTCATTCAAAGTCGAATCAGCGACTGTCGCGTACGGAAAGTTCATCCAAGCGGCGTTCATCTTCATTATCGTCGCCCTCTCTCTCTTCATGGTCATCAAGGCCATGAATACGATGAAGAAGAAGGATGAGGCAGCGCCCGCTCCCGCAGAGCCGCCTGCGGACATCAAGCTCCTGACCGAGATCCGCGATCTCTTGAAGAAATAGCCTCGATGGAACCGCCGAAAGGCGGTTCGTGCTATAATCCTCGCGCATGCATCACGTGGTCGCAGAATTGCTCCAGACATACGGCTATTCCGTCCTCTTTCTCTTTACTCTTATCGAGGGGGAAACGGTCGTCATCTTGGCCGGGTTCGCCGCACATCAACACTACCTGCGCCTCGGAGACGTGATCGTCATAGCGACGATCGGCGCCACGCTGGGGGATCAATTCTTCTTTTTGTTCGGAAGGTGGAAGGGAAGGAAATATCTGGAACGGAGGCCGGAAATGGCGCAGAGGATCGCGTACGTCGTCCGACTCCTTGGAAAGTATCAGAACCTCTTCATCCTTGGTTCGCGCTTCATGTACGGCTTTCGTATGCTTATCCCGGCTACACTCGGAGCCACGAAGATATCATTCAAGCGATTCTTCGTGCTCAATATCCTTGGAGCGGCGCTATGGTCGATCTTGTTCGCGAACGTCGGTTTCTTGTTCGGTGATGCCATCGAGGCAGCGTTAGGAAAGGTGAAACGATTCGAAGAATGGGTCTTTATCTTGATCATCATCGCCGGGATCGTCGTCGCGCGCATTATGGTCAAGAAACGGGAACGTGCCAGAGATGATGGGGAGAACGACGTTTCGACCATGAACGACCTGATATAATGCGAGAATGGAGCGTCCAAACAAGTTCGCACTCGTTCTTCTCGCGGTCTATCTTTCACTCTTCGCTGCCCTCACGATCGCTCCGTATGACCGAATAACCTGGTTCGTTGAGAACGCGACGGTCTGGATCATTGTTGGGACGATCGTCGTCCTTTATTGGCGAGGGATCCGATTTACGAACCTCTCATATGCCCTGATGGCAGTCCTAGTGTTCCTTCACACGATCGGGGGGCATTATACATTCGAGCGCGTTCCATTCGGTTGGGTGACGCACCTCCTCGGGTTCGAACGCAACAATTATGACCGCCTCGCGCATTTCAGTGTCGGGTTCTATGCGTTCCCGATCGCGGAATGGCTCGCGACAAAGCGTCTGGTCGCTAATCGATTCATCCTCTTCACGTATCCAATCTTCACGATCGCAACCATCGCGATGAGCTATGAGCTCGTCGAATGGGTCTATGCCGCGTCCGCAAGCCCGGAAGCGGGGGCAGCATATCTCGGGAGCCAAGGAGATATTTGGGACGCGCAGAAGGATATGCTCTCCGACACCCTCGGTGCGCTCGCCGCGACCATCGCGTTCTTTCTGGTGCGCACCCCTGATCCGAGCGGACGGCCCCAGTCGACATGATCGAAGAGAAACGTTCCCGATACTTCGCGCTTGGTCTCTCGCTCTCCTTCATCGGGTTCATTCTTGCGGCCTCGGTCGTTCCTGCGTTCAGCGTTAGCGGCGCATCGCCGATCGCGCACGAATCCCTGCAATCACTCTTGTTCCGTGTCTCCAACGAACGGATCGCTCGCGAGCTGGGGATCGCTCCCGAGGGAAAGCTCATCGAGATTGACCTCGGAGCAATGAAGGTGCGACTTTCCTCCAGTGGCGAAATGCTTCGTACCCTCAACATCCTCTCGCGTGGGAGAGAGGGGACATTCTGGGAAACTCCGCAGGGAAATTATTCAATAGAGTCAAAACAGCCGAATCACTATTCGTCGATCGGGCATGTATGGATGCCGTATAGCATGCAACTCTTCGGAAATTTTTTTATCCACGGCTGGCCATATTACCAGGACGGAACGCCGGTGTCGGCAGGATACTCAGGCGGATGTGTGCGGCTCTCCACCGATGATGCAAAAGAGGTCTATGATTTCGCTGACGTCGGAACGCCTATCCGCGTCGTTGGTAGTACGAAAGAGCTCGTTGCGACGACAACCTTCCACTATTTCCTGAAGAACGGGGATGAACCGCCACCAATCTCAGCAAGCGGATTCATTGCGGCGGACCTGGAGAGCGGCGATGTTCTCTGGGCGCATAACGCGACATCGAGCGCCCAGGCGAACGGACTAAGCGCGCTTCTCTCGGCTCTTGCCGCGGTTGAAACAGTAGACCAATACAAGACGGTGCGTATGAGCGAGCTACTTCTCGGGAAACCGATCCCAAGGAAGGTAGAAGCAGGGTTCCTCGACGAGGTCCCTATCGGGGCCCTTGTGTACCCACTCCTTTTCAGTGGGAACGATCTGGCGGCGAAGGCATTCGCGGCGGACCATGGCGAACGTTCGTTCGTGCGCGCGATGAACGAGAAGGCCGCGGCGATCGGGATGGCTGGAGCGTCGTTCGCAAGCTCGACCGGGAGCGTTTCAAATACATTCTCTCCGCGTGACGCGTTCATGCTGCTGCGGTATTTGCGAGAGAGCAAACCATTCCTCCTTAATGTCACCCTTCAGGACGACCATGTTGTCAATGAAACGAACGGAAAGGAGAAATTCCAGTGGGCGAACAAGAATCCATGGCTTCCCGGAGATGCTGGATACCGAGGTGGACTCTTGCCCGAGAGCGCCGGAGGGAAATCGTCCGCGGCGGCGATCTGGAGCATCCCGCTTTCGGAGTTCGGTGAGCGTCCCATCGCGATCATCGTCCTAGATTCTTCCGATCCGCGTGCAGACATCGAAGCGATCAGGGATTTCATCCGCGAACGGTTCATCTATGCTCCCGATGGATCGGATTTTGCTTACGTCATCGAGAGCGGCGACCGGACACCATTCCTCCGCTCCGCGATGGAAGTGTTAGGTAGGATCTCACGGATGCTCCACGGGTAGCTTGATCTCCGCCACTACGGAACCCAGAATGGGAGTGATCCGATCGGCGATGCGCGTGTACCCCTCGCTATTCGGGTGCGCTTCGTCGGAAAGGAGCGCCGGGTCTCTGAGGATCTCCCTCAATATGTCGGGGATATACAGCGTATGACTTTCATCCGCCAGCCATTGGAAATCACCACTCCACGGGTCGCTCGCGATCCCACCGCGCACTCCGAGGAGGATCACGAATGCACCGCTTCGTTGGATGTCTCCAATGAGCGTCCGAAGATTGTCGAAGACCTCTTGTTCAGAGATCCCTTGCAAGCGATCGTTCCCGCCGAACTCGACGAGAACAATATCAGGGTTCTGGGCTAAGATGACGTTCACTCGTTTGAGCGCATCACGGGTCGTATCTCCCGATACCCCGGCGTTTTCGATGGGAATGCCGAGGCGCTTGGAGATCTGCGCGACGAATCCTTCCCCGTCTGGTGCACCGACGCCTTGCGTGAGACTATCTCCGAACGCCACGATCCTCCCACCGCGCGGGGGGTAATTGATGTATGAAGGATGCCCCGAAAGCGACCAGGCGTAGAGTCCCAGGAGAAACGCAAGCCCCGCTGACGCTCCGATCACATATTTCATGGTTTTTCAGTATAACGCATACGGGAAGAAAACCGAGGTTCGGGATGCCATATCAACAAACCCAAACTTGCGGGGGAGTCTCTGAAGCCGTATGATATCGCCATGAACGAGGAGTACCATGAGGAAGCAGTCCCTGAGGCTGTAGCCACCGAAGAGCAAGGAGCATTGAAACGGACTGCGTATATTGTTCGCATCGCAGGAGTGGTAGTCGTCATCGCCATCGTCGCACTTTTCGCGCGCAAAGTACTTGCCCCCGAGAAGATGCTCCCTCCCGCTACCCCGCTTCCCCCGGGAGTTCCCGGCAAGGTCGTCGGTTCGGTCGTGCAGGAAGAGGGCACTGGAAAAGAGTTCATCTCGAATCAGGTCATCATCGGTTTTGCTGCCGGCGTGAGTGAAACGGATGCCGCAGAGCTCATCAAGTCCATCGATGGAACAGTGCTCGAGCGATTCACCAACGTCCCCCTATTCAAGGTCGAGGTGCCCGACAGCAAGGATGGCTCCATCGCGAAAGGAACCGTCGCCCAACTTCTCAAAGATAAGCGTGTCGATGACGCAACACTCAACTATCTCGTCGTGCTCGAGCAATCCGCTACAACGACGCGGACCAAATGAACGTAGTGGCTCGGTGCTCCTCGTGCTCGTAATGTCGGCTGCGATCGTCGGCGCGCTATTTTGGGCGTGGTCCCTCGATAAAAAAGCTCGGGAGAATGCACAGCGAGCGATCGATACTTCGGGCGCGTCCGCCAGCGATACCGATCCATTTGCACACGCGACGGCGAGTGACCCGTACTTTCGTTCGCTTCAGGGAGCCCAGGAGGCGCGGCAGCGTATGAACACGGAAAATGCGAAGATCCAAAAAGAACTCCAATAACGACAAAAGCAGAGCCTCATCCCTCGCGGGCACAAAGACGCTCGTGGTCATATTGGGCGCCCACGGCGGTGGGGTCGCGAACGCGAAATGGCTTCTGAAACGTGGTGCGGCCGTAACGGTGACGGATATGCGCAGCGCGAGCGAGCTCTCGCATTCGCTCGCGCGATTCACCGAAAGGGAGCGGCGCGATATCCGTTTCGTGTTGGGGGGACAGCATGAAGAGGATTTCCGTACAAGCGATCTCATCCTTCTTGGTCCCGGCGTGCAGAAGCGCAGCTCATGGCGAAAGATCGCATTCGATCTTGGGAAACGAGTGGAGAACGATGCGAGTCTATTCTTCCGCTACGCGAAGCACCCGGTCATCGCAGTCACTGGGACTCGCGGAAAGACGACGACGACCCAATGGATCACGCAGCTTCTCGCAAGGAAACATCACAACGTGAAAGCGTCGGGGAACACGCCGGAGAACCCGCTCCTCTCCGAGGTCGATCGCTCGTTCCCATCGGGGGAACCGCACGTCGTAGAGCTTTCCTCCTGGCAATTGGAACTTGCCCCCGTTGCTGGCCGATCGCCGAAGATCGCGGTCATCACGAACCTCTATCGGGATCATTTGAATACCTACGATGGGATGGAGGATTACGCTGACGCGAAAGCGAATATCTTCGCACATCAGACCGCCAAAGACTCCCTGATCCTCAATTATGACAACCGTTGGTTCTCATATTTCGCAAAAAAACCGCGCCGCTCGAAGCTCTATGCGTTCTCGCTCACACGGCTCCCGCGCTCGTACGATGGTGCATACATCGACCGCGGGTACCTCATGTTACGCCTTTTTGGAGAGGACCGGAGAGTTGTTCCGGTACGCGCGTTCCTACATGAGTACGGAGAGCACAACGTATCGAATCTTCTCGCAGCTGTGCTCGCGGTCGCCTTGTTCGACCCAGCAACGCGGATCACGTCCTCCGACCTTCGCGCGCTCGTGGGTCCGCGGATGCGCGAAGAGATCGTGTTTCGGGCGCCACGCCTCACTGTTGTCAACGACTCGACCGCAACGACCCCAGATGGCACGATAGCTGCGATCGAGCGGTTCTCGAAGGAAGGCGAGATCTTTCTTATTTGCGGCGGAACGGACAAAGAGCTCTCATTCGGCGAGCTTGCACGCTTGGTGAAGAAGCGCGTACCGCCGTCTTCCCTCACACTCCTCAATGGTTCAGCGACCAAGAAACTATCGGCCGCTCTCGCTCGTATAGGCTACAAGGTTTCCGCGCCACATGAGGATCTTGATGTGTGTGTACGCGAAGCACTCACGCAAAGCAAGAGATCGCGGAAGCGCGCGATCATTCTTTTCTCGCCAGGCGCAGCAAGTTTTGAAAAGTTCAAACATGAATTCGAACGGGGCGAACGATTCGAAACGCTCGTGAGGAAGATGCAGACGGAAAATGAACGACGGAGGGGTAAGGGAAAGGCGCGGGTAAACGCGCCTTAGGTTCGGCGTGGTCGGCCGACTGCCCCCGCCGAGAATCTCCAGTTGTTAGGAGGCTCGCACGACAGCATGAGTACTGTATCTTGGTCTTTGGTGGGCGTCAACGGTCACAACCCACCCGTCTCGGCGTTATACTGTAGGTCAAAGAGAAATCATTATCAATAACCAATCATGACATATGAACGGTTCTGAATGGGGGACAGAAAGGAAGATGCTCGCAAAGACATTGGCGCTCACCGCGCTCGCTGGCGCGCTCTGGATGGGAATGATGTTCCTCTCTGAGATCAAGCATTATTCGCTCATCGGTTCGGACATCTCGCCCCAAACGACCATCTCCGTCTCCGGAGAGGGGGAGGTCTATCAAGCGCCGGATATCGCCGAACTTTCATTCGCGATCGTGCAGGAATCGCCCACGGTCTCAGAAGCGAATCAGAAGATCGCGGATGCGATGGGAAAGATCCTCGCGTTCCTCAAGGATTCTGGGATAGTGGAGAAGGACATCAAGAACGAGAGTTACACCTTTAATCCGAAGTACGAATGGCATCAGGATAAGACGACGGTCGTGTGTCCCGGCGGATATTGCCCGCCGACGGGGAAACAAGTGCTCGTGGGGTATGAAGCGACGCAGTGGGTATCGGTGAAGATCCGCAAGATCGACGATGCCGGGAAGATCCTCTCGGGCCTCGGTGATCGCGGCGCGACCAACCTGAGCAATATCGCGTTCTCCGTCGATCAAGATGATGCAGTCAAGGCGAAAGCACGCGAACTCGCGATCGCTGACGCCAAGAAGAAGGCAGAAGTATTAGCGGATCAACTCGGAGTCACGCTTGTGAGGATCGTGTCTTTCAATGAGGGCGGAGCGTATCCGACCCCATATGCATTCGGAGTCGGCGGCGCAATGGCGGCAGACACTGCCGCGACAAAATCTGCTGTCATTCCGACAGGAGAGAACAAATTCACTTCGAATGTCACCATCGTTTACGAGATCAAATGATCCTCTCGGGGATGGTACAAAGAACGGCCTTAATACGAGGCCGTTTCTTGTTTGACAGCGGGAGAGAAAAGAGTATAGTCACCCCATGAAGTGCTGCCCAGGGGGGCGGTTTTTAGTCAGGGGACTTACTGGGTAACGAACGACATCGTATGGGACTTTTTGATTATCTTCGGGATACGCGTGCGGAATTGCGCCATGTCAGCTGGCCGACAAGACAGCAGACCATCAATAACACGATCCTCGTGGTCGCGATATCGATCGTGGTCGCGCTCTTTCTTGGCGCGCTTGATTATGGATTCGGAGACGTGCTGAAGCGTTTGCTCGGCATCTAATGACATCGTTATGGAAGACACCAACGAAACAACACAAAGGATCAACGAGCGCCATTGGTACGCGATCCATACCTACTCCGGGTATGAGAATGCTGTGGTGCGCAACCTGAAGCAACGCATCGAGTCTCTCGGTATGGAGGACAAGATCTTTGATGTCATCGTTCCCAAAGAGAAGAAGATCAAGATGAAGGGAGGGAAGCGTGTTGAGGTCGAAGAAGAGATCTACCCGGGATATGTGCTCGTCAACATGATCTACGACCCGGATTCCTGGTATGTGGTGCGCAACACGCCACGCGTCACCGGATTCGTCGGTGCAGGCGTCGTGCCGGTGCCTCTGGACCAGTCCGAGATCGACCAGCTCTTTGGACGCATGGGCGCGAAGATCGCCAAGCACGCGATCGATCTCTCCGTCGGCGAGTCGGTCATCATCACGGACGGCCCATTCAAGGAGCTCGAGGGGAAGGTGGGAGAAGTGGATGCCGAGCGCGGACGTGTGAAGGTCATGGTCCCGATGTTCGGAAGAGAGACGCCGGTCGAACTCGATTTTCTCCAGATCAAGAAGATCTGACATTGCAGTTTCCCCCCGCTTTTAGTAGTATCGGTCGATCTTTGGCGCCGTGAATACGGGCTTCTCGCTGAAGGATCAATAACGACATATGGCCAAACAAGTAGTTAAAAAAGTGAAGATCGTCGCCCCTGCCGGAAAAGCGACCCCTGCACCGCCGATCGGTCCATCCTTGGGACAAGCAGGTATCAATATCGGTGAATTCATCCAAAAGTTCAATGCTGCGACCGCGCAAATGGCGGGAGATATCATTCCGGTTGAGATCTCGGTCTACGATGACCGCTCATACACATTCGTGTTGAAGACGCCGCCGGCGTCGCGACTCATCTTGAAGGCGATCGGGAAGGATAAGGGATCGGGGAAGAACGCAGCATCGAAGGCGGGAACGATCTCGCGTGCCCAGCTGAAAGAGATCGCGGAGCGCAAGATGCCGGACCTGAATGCGGTGGACATCGAAGGTGCGATCGAGATGATCGCAGGGACGGCGCGTTCGATGGGAGTCGAAGTGAAAGGCTGAGCGACGCACGATAAGGTATTAAAAAAAGGCCGCCTCAGGCGGCCTTTTGTTTTGCGTTCTCCGCGATGCGGCGAAGGTGATACTCCATGAACCACTGTCCCTCTTCCCCTGAGAGGAGAATGTGGCCGTCCGCTCCGACCAAACGATACTCGATATCTTCGTGATCGAACGGAACGTCTTCGAAGGGATGTGGCCGCCATGGGCGCAGCCGTTCCGATGAGTCGTGCATCTTCGCGGTCCGACCCGCGTTGTCAGACTTTCGCCGGAGCGCCCGCGCCTCATAGAAGAAGAGCGCGCGCCTGAGATCATCGATAGCGGTTCTCCGGAGATCGGGATTCCCTCGGTTCGAGGTCTTGAGGACCGCGATCATCACACGAAGAAGTTCCTGGCTCTGGATCCCAGGCCACTCTTTTCGGTATTTCACCACCCCGCTGCCGCGGCGGACGAAACTGATGGTGTGCGGGATCCCCGCTGTATCCCAGAGGGTATACACGTGCCCCCGGACCGTCTCGGCGATGCGCATCGTCGGCGCGAACCCCTCGATGAGCCGAAGGATGTCGATGCCTGCTCCGAGATACCACAATACGCTCATGGTCTCTTCGCATGGAAGGATCTCATTGAGATGCCTAGTGCGGAGAATGAGCACCTTCGCGAGGGTCGAGAGAGGAATACCTGCAGGTTCGCCGTCCCAGGGTTCCTTATCGCTGACCCAGATCGTCTGCGGCTTGCCAATATGCCCCCCACTGCCCAATTGCTGCATTTCATACAGTCTGCCAGCCTTTACGGTTTCCATCTTGAGCCCCATAAGAACGGATCTTCGTTCACGTTACGAGACTTTCGGAAAATGACAAGTGCCGCAACCCAATGGCCCTTGTTATACTCAGCGCATGCATCCTTTAGTGATCGCACTGTTGGGCATGCCTGGGAGCGGGAAAACCGAGGCGATCCAATATTTGGAAGAACGCTACGGTTGGCCTAAGGTCTATTTCGGAAGTATTACGTTCGATGAAGTGGCGAAGAGAGGACTCCCGCTCACTCCGGAAAACGAGCGGATCGTACGTGAGGATCTTCGCAATACCTTTGGAAAAGACCATTATGCGAAAGAGGTCATTAGGCGAGTGGATGCAATATCCTCGGATGTCGTCCTGATCGAAAGCCTGTATATGTGGACGGAACATCTCACTCTCAAAGATCATTACGGCGGCTCATTCAAGATGATCGCCATCCATGCGAGCCCCGAGATTCGCTATGAGCGCCTCGAACATCGTTCGGTTCGTCCATTCACACGCGAACAGGCCATTGAACGCGACCGCGCACAGATCGAATTCCTCGAGCAGGGAGGCCCGATCGCTATGGCTGACGTGATGCTCGTGAATGAAGGAGAACGCGAAGATCTATTTGTGAAATTGGATGAAGCGATCGCGTTGATACATACACCATCATGAAACGAGGGAAATTCATCGTACTCGAAGGAGGGGAGCGGGCCGGGAAGGGTACGGCAGTGAAGCATTTAAAGAAGATGCTTCCGGAAAGAAAGGTTGTTTTCACCCGCGAACCGGGTGGAAGCGAGATCGGCGAGGTCATTCGTCGCGAAGGACTCTTGAAATACGACCTTTCGCCTCTTTCGGACCTTCTCCTCTTTTTCGCGCTCCGGGCCGAACACATGGAGAAGATCATCCTCCCGGAGATTAAACGCGGCCGGCATGTGATCTGCGAACGATGGAGCGCCTCGACCTATGCGTACCAGATCGTTGGGCGGGACCAGAGGGCGCTTGCCCCCCTTTTTCGCGCGCTTGATCGAGAGATCTCTCGAACGCTCGAGCCGGATCTCTATGTGTATTGCTCCGTTCCCCCCGAAGTGAGTGAGCGCAGGATACGCATGGAGAAGGCGAAGAAGGATCGTATCGAATCCGCTCCACTCGCGTTTCACCGCCGCGTACGCAAGGGGTATGATGAATACTTAAGGCGCAAGCGTTCGATCGTGGTCGATGCGGAACTGGGCATTGCCCCGTTCTGTCAGTTGATCGAAGCGATCGTACGCGCAGAGACAGGCCTATGATCGAGATCCAAGAACGCATCCATACATTGATCACGAGTATCCTTGCGGAATGGGGCATTCCTGAGGTTGATTTTGTTGTGGAGCGCCCTACCGATCCTGCGAACGGGGATTTTGCTTCAAATGTCGCAATGGTTGCCTATAGAGGATTTGCTAAAGCAGTTGATAGTAATGTCCCGGGAGTGAAACACGAAGGAGTCAAATGGTCGATAAGGGGGAATAACCCACGGGAAGTGGCAGAAAATATTTCACAAAGATTGCGCGAGTTACAAGATCCTAACATTAGCACGGTCGAGGTCGCTGGTGCCGGGTTCATCAACATCCGTCTTTCCGAAACCGCGATCCGCCACACCCTCGATGAGGCAGCGGAGAAAAAGAACATGTGGGGAACGAACGAACGGCTGAAAGGAAAGAAGGTCATCATCGAATATACGGACCCGAACCCATTCAAGGAATTCCATATCGGGCACCTGCTTCCGAACACGATCGGCGAATCGCTCTCTCGTATCCTCGAGGCGAACGGCGCGGAAGTGCGGCGAGTGAACTATCAGGGGGATGTCGGCATGCATGTCGCGATGGCGATCTGGGGGATCATGCATTCGCACGAAGAAATGCCGCACGAGGATGCCGACCTCCGCGCGAAAGCGAATTTCATGGGGAAAGCGTACGCGAAAGGCGCGAAAGCGTACCAGGAGGACGAAAAGATACACACCGAGATCGCCTCGATCAACAAGAAGGTCTACGAAGGATCCGACCCATTGGTGAGTGCCCTCTACAAGAATGGGAAGCGGTGGTCGCTTGAGTATTTCGAGATGATATACAAGCTCCTTGGAACCAAGTTCGATCGCTATTTCTTCGAGAGCGAAACGGCCGAATTCGGGAAAACGGCCGTGCTCGCGAGTCTCGGGGAGATCTTTGAGCGAAGTGATGGCGCGGTCGTGTTTCCTGGAGAACGGTATGGATTTCATACGCGCGTGTTCATCAACTCCGAAGGCATCCCGACCTATGAGGCGAAGGAACTCGGGCTCGCTAAATTAAAATATGAGTATTTCCCATATGATCGATCCATCGTCGTGACCGGGAACGAGATCTCCGATTATTTCAAGGTGCTGATCGAGGCGATGGCGAAGGTCTATGCGAAGGAAGGGCTCGCGGAGCGCACCGCGCACATCGCGCATGGCATGCTCCGGCTCTCGACCGGGAAACTCTCTTCGCGGCAAGGGAATGTGGTCACAGCGCTCGAGCTCATCGATGACGCAAAGGCGAAGATCGCGGAGCGCATGTCGGAAAAGCACGAGTTCACCGACGCTGATCGCGTCGAGGTCGCTGAACGGGCCGCGGTCGGGGCGGTCAAGTATTCCATCTTGCGGCAGGAGATCGGTAAGGACATCATCTTCGATTTCGACCGATCTCTCTCATTCGATGGTGATTCTGGACCGTATCTCGAATACACTCTCGCGCGCATCAAGTCGCTCCTTCGTAAGGCTGAAGAAACCGGTATCCGGTCGCCTGGCGAGCATACGGAACCGATCGGAGATCTCGAGCGGATGGTCGTGCGATTCCCTGAGGTTGTGCTACGTGCGGGCGAAGGGTTGGCGCCCCACCATATCGCGAATTATCTAGTAATGCTCGCCCATGCATTCAATGCGTATTATGGAAAGATGCAGATCGTGAGCGAAAGGCGGGAGAGCGCATATCGCGTCCATATCGCTCGCGCTGTCGGGACGACGCTCGAGAACGGCCTCCATATGCTCGCGATCCCGGTCCTTGAGAGAATGTGACGCACCCATGGAGATGAGTCCGGGAGAATTTGTCGAACCGAACGGATAGGGTATATTTGACGGATGACTCCGAAAGAAGAGAAGAAACAGTCGATCCCAAAGCGGGAAGAGGCGGTGCTTCGACACTGGGAACGCGAACATATCTTCGAGAAAACACTCAAGGAGACCAAAGACAAAGACCCATACGTATTCTACGATGGGCCACCATTCGCGACCGGGCTTCCGCACTACGGCCACCTTCTGGCTGGGACCATCAAAGATATCATTCCGCGCTATCAGACCATGCGGGGACATTACGTGCGCCGCGAGTGGGGCTGGGATTGCCATGGACTTCCGCTTGAGAACCTTATCGAGAAGGAGCTAGGGTTGAAGCACAAGCGTGATATCGAGGCGTACGGTGTCGAGAATTTCAATCAGAAGGCGCGCGAGAGCGTTCTCATGTACGACAAGGAATGGAAGGAGATCGTTCCCCGAATGGGCCGCTGGGCGGACATGGAGAAGAGTTACAAGACCATGGACGCGACCTATACGGAATCGATCTGGTGGTCGTTCAAAACCCTCTACGATAAGAAGCTCATTTATGAGGGATACAAATCGATGCATATATGCCCGCGTTGCGAGACCACGCTCGCCATTTCCGAGGTTGGGATGAATTATAAGGACACAAAGGACCTTTCGGTCTATGTGAAGTTCGAGCTCAAGGACGAACCTGGAACGTATCTCATCGCTTGGACAACGACACCATGGACCTTGCCGGGGAACGTCGCCGTTGCGGTGAACCGGGAATTGGAATACGTGAAGATCGAAGATGCCTACATTCCGGTTGCAGAAGACATCAAAACACTTGAAGAAGGGAAAAATCCCAAGCCAAGCACTTTTCAAAAAAATACATATGTGATTGCGAAAGACAGGTTGGCTAATCTCATAGAAAAGAAATATTTTTCCAATCACATACCAAAAGTTCTGGAGGAATTTAAGGGGGAGGATCTTGTCGGCAAGACATATGTCCCACTCTTCGACTACTACGTGAACGACGAGGATCTCCCGAATCGTGAGAACGCGTGGAAAGTGGTCGGCGCGGATTTCGTGACGACCGAGGATGGGACAGGCATCGTTCATGAAGCGCCGGCATTCGGCGAAGAGGACATGGAACTTGCGAAGAAGTTGAAGCTTCCTCTGATCCAGCATGTGGCGATGGACGGGACCATCAAGCCGGAAGCCAGAGATTTCGCGGGGATGCAGGCAAAACCGAAAGAGGATCCGACAGCAACCGATGTCGAGGTCATTAAAGTATTGGCGAAAAAAGGTCTTCTCTTTGCGAAGGAGAAGATCGAGCACAGCTACCCCTTCTGTTGGCGCTGCGATACGCCGCTTCTCAACTACGCCGCGTCATCGTGGTTCGTGAATGTGACGGCACTCAAGCCGCGGCTCCTCGAGGAGAATGCGCGGATCTCCTGGGTTCCGGAGAACATGAAGGACGGTAGGTTCGGAAAATGGCTCGAGGGCGCTCGCGACTGGGCGATCTCACGGAGTCGCTATTGGGGAGCGCCTCTTCCGGTATGGAAGTGCAACAAGTGCGGGAAAGTGGACGTTATCGGGGATCTTGAACAATTGAAAGAGCGCACGGCCTCAGGAAACACCTATTTTGTGATTCGACACGGAGAAGCGGAGACCAATGCGAAGGGCGTCGTCAATTGGAAGATCGAAGGGAAATACCCTCTGACGAAAAAAGGGGTGGAACAGGTACGGATGGCCGCGAAAGACCTAAAAGAGAAGGGTATCGAACTCATCATTGCATCTCCATTGGAGCGGACCAAAGAATCCGCACATATCATCGCGGAAGAGCTTGGGATCAATGGGTCAACGGTGATCTTCGACCCGCGGATCGCCGAGGTCAACACGGGAGAATTCGATGGCCGCCCCGTGGACGAGTACCGGAGACAGTTCTCCTCGACTCTGGAGAAGTTCACAGAACGGTCTCCTGGTGGTGAGACGCTCGAAGAGATGCGTACACGCTGCGGCGAATTTCTCTATGATATCGACGAGAAACATAAAGAGAAGAAGATATTGATCGTTACCCATGAATACGTGTCCTGGATGTTTGATTGTGTCACTGCGGGCGCGACAAACGAGGAGTCCGCAAAGATCCGCGACGCAAGAGGAGACGACTATATCGAGAATGCTGAGGTGCGTGAATTCTTATTCGCTCCGATACCGCACGGCAGGACCTACGAGCTCGATTTTCATCGCCCGTATATCGATGAGATCACCTTTCATTGCACTTGCGAGCTGGGCATGATGGAGCGTATCAAAGACGTATTCGACTGCTGGTACGAATCCGGGTCGATGCCATTCGCTTCGGTGCACTACTTGGGGGACGATAAAATGCCGGAAGGGAAGCTGTTCCGGAAGATCTTCCCCGCGGATTTTATCGCGGAAGGGCTCGACCAAACGCGGGGGTGGTTCTATAGCCTCATCATCCTTTCCGTCGGACTATTCGACCAGATGCCGTATCGGAGCGTGATCGTCAATGGCCTTATCCTCGCGGAGGACGGGCAGAAGATGTCGAAAAAACTCAAGAACTATCCTGATCCGATGGAGATCGTGGATCGTTACGGCGCGGATACGCTCCGACTCTACCTGATCGGGGCGCCGGTCGTCCGCGGGGAAGAATTGCGATTCTCCGAGCGCGGCGTCGACGAACTCTATAAGAAGGTCGCGCTCCGTCTCGACAATGTCTGGTCGCTCTATGATCTCAACAAGGGAGACGCGCAGCTCTCTCGGGAGATGCCTAGCCCCTCCCATGTGCTCGACCAATGGATCATCTCTCGCTTAGGAGGATTGCGCGACGAGATGACGAGTGCGCTCGATAGCCACGAGCTCGACCGTGCAGCGCGCGCGATCTTGCCGTTCATTGATGATCTTTCGACGTGGTATATCCGTCGTTCTCGCGAACGGCTCAAGTCCGATGACCAGAAAGAGCACGATCCTGCGAGCGAAACAACAGGGTGGGTGCTCTTTACGCTTTTGCGCCTGCTTGCGCCCATCATGCCGTTTCTCTCAGACGATCTCTATCTCCGTTTGCCTCTAAGGTCGAGAAAAGAATCTGTGCATCTCGAATCATGGCCGGAACCGATCTCTGTCAACGCTGAAGTATTGAGTCGCATGGCAAGGGTGAGAGAGTATGTCGCATATGGGCTCGAACAACGTGCGGTAGCTGGCAGAAAGGTTCGCCAACCACTGGCATCCATCGCGATCCCAGAAACGCTCGAGGACGCGTATGCTGAGATCTTGATGGATGAACTTAATGTTGAAAAAATATTACCAAGTACACTTGAGATTCGTGCAGTGGACACAGTTGGTATGCGTGATGTTCCACACATTGAGAAGAGGGACGTCATCCTTCATACAGAGATCACTCCCGCATTGAAAGAGAAGGGGATGGTGCGTGATATCATTCGTGCGGTCCAGGATCTCCGTAAACGCTCCGGTCGCTCCCCGAAGGAGAGTATCATCCTATTGTGTGACGCAGGCAAAGAGGGAGCGATCCTTGTGCGGAAATTCTCGGACGAGATCCGTTCAACCACGCGCGCAAGCGACATCGTATTCTCGAAGCTTGAGGACGGGACGCCGATCGAACTCGATGGTGTTTCCGTCACCATCGCGCTCCGCGCGTACTATGTCGTATCATATCCGCCACTCGGAAGCGATCATCTGCTCGGCAGAGGATTCCGGAGAACATGATCGCACTTATTGGGCCCTCACCCGTGAGGACGGGTTCATCCGCGCGAGAGCGAAAAGCGTTCGCACGCTCCGATCGAAGCTCCGCTACTCGCTCCAGCCCTATTCCGTGGCAACGATCGATTATTTGCGCGGGAAGAACGGATGGAAGATCACGAGCGCCATCTCGCGAAGAACCTTCCCGAATATTGTCGTCGATGGCGAGAAACGGACGGTCTTGGCCCAAGCTATTCGTCTACTCTCACGCTTGGTGCATGGAGAAGAGAAGAACTCGGAGTTGTACGATGATCTCTTTCACATGATGTCCGAATTGGATGCAGCGGAAGGCAAAGGCAGGGTCGCGATCATCGAGCTCGTCATCGCGATGCGGATCCTCTACCGCTTAGGTTATTGGGGGAACGTACGCGCGGAAAGCACCGAGCTCCTGCTCTCGCCATTCGCCTCGCTTCCATACGAAGACCTCAAACGATTGCGCTCCGAGATCGTTCCCGCCATCAATGCCGCCCTGCGTGAAACGCATCTGTGATGCTTTTGGAAGAGAGCGCGTGGTATACTGTCTCAAAGCATGGAAACGGAATATGAACGCAGTCGCATCGAACGGCTCAAACGCGGTCTCTACGCTCCGGGTGGGACTGAGGGATCTTCCGCCGAGCCGGAACTTTCAAAACTTTCCTTCGATGTACATGGAGACTGGGAGGATAGCGAGGCGCTGGGTGAGACGAAGGTCAAGCAGCGCTACCACGGATCTGTTTCGGCGATGGTCATTAAGACATTCACGATCCTCGCGATCCTCGCGGTGACGGGGTCGGTCGGGTACCTCGCAT
>DKBN01000048.1 GCA_002451235.1 Patescibacteria group bacterium UBA6899
CGGCGAAGCAAAACCAAAAATTTCCTTTCCATTTTTTGTCGGCTCCCCCCACATCCCCCGCCGAGGAAAAGGAAATGCAAGGAAAATTTTTGGTTTTTGCTCCCGCGACCGCAGGGAGCGGACGAGGCGCGCAGATTATTAGCTTTCATCAGGCGGAATTTTTGAGTGACGACGAGAAAATTATCCGTGACCAAACCCCTGATCGACCTCCCTCTCTGCAACAATGACCTCAATGTGCGGCGGCGATGCCGAGCACCTTTGCCGCGCCAGCGCCTCTGAGTGTTTCCTGTGCTTCACGCATCGTCGCGCCGGTCGTGATGACATCGTCGATGAGGACGATCGTCTTTCCTACGATCCCCCGCGGATCTGCGACCACAAAGACCCCCTTGAGATTTTCTTCTCGCTCTTTTTTCCCCACCGTGTCGACCTGGTGTTTCGTCTCTCGAGCCTTCTTCAGTGTGCGGACATCGACCTCGATCGGAAGACGGTCCGCGAGCGCATAATCCTCGATCGCCCGCGCGATGATCTCGGCATGATTGTAGCCGCGTTTGCGCCGCTCCTTTCGCGTAAGCGGAATAGGGATGAGGACGATGGGAAGACGAGCGTGTTCGGGGGTTGCCAGAAGGTCACGGAAGAACTCACGATAGAGCGCGACCCCAAAGTATTCTCCCATCTCCCGTTGGTGGCGGTATTTTAAGTTCCAGAGCGCCTTCTTGACCAGTGGGTTGCGATACTCGAAGAGCGCGGCGGTTCCGTTTCCTAGGACCTGCGGTTTCACATGGATCGTGCGCTCGCAGATGGCGCAAAGGGTCGTCCCGGACCGGTTGCAGCCGATGCACTGGGGCGGGAAAAGCATGTTCAGGATCGCTCGTAGCATGAGATGAAGTGTACTGGCGGGTGACGGTTTCGCAATAGGGAAGCCATTTTCCCATTCTATTCCTCTCCACGACCATGGTATGATGATTCCCATGAATCCATTCGAGAAGATCCTGAGCAGTTTGCAAGGAAAGAAGGACACCGGGGTCGTCGGGGTGGATATCGGGAGCGCGTTCATCAAGGCGATCCAAGTTCATAAGAAAGGCGGGAAAGCGGTCTTGGACACATACGGGGAGATCGCACTTGGACCACTGGCCGGACTTGAGGTCGGGCAGGTAACACAGCTTGCCAACGACAAGATCGCCGAGGCGGCGACCGACCTTTTCAAAGAAGCGAAGATCACAGGAAAAGACATGGTGATCGGGCTCCCGCTCACATCGGCGCTGCTCACGGTCGTGGAGATGCCTGATCTCGGCGAAGAGAAATTGAAGGAGATGATCCCGATCGAGGCGCGAAAATATGTTCCGACGGCAACTTCTGAGGTCTCGCTCAATTGGTGGGTGATCCCGAAGCAGCCGCTTTCCTATGTCGATCCGGACGTCGAAGAGCGGATGAAGCAAACAGGCCCGATGGTTGATGTGCTCTTGGCGGCGGTCCACAATGATGTCATTGCGAGATATCAGGATATCGGTAAACGGCTGGGGGCAACGAGTGTTTCGTTCGAGATCGAGGTGTTCAGCTCGATCCGCGCCGCGCTCGGACATGACACCAACCTCACATTACTCCTTGATTTCGGGGCGGGGAACACGAAGGTCACGATCGTCGACGGAAGCGTGATCCGCAGCTCGCACCTGGTGAACGTCGGGGCGCAGGACGTGACCTTGGCGCTGTCGCGCTCGCGAGGCATTCCAGTGCTCGATGCGGAGGAATTGAAGCGAGAAAAAGGTCTCCCGGGAGATCCGCAAGATCCGTCGATCGCAGAGGTCACAAGGCTTTCTGTTGAGCGTATCATGGCGGAGGTCAATCGCATTTACTCCAAATATCAGAGAGATAAGCATGTGACGATCTCGAAGATCGTCCTTACCGGCGGCGGCGCCCTCCTCAAAGGGTTTCCCGAACTGGTGACCCAGATGTTCCCGGAAACTAAGGTCGAATCCGCGAATGTGTTCGAGAAACTCGATGCCCCGGCGGTATTGGCCGAACTACTCAAGGAGGCGGGGCCGGAATTTGCGGTTGCCCTTGGATTGGCTCTCCGGAAACTCTGATCCACAATCAACAGGTTTGATAGAACCCGCTTGATATTGCGTGGTATACTAAGGTCGTAAATGGAGAACAAAAATCCATTCGATACGTCGTTCATACCGCAACAACCGGTCATCAAGATCGAGAGTGCGAAGCGTACGGGAGAGATCAATATCCCGATGATCGTCGCAGCGGTTATCTTCTTCGCGACACTAATTGCGGCCGGCGGACTGTATTTCTGGAGAACGAGCGTGGAAGCACGCGTTGTACAAAAGGAGGCCGAATTAGCAGGAAAGGCAGATCAGATCGACATCGACGGCATCAAAGAACTGCAGCGAGTGGAGGCGCGGCTGACGACGGGCAAGCGGTTGCTGCTCAATCATGTTGCGTTCACCGCCTTCCTCGCGTTCCTTGAGAGCGAAACATTGAAAAGCGTTACGTTCAATAGCTTGGATTACTCTGTGCGAGACGGGGCGCCGCACGTGGTGCTTAAGGGGAAAGCGCCGACATACATGTCGTTGTACGTTCAGGAACAGTCGTTCAAGCAAAATCCGCTCGTAAAATCTGTTGTGACAAGCGGAGTATCATTACTCCCCGTCACGGGGAACGTGGGGTTCGATGTAGACCTTACTCTTGACCCGAATGGGATCAAGTATGTTGAGGAGGTCAACAAGGGCGAGTCGCAACAGGGGACCACCACATCGAGCATCTCGTCGACGAGCATGATGAGTAGGGTATCTGATCCGTCGGGAGGGGGGGGCCCTCCAACACCATAATATGTTCAGGAAACTTCTTATCCCGTTATTCTTGGTCACCGCCGCAGCATTTGTGGTCATACTTTATATGGACCAGGAATATGGGCGTATCCAGCAGGCGACGGCAAATGAGGCACAACTGAACGAGGACATCGAAAAAGCGGACCAGGTCGAAGCAAAACGCCAAGACCTTGCGCGCAAATATGCCTCATTCCCGCCGGATGCTGACGCTAGACTACGCGTGCTGTTGCCGCAAGAGATCAACCCCATCCGTCTGGCGATCGATGTGCAGAATCTCGCGACTCAATATGGGCTAAGAGCAGACAAAATAATATCCGATCAACAGTCGCAATCCAATGGCAACGCTCCACAGAACGTAAAATCGACCCCCATCCAATTCGAGGTCATAGCGACATATCCACAGTTCAAGATATTCCTTGAGCAAATGGAAAAGAGTCTTATGTTGCGTGAACCCGTCATGATCAGCTTCAAAGGCAGCGATAACACCGACTCCATGTCCCAGACAGATCATCCCATCATGACGTACCAACTCGGATTCGAGAGTTATTCGTATGATCAAGAATGAGTATGAACATTAAGGGAACCATTACGGAGATCGCGATCGTGCTGCTTGTTCCAGCCGTGATCATCATCGGATATTGGCAGTTCCAGGGTGGAGATACTTCGGGTGCTGCGACCACGCCCACCAGTGATCTTGCCACAAAGGAAGCGAAAGTGAGGGATGCCCTCGCGATCATCGATCAACTCAGGTTCGACAACAGCTTGTTCGACATCGCTGCGTTCAAAACACTTGTCGACCAGACAGTGCCGGTCACGAATGAGGCCATTGGCCGTGACGACCCGTTCGCTGTTTCCGATGCCATCAAGAGTCTTACTCCGACGCTTCCCAATTCTCCTTCTCCCCAGAATCAGTCGCAAAAGACCACTTCAAAGACCACTCCCAAATAATAACGGTTCCTATGTTCGCAAGCGGGCTGCGGTCTGTTATCATGAGCACGTAGTTCTATGAATTTCCTCCCCTACCTTCTCCAAAAAGGATTGATCGCCGAGACCGATATTGCAGCGATCCAACAAGAGGCAGACGCGCTTCCTGGCGGTGTCGATGAATTGCTCCAGAAACGCGGATTAAGCGACGAAGATATTCTCTCTCTCAAGACCGAGTATTTCGGGGTGGAAGGGAAATTGCTTTCCGGGAACAAGATCGATCCGAAGATCCTCGGGTATCTTCCGGAAGAATCCGCGCAACACTATAGCATCGCGCCTTTGGGGGTGGTCGACAATGTGCTTGAGTTCGGGGTCCTCGACCCGGACAATCAGCAAGCCAAAGACGCGGTGCAATTCATTGCTGCGAAATTAGGCATGCCGTTCCGTCTTTATGTGATGCTCGCCACCGATTTCAATGCGATCATCAAACAATATGAGAATCTGAGCGGAGTGGTAAGCAAAGCGCTCTCGGAGCTCTCCGACGAGAAAACGCTCGACATGAACGATACCGGAGGGATCGAGTCACAGCTCTCGGGCCCGCAGGAGCGTGAAGAGAAGGCCGGCGAGGAGACCAAGATCATCGAAGAGGCGCCGGTCACAAAGATCGTCGCGGTCATCTTGAAGCATGCGGTTGATGGCAATGCATCCGACGTCCATATCGAGCATATGGGTGACAAGGTTCGGGTACGTTTCCGCGTCGACGGGGTCATGTACATCTCTCTCATCCTTCCGGTCAACATCCACAGCGCAGTGATCGCGCGCATCAAGATCCTCGCGAACCTCAAACTCGACGAAAAACGCAAACCACAGGATGGCCGCTTTTCCGCCCGCATGGATGGCCGCAAGATCGATTTTCGCGTCTCGACGTTCCCAGCCTATTATGGCGAAAAGATCGTGATGCGCATCCTTGATCCCTCAAAAGGTGTTCGTTCCCTCGATGCCATGGGTCTCAATGCCGCGCAGCGGGACATCCTGAAGGAAGCGGTCAGCGTTCCATATGGCATGGTGCTCATCACTGGACCGACTGGCTCCGGAAAGTCGACGACCCTCTATGCGATGCTAAACGAGCTCGATCGCGAGAAGCGTAATGTCATCAGCCTCGAAGACCCGGTCGAATACAACATCCCCGGGGTCAATCAATCGCAGGTTCGGCCGGAGATCGGCTACACGTTCGCGAACGGTCTGCGTTCGATCTTGCGCCAGGACCCGGACATCNNCGGCGAGATCCGCGACAAGGAAACGGCACAGCTCGCTATCCAAGCAGCCCTGACTGGCCACCTCGTGTTCTCGACCCTGCACACGAACACATCCGCGGGCGTGATCCCGCGATTGATCGACATGGAGGTCGATCCGTATCTGATCGCACCGACACTCGTGCTTGCTATCGGCCAACGCTTGATGCGCACTCTTTGCCCCGACTCAAAGAAGCCTGTTCCGGTCACCGAGAGCATGCGTCTCATGATCGAGAAACAGTTCTCGGACCTGCCAGAGTCCGTCCGAAAGACCTTACCGATCCCAGACCATGTGTATGACGCGATGCCCTCGCCCTCGTGTCCTGGCGGGACCAAGGGGCGTATAGGCGTGTATGAGTTCTTACGCATGGACAGAGAACTTGAGCATGTCATCCTCACGAACCCGGTCGAGCCGGCCGTGTATGAGGCCGCGCGGAAGAAAGGAATGCTCACGATGAAGGATGATGCGCTCCAAAAGGCCTTCGCGGGGACCATTCCTTTTGAAGAAGTGAATAATATCGTATAATAGTATCACTATGGCAACCGAACATCGCACCGGAAAGAAGATCTTCATCATCGACGACGATGCGTTCCTTCTCGAGATGTACGCCCTGAAGTTCACACAAAAGGGGTTCGAGGTCGAGTCCGCTCCCGGAACGTTGGAGGCGCTAGAGAAACTGCGCGGAGGGTATGAGCCGGACATCATGCTGGTCGACATCGTTATGCCGACCATGGACGGGTTCGAATTCCTTGCAAAGATCAAAGAGGAAAATTTAGCACAGCGATCGGTGATCATCGTACTCTCGAATTTAGGCCAACCGGAAGACATCGACAAAGGTATCAAGCTCGGCGCATCCGGATACATCATCAAGGCGTCCGCAACGCCATCGGAAGTGGTCGAGAAGGTCGAGGAAGTGGTCTCGAAAAAGAACAAATAATTCCGAGTGCATGTCGACTGCCGCAGAATACAAGAAGGAGCTGGAGGACCTCGTGCTCACAGTGATCCACGAGAACGCCTCGGACCTCCACCTTGTCGCTGGGCGTCATCCGACGCTACGCGTAGCCGGAGAACTTATCCCGTTAGTGAAGAAGGCGGTCCTGACCGAGGCAGACACGCTCGGACTTGCTGGCGAGCTGATGGAGGACCATAACTACAAGCTGTTCCTTGAATCGCGCGAAATGGATTTTTCATTCAGTTTCGGGAAAGAAGCCAGATTCCGTGGCAACGCGTTCTTCCAGAAGGGGTCCGTCGCGGTCGCGCTCCGTCTCATCCCAAAACAGATCAAAACGCTACGCGAGCTCTCGCTTCCACCGGTCCTTGAGATGTTCACAAGGCGCAAGCAGGGTTTTTTTCTCGTCGTCGGTCCGGTCGGGCAAGGAAAATCGACGACGCTGGCTTCCATGGTCGAAATGGTCAATAAGGAGCGGGCAGAGAATATCATCACTATCGAGGATCCGATCGAATATGTCTTCACGCCGGACCGTTCCATCATCAGTCAGCGCGAAGTGCGCTCCGATACGGTGGATTTCCATGTAGCTCTCAAGGCGGTGTTCCGCGAGGATGTCGATATCATTCTGATCGGCGAGATGCGCGGACTTGAGACGATCTCGACAGCCGTGACCGCTGCCGAGACCGGGCATCTTGTGTTCTCGACACTCCATACGAATAATGCCGCGCAAACGATCGATCGCATCATCGACTCATTCCCCCCGGAACAACAAGACCAGATCCGTGTCCAGTTGGCCGGGTCTTTGGCCGGGATCTTCTCGCAGCGGTTGGTCCCGAAGATCTCGGGTGGGCTCGTTCCTGCCTACGAGCTTCTGATCAACAACAACGCGGTCGCCAACCTGATCCGCGAACGCCGAACGCACGAGGTCCCGATGGTCATCGAAACGTCCTCAGAGCTAGGAATGATCGATATGAATCGCTCCCTCGCTGAACTTGTCAGAAACGGCGAGATCACCGCTGAGAATGCCTACTTGCATTCCTTCAACCCGCGCGCCCTCGAACGGATGCTGTGATCCGAAGCATCCGCTCCCTACTTTGTTGTATTTCCCTCAATTCCATTCGCGGCACTTTTTTCTACAGCCATGGGGATCATTCCTCACGGTTCGTATCACATCGAATTACCTGACCTCAAGACATGCATCGGCTTTGCCCGAACCCCTCGATTGTCATTATTGATAAAAATGGCGATAATAAGCTGTAATCTATGCTTTACCGGTACACAGCGATAGATCAGCAAACGAATACCGAGCGAGAAGGGTCCATTGAAGCGACCAACGTAGACATCGCCATCGCTGCACTCCAGCGGCGCAGGATGATCATCGTCAAGATCCATGGCGTGGATGATATTAAGCCATGGGAGAAGCTCTTGACCCACGAGAGATCGGTGAAATATCGCGATGTGGTCATCCTTTCCCGCCAGATCGCGACCCTTTTCAAGGCGCAGGTCTCGGCGTTGCGAGTGTTCCAAATGCTCTCGACCCAAGTGGAGAACCCGACGCTTCGGAAACGGCTTGATGAGATCGCAGAGGACATCCAGGCCGGGGTATCTCTTTCCGGAGCGCTCGGGAAACATCCTGAGGTATTCTCGAATTTCTACGTCAATATGGTGAAGGCGGGAGAAGAGTCTGGAAATCTATCCAACACCTTCCTCTATCTGGCGGACTATCTCGACCGTTCCTATGAGCTGATCGCGAAGATCCGCAACGCGCTCTTATATCCTGCGTTGGTCATCATTGTGTTCATCTCCGTGATGGTCCTTATGCTTGTCATCGTTATTCCGAAGCTCTCCGCGATCATCCTCGAGGCGGGAGGAGATATCCCTATCTATACGAAGATCACCATCGCGCTTTCGAACCTCTTTGTCAATTACGGCCTCTATATGCTCGTCCTCTTGGCGCTCGGCGTCGCAGGGATCTGGTTCTATGCCCGCTCGTCAGAGGGGAGGGTTCGGATCTCCTCTACCATTCTCGCGATGCCGTATTTCGGTGACCTCTATCGAAAATTCTTCCTTGCGCGCATAGCGGATAACATGAATACGATGCTCGTCTCCGGGATCGCTGTCGTCCATGCCGTTGAGGTTACGGCGGACGTTGTCGGGAACCAGATCTATCGCGATGCACTCCTCGACACCGCGCAGAAGGTACGTACCGGAAGCTCACTTTCGAATGCCATGGCGGAGCATCCGGAGATCCCCCAGATCATGGTGCAGATGATAAAGGTCGGCGAGGAGACCGGCGAGGTAGGGAATATCCTCGATACTTTGGCGAAATTCTACAAACGTGAAGTAGATAGCGCGGTAGAGACATTGATCGGTCTCATCGAGCCAGCGATGATCGTCCTACTCGGCATCGGGGTCGGTTTCTTGCTTACTTCGGTCTTGATGCCGATCTACAACATGACGAGCGCCTTCTGACGCGAGTATTGCTTTTTGGCTGACAAGGGTGTTTAAATTGGCGGTATTCAACTATGGAAAGCATCGTCATGAAGGGATTGACGAAGGAGTATGATACGGCGAGCGGCCCGGTCGCCGCGGTTCGCGACCTTTCCCTTGCGATCCCATCCGGGAACGTATTCGGATTTCTCGGGCCCAACGGCTCCGGAAAGACCACCACAATGAAGATGCTCGTGGGGCTCGCGCGCCCGACCAAGGGCGAGATCTCAATTCTAGGCGGGTCTCCCTCCGACATCGAAGTGAGGAAACAGTTTGGTTTCATGCCCGAATCCCCGGCATTTTATTTGTATCTGACCGGAAGGGAATTCCTGAAGCTCATCGCCGACATTTTCGATCTCGCGGAGAAGGAGCGCCGCATCTCCGAAGTGCTCGACGAGGTCGAACTTTCGCACAGCGCCGACCGGCAGATCCGCACCTATTCGAAGGGGATGCTGCAGCGGTTGGGGCTCGCGCAAGCGCTCCTCAACGATCCCAAGGTGCTCTTTCTTGACGAGCCGCTCGATGGGCTCGATCCGCTTGGAAGATCGGACATCAAGCGCATTTTCCTGCGCATGAAAGAAAAAAGGATCACGATCTTCTTCAACTCGCATATCTTGGCCGATGTTTCGGAGATCTGTGACCTGGTCGGCATCATAGATCAGGGTAGTTTGGTCGCGTTCGACACGCCGAGCCGATTGACGAAAGGTTCTTCCGACCTCGAGACGGCATTCGTCGATATGATCCGCAAGAAACGGGCAAACAGAACATGAACATATGATACGACGCGTGCTTGCCATCGCCATCAATACGTTCCGTGAGACCTTCCGCGACAGGATCCTCTGGTCCGCGCTCGTGGTCGCGCTCGTGATCATCGCTTTCTCCTTATTCGTCGGGTCGATCTCTCTCGGGCAGGAGGCGCGCATGGTCGTGGATTTCGGCGTCGCTGCGATCTATGTGCTACAGATCTTCATCGCCATCTTCATCGGTTCGATGCTCATCTATAAAGAGATGGAACGAAAGACATTCTATCTTATCATCCCGAAGCCCCTGCGGCGCGAAGAGATCATCGCGGGGAAGTGCATCGGACTCTCGGCGACGGTGCTGACCGTGACCGCGCTCTCGACCCTCGCGCTTTTCACCGTCCTTTTTGTGGAGGGCGTGCATGGTTTCTATCTCCCGATATTGCTTTCCATCGCGTATACCACGGCAGAATCGGTGTTATTGATCCTTTTGAGTATCCTGTTCTCGGGGTTGACCTCACCCATCCTCTCCGCGGTCTATACCACGGCATTCTATCTCATTGGGCACTCCAGTGAGACGCTGCGCGCGATCATCGCCGCGACCGATTCGACGTTCACAAAAGGAGTATTACAGACGGCGTATTATATCCTCCCAAACCTGGAGAAGTTCAATATACGAAATGAGATCGTCTATGGCACACATCCGGATGTCCGAAGCATCGCCCTGGTCGCGATCTACTTCGTCTGTTATGCCATCTTTCTATTCCTGCTCGCACGCGCGATGCTCGAGCGCAAGGAATTTTAGTTGAATGAGGTCATGAATCTTGCCATACCGAGAACATACCGCACTGCCGTAGCCGTCTTATTATGCCTCAGTTTCCTTTCTCTGAGTGTGTTCGCGCAACATACATATGATGCGTCCCAGCATGCCGATCCGCGCGCACCCGTCCACAAATTCGTTCTTCCTGCCTCGGTCGTCCAATACACCGCCTTTGGGTTCCGGTCCGTGTTGGCCGACACCTACTGGGTCATGGCGATTCAAGATTACCTCAAATGGGATAGTGTTGATACATATTATCCCGAATATTTCTCGATCATTTCCGCTCTTGACCCGAAATTCGAATATCCCTACCTTTTCGGTATCCTAACGATCCCTTCGGAAAAAGTCCTGAGATCGAAAGAATGGCTAGAGAAGCTCGTGGACCGGGGAGCGATGGCGTTGCCAAATGATTGGAACATCCCGTTCTCGGCTGCAGTGGAATATCACACGGTATGGAAAGATGTTGCGAGCGCGACGGGATTGCTTAGGAGGGCGGTGGCGATCCCGGATAGCCCGGAGATCGTACAGAGGACATACGCTATCTACCTCATGCGCAAAGGGACGGATTATGAGCAATCCCGTGCGCTCCTTACCGCCATCCGAGACACGAGCGACAACCCGGAGACCAAAAGGATCATTGAAGAGAAGCTCACGCTTCTAGACTATCTCGAACTCCTCACCCGAGCGTCGCAAACCTACAAAGAACGATTTGGTTCATATCCGGTATCAGTGGAGCGTCTCGTTGGTGCTCTTCACATTCTCCCATTGCCAGAAGATCTGAAAAAATACCCGGTCGCGATCGACCTAAGTACGGGGAACGCATTCGTGCGTTAAAAAACGGCCCAAAGCAAAGAGTATTTTCTGTTTTACTTATCCACAGAAACGTGTGATACATATTGCGCCACGTGGTACCATGACAGAAAGCACACATCATGGTGATGCTACGAGGTAATCAATATTTATTCATTTTTATATACATATGTTCAAAGCATTGAAGAACAGGACGCGAGGCTTCACCTTGATCGAGCTCCTCGTCGTCATCGCCATCATCGGCATCCTCTCGTCGGTGGTGTTGGCGTCGCTCTCGACAGCACGCCAGAAGGCCCGAGACGCCACGCGCATCTCGGACATAAAAAACGTCCAGCTTGCGCTCGAACTTTATTACGACGGGACCCAATCATATCCCAAGAACGCTGCAGCAGCTACAGCAGACACTGCGGTTGATATTGATGCGGCCAATAATACCAGTGCTGCACTTGTGCCAACCTATATACCCAAAATGCCGCTCGATCCGCAGAATAGGCACTATAAGTATGTAGCAACGGCGAGCACCGCAAACCCAACAACCGGTTGTGCGAATGCCCCGTGTTCATCATATTCGCTTTACGTTAGTCTGGAGAGACAAGACAACCTAGTCTTGGGAACGGATGCTGACCTAGTCGTAACTGGTGTAAATAATGGGACATCAGATGGTGTGACCGGAGGTACTTATCTTTGTAGCACAACCGCTGCGACCCCAGGCCCCGGTGCACAGGAGTCTTGCTACGATCTCAAGCCGTAAAGTTGAGGACAGAGATCCAAAGACCGCCCAAACGGCGGTCTTTGTGCATAAGTGGGTCCGATCATTTGTTGTGATAATATAATAATGATCAGGCAGATTATTGATAACGCCCAACCATGATATTATTCCCTTCTTCTCGAAAGCCAACTTATCGAGGCTTCACCTTGATCGAGCTCCTCGTCGTCATCGCCATCATCGGCATTCTCTCGTCGGTCGTGTTGGCATCATTGGGGACCGCAAGAGAGAAGGCACGCGATGCGAAACGCATCGCCGAGATGAAGGATCTCCAGAAAGCGCTGACTCTATACTTTGATTCGACTCAATCGTACCCGCCCTCAGCAGCTTCGGCTCCGTATGCTATTCCGGCGGTCCTTGTTCCCGATTATATACCTTCCATCCCGACCTCTCCGATAACGGCAGCCGATTACCAATACCTTGGTCTGAACACCCTGGATGATTGCGGTACCGCCCCATGCGATAGTTATGGGCTGTTCGTCCCATTGGAGCGATATGATAATGTGGTTCTCAACAATGATGCCGATCAGTTGACCACGACGGTCGCCATCGACGGGACTTCCGTCGCCTGCGACGGCACCAGCGCTGCCCCGCAGCCAGGCGGCGGATCCGGAGGGGAACAATGTTACGATCTCAGCCCGTGATCTTATAGACAAAAGCCGCCAAGATAGCGGTTTTTGCATGCTATAATCCTTCTATGGATGTACGGCTTTTTGTTGATCCCGTGACGCTCAGTATCGCCGGAGCGGTCGGGCTTGCTGTCGGGAGTTTTCTCAACGTGCTCATCTTTCGCGCGCGCACGGGAATGACCAAGTCGGGGCGCTCCATGTGCCTCTCCTGCGGCAAAAAGCTCACCTGGATGGAGTTGGTCCCCGTCGTGAGTTATCTCGTCCAGGGGGGAAGATGCCGCGGCTGTGATGCCAGGATCTCTGTGCAATACCCGCTGGTTGAGCTCTCGTCCGCTCTCCTTGCCGTTTGGGTCGCATACAAAAGCCAATTCTTCTTCGGGGAACCAAAGATCGTCCCTGTCGTCATCCTCGCCTCCGACATGCTCTTTTGGTGGGCGATGCTTGCGATCTTCGTGTATGATCTCCGCCATAAGATCATCCCTGATAGTTGGGTCGCACTCGGAGCCGTGATCGCCTTCCTAAAACTCTCTCTCATGGCGGTCGGCGTCCTTCCTTTGTTCCCAGGAAATGTGATATCCGTCACGATCCCTCTTTGGGTGCAATTCCTCTCCGGGCCGGCACTGGCCGCACCGTTCGCTCTTCTTTGGGTACTCTCATCAGGTCGTTCGATGGGTCTTGGAGATGCGAAGCTCATCGTCGCGCTGGGATGGTTCCTCGGGGTCTCGATGGGCCTCACGGCGGTCATCCTCTCGTTCTGGATCGGCGGATCGGTGAGTCTGGTGCTGCTTCTTTTGGCGCGCTCTAAATTCAACCTTAAGAGCGAGATCCCCTTCGCGCCGTTCTTGATCGGTGCCGCGCTCTTGGTATATATGACGGGGATTGATATCATGAACTGGTCGCTGTGATCCAAGATGTTTCGCTTTTTTTTCAACATATGAGGCGAGTGAGATGCGGTCATCAAAAAACCGGTGACTCATTGGTTTCGGGGTTCACCCTGATCGAAATGCTTATATCGCTTTTTATCATCATCTCGATCTCTGCCATTACGCTTCTGAACTATAATAAAGTGAACAGCAGGATCTCCCTTGAGAATAAGGCCAGCGAGATGGCGATCTGGATCAGGCAAGCACAGGCATATGCGATGGGCATCAAGACACAGGGAAGTACCATATATTGGAGCTACGGGGTGAACTTCAGCGCCAGTTCGCCATCGAACTTCACCCTCTATGTCGACAAGTTCAATTCATCGTTCAATTTTTCCTTCCCCGACAAGATATATAACTTGAGGACAGGGTATGCCTGTGGGGATGCGAACTCGGAATGCATCACGCAAGTGCAGATGCCGACGGGCATGAATATCGACCAAATGTGTGTGAAAAAAAGCGCCTCGAACGAAGTCTGCACCGGAATACAATGGGTCGATATCTCGTATACCCGCCCGCGACCGGACGCGAAGATCGTCGCGTATGATGGGACCGCAAACGACACGTATGACCAAGCCAGGATCCGTTTGAGATCGCCGACCGGATTTTGTAAACGTATCTTGATCATGAGTTCCGGCCAGATCGGCATCGATATCGCAGCATGCCCATGAAGACAAACACGCTCAACAAAGGATTTTCCCTGCTCGAGATGATCGTCGCGATAGGAGTTTTCTCACTCGCCGTAGTGTTCTCGCTGAGCACGCTCATCTCGCTCTCGAACGAGAGCCGGAAGGCGCAGGCGACCCGCGCGGTGATGGAGAATCTCGGAGCGACCATCGAGAGCATGTCGCGCGCGATCCGTATGGGGAAGGGGTTTCAATGTAACTGCCCGCCGCAGATCGGCGGACAGACGACTCCTGCCGATTGCCAGTTGCAAAACGGGACCGGCGGGAATAACGATGGCTCGAGCGACGGACCATATCAGGATACTTTGCATAATACACAGTATGGGGATTGTCTTGCCTTCATGCCCGCGACAGGGAGCGGCGGCGCGAGAGCGATCATCTATCGGCTCGTCCCCGGGCCGAACACCGCAAGCGGCTATATCGAGCGCTCCGAAGACGGCGGGCAGAATTATCTTCGCTTCACGACCCCCGATATCAATATCCAGCGTCTGAAATTCTACGTGCTCGGGGCTGGGGTCGGGTCGCAATCCCAGCCGTTCATCATCATAAGCATCGGCGGGATATCGGGGTCCGGAAAGAACACGACGAATTTCGATATCCAGACCTCCATCACTCCGCGTACCCCAAATTTCTCTCCATGAAACGCTTATATGGACATAACCGGCGCGGGTTCACGCTTGTCGAGGCGATCATCTCGATCGCGATATTGACTGCCGCCATTTCGGGCCCTCTTTTCCTCGCATATCAAGGGATCAAATCTTCTCGTGACGCCAAGCAGGAGCTGATCGCGACTCACCTTGCCGCTGAGGGGCTTGAGATCATCGAATCGATGCGAGACAACATCCTTGCAGACCTCCCATATGCAAGCGGGCCATCAAGTAACCTCACTTCGTGGATCGCGGACGTCGTAGCCCGTTGCAGCGGGAATGGATGCGTGGCCGATATCATCGATCAGGCGAATCTGGGCAATAACCCATCGCCGGGACATCAAGGTAACATGTGGCGAATAAATCAAAACAACAAGTCACTCTCTTCATGCAACAACCCCGGTCCCAATTGCAGCAAATCTCAAGTTTACCAATATACCGCAACGGACAATGTTCATATCTATAGACAGAATGCCGGCAACAATAACCTCAACGCGTCATGGGCGACGACGCCATATAAGCGCGTGATCCGGGTGGAATATATCGATCAGAATGGACAGATCACCGGATCCGCGACGCGCGAGGCTGTCGCGACCAGTACGGTCTATTTCACGCGAGAGAACGGTTCGCAAGGCACCGTTGTTCTCTCGGAAAATCTCTATAACTGGTTCCCGCCGCTATGAGCATATTCTTGAAACAGGCACGCAAGAGAAGGAAAGGGGGGTATATCCTTCTTCTTGCTGTTCTTATCTCGAGTATCATCCTCGCCATCAGTCTCGGGGTGTATTCTATCGGACTCAAACAGTTCGTGCTCTCTTCCTTCCTAAGCGAATCACAGAAAGCGCTTGTCGCTGCCGATAGAGGGATAGAATGCTACATGTACTGGGACGGGCTGTTCCGCGATAACGGACTTCAGGATAATGCCGGGAACACATCTGTGACCACGAATACGATGTTCCCTCAGCCGCTCGGCTCCACCCCCCAATCTAGCGATTTCAATCCTCCGAATTGGCCTCCAGCAAACGCCGGAAATGCATCAATGGCAGTTTGCGCCGGGAATCATTTCTATCAATCGGGGACGTGGGGAGCACCGCAGATCGTCACGGATAGTACAGGGACTTGGATACAGACGAGTTATCGGCTCGATTTCGGAGATGGGAGCTATACGACGGTGAGGGTACGGCGGAGCAATAATTTTACCCAGATCATAGCGAACGGGTATAATACAAAAGACCAAAACAGTCTGCGGCAGACAATGCGCCAGGTCGAGGTCGATGCGCGCATTTGATGTACCGCTCGCCCCGAGCGCACAGTGACTTTCCCTTTCTCCGGGATATACTCATGCTATGAGACCGAACACGGGGAAATTCGCGACGAAAGCTCGGCTGGAAAAACTCCGCGAACTCATCGAATATCATGATCATCGCTATTACGTCCTCGACCAGCCTGAGATCTCGGACGCAGCATATGATGCACTGCTCCAGGAATTGCTCGCTCTCGAGCGCGAATACCCCGACCTTACGACCGCCGATTCCCCCAGTCAGCGAGTGGGGGGCGTCCCGATTGAGAAATTTGCCAAGATCGTGCACAAGGTGCCGCAACGGTCGTTCGATAACGTGTTCTCGAAGGAGGAATTCTCAGAATTCGATGAACGCGTCGCGAAGGGGCTCGGAACCCATCAGTACGAATATGTCGCCGAACTCAAGATCGACGGGTTCAAGATCGTGCTGACGTACGAGAAGGGGATCTTGCAGACGGCGGCCACCCGGGGCGATGGGGAGGTGGGAGAGGATGTAACCAAAAACGTCCGCACCATCAAGAGTATCCCGCTGCGGCTTACACAGGCGATCGACTGCATCGTCGAAGGGGAGATCTGGCTTCCGAAGGGAGAATTCGCCCGCATCAATAAAGAGCGCGAGAAGATGGGCGAGCCATTGTTCGCGAATCCACGCAATGCTGCGGCGGGAACGGTGCGGCAGCTCGATCCTAAGATCGTCGCAAAACGCAAACTCGACAGCTTTCTTTACGACCTGTCGGAATATTCAAGGCGGCTCCCCGATACACAAGAGGGGGAACTCCGGCTTCTCTCCGATCTCGGCTTCAGGGTGAATCCAAACTTTCGTGTTTGCGGGAGAGTAGATGAGGTCATCGCGTATTGGGAGGAGTGGACCCCAAAGCGCGAACGTGAGGAATACCAGATCGACGGCGTGGTCATCAAAGTGAACGGCCGATCGGCGCAGGAAAAACTAGGATATACGGCCAAGGCGCCTCGGTTCGGGATCGCATTCAAGTTTCCGGCGGAAGAAGCGAGCACGGTCATCGAGGATATCCAATTGCAGGTCGGAAGGACCAGTGTGGTGACGCCTGTCGCCCATCTCCGCCCGGTCCGTGTCGCGGGGTCCACGGTCTCACGGGCGACGCTGCATAATGAGGACCAGATCAAGAAGCTCGACGTCCGCATCGGAGATACGGTCATCCTGCGGAAGGCGGGCGATGTCATCCCGGAGGTCGTGCGTGTCCTCAAGGAATTACGCAAGGGGAATGAGAAACCGTATAAATTTCCGAAACATGTCGAGGCCTGCGGCGGGCCGATCGAACGCATTCCCGGCAAAGCGGCGTATCGATGCGTGAACCATGACTCGTTCACACAGCTGAAGCGCCGGATGGAATATTTCACTTCCCGTTATGCGTTCGACATCGAAGGGCTGGGTCCGAAGATCGTTGAGCTTCTGATGAAGGAAGGTCTCGTGGCTTCGCCGGATGATTATTTCACTCTCACCGAGGGCGATCTGATCGACCTCCCCGGTTTCGGAGAGAGATCGGCGAAGAACCTTATCGCTGCCATCGCTGCGCGCCGGACGATCAGTTTGCCACGTTTTCTTACAGCGCTCTCGATCGAGCATGTCGGGGAAGAGACCGCGCACGACATCGCCAAGATACTTCGGACGATCGAGAAGGTCCGCGGTGCGAGCCTCGAAGAATTGAACGCGATCCATGGTGTGGGGGAAGTGGTGGCACGATCCCTCTATCGTTGGATGCGCGACCCGAGCAACAAGAGGATGCTCGACCGGTTGCTCAAACAAGTGAAGGTGGAAGAGGTTACATTCGATCGCTCCAACGTGCGCAAAGGGGTAACAGGAAAGACCATCGTTCTTACTGGAGGCCTCGAGAGCATGTCCCGTGATGAAGCGAAACGACGTATTCGCGAGGCGGGAGGGACACCCTCGAGCTCTGTCTCGAAGGAGACAGACCTCGTGGTCGCAGGTAGCGATGCGGGCGAGAAACTGATCAGAGCCGAGAAATTGGGCATCAAGGTGATCGGCGAGAAAGAGTTCCTCGAGATGCTCAAATAGTGTAGGATACCCTCATGCTCTCAAATGATGATATTAAACACCTTGCGCAACTGGCGCGGATATCGCTCTCCCAGGAAGAAGAACAGAAGCTCATGAAAGACCTAGGCGGCATCCTTGGGTACGTCTCAGAGATCGGGAAGGTCGTGACGGAAGCAGGCGAACCAAGCGCAGGAGAGCTCCGCAATGTCATGCGCGAGGATGAGTCTCGCGAAGGCGGAGCGTACACAGGATCGATCCTTGCGAACGCGCCCCAATGTGAAGGCAAGTATCTTAAGGTAAAGCAGATATTCTGAAATATATGGCCATCGATCTCCATCCCCTTACCCTTGCGAAGGCGCGGAAGGACCTCGATTCCGGAGCGTATGCGCCGCTTGAGCTTGCGAACGCCTATCTCGCGAACGCTAAGTCGAAAAACAAGGAGTTGAACGCATACCTCGAATTCTTCGAAGATACTGCAGTGGAAGACGCGAAGCGTGCCGCGGAGATGATCAAGGGGGGGAAGGCAACCGCGATCACCGGTATCCCGGTCGCAGTGAAGGACAATATGCTCATCAAGGGAAAGATCTCGACCTCGGGCTCGAAGGTGCTCACAGGGCACCGCGCGACCTACGATGCGACCGTGATCGAGAAACTCCGCGAGGGTGGCGCGATCATTCTGGGACGTACGAACATGGATGAGTTTGCGATGGGGAGCTCGAACGAGACCTCCGCCTACGGGCCTGTCCGAAATCCACTCGATCCTACGCGCGTCCCCGGGGGATCATCAGGCGGTTCTGCGGCGGCGGTTGCGATGGACGGCGCGCTCGCGTCGCTCGGTTCGGACACCGGCGGCTCCATCCGTCAACCAGCGGCCCTCTGCGGCTTGGTCGGATTCAAGCCGACCTACGGAGCGGTTTCCCGATATGGACTCATGGCCCTCGCCTCATCCCTCGACCAGATCGGTCCTTTCGCGAAGACGGTCGAGGATGCGGAGATCCTTTTTGAGGCGATCCGCGGATATGATCGAAACGATAGCACATCGATCCCGAACGAGAGATTTCCTCATGAGAAAAAGACAAAGCTCAAGATCGGCGTTCCGCGCGCATTCGTCGACATGAAAGGGATCGACCCGGACGTGAAGAAGAACTTCGACCAAGCGCTTGATGCATTCAAAAAGAAGGGACATAGAGTGATCGACGTAGAGCTGCCGTATCTCTCGTATGGATTGCCCGCGTACTATGTAATCATGCCTGCTGAAGCATCGGCCAACCTCGCACGGTATGACGGCATCCGATATGGGTATTCCTCCAAGGAGGCGGGAACCCTGATGGAAGTATACAAGCGCTCGCGCGGAGAAGGATTCGGTCGTGAGGCGCGCCGCCGTGTCCTTCTTGGCACCTACGTGCTCTCGGCGGGGTATTACGATGCGTATTATAACAAGGCAGTGGCGGTGCGCCGCATCATCGCATCGGATTTCGACCGCGTATTCAAGGGGGTAGATGTGATAGCGACTCCGACCTCTCCGAGTCCGGCATTTCGGCTCGGAGAGAAGACCGACGACCCGATCAAGATGTATCTTGAGGACATTTTCACCGTGACCGCGAATATCGCTGGCATTCCCGGGATCTCACTTCCATCGGGGACTGTTTCTCGCGATGGGAAGGATCTTCCCGTGGGCCTCCAATTGATGGCCGGACGCACGCGCGAGGACCTGCTCTTTACTGCTGCGAAAGCGTTCATGCCGTAAAGCCGTATGGCCGAGCAAAAAGCACCACCAAGCAAACCAAGCGGAGGCTCGACGTTCAATGACGTGTTAGATGTCCTTTCGGTCGCATTCTCGCGATTGAAGGAAGTGGCGACAACGTACCGGTTCTCTTTTGTGTTCGTTCTTTATGCGATAGCGATGGCACTTTACGGACTGTTCTCCGGGAACATGGATCCCGCGATCCAAAAGATCGCTTTCGTCTCGAGTGCGATATCCGCAGCCGCGATCTTCGTGCTCATCTATGCGCTCTACAAGCTTATAGAGCTGCGCTCGGAAGAAGAGAAGCGGCTCGGGCTCGTTTTCACCTGGCGGGCAGAACGCGCGAAGAAGAACGTCCGGTGGGCGAAGATCGAGGAATATATGGCGTCTCCGCACCCATCGGACTGGAAGATCGCCATCCTCGAGGCTGACAACATTCTCGATGATATCGTGAAGCGAATGGGGTACAAAGGGGAAACGTTGGGGGAGCGCATGAAAACCATCGAAGCAAGCGATTTCCCGCATTTGGACGAAGCATGGGAGGTACACAAGATCCGCAATCAGATCGCACATAAAGGCACCGATTACCCGCTCGCACGCACCGAGGCGGAGAATGCCATCGATTCATACCACCGCATCTTTAAGGCACTCAATTATCTATAGAATGGATAAACGGCTCCGACAGATGTGAGTTCGCGCTTGTATCTTTCTTTTTTCCCTCGATCGGCACTTTCTTTCCAAGAGACTAAGACCGGGCAAGCGCCCTTGGAGCGGTGCCTTGGAAAGAAGGTGCCGATTACCTTGCCATCTCCCACGGCTTCTCGAGGTATGCCGTGATGGTGCGGCGGCGGAACGCGCGGCCGCGCGCCATATGCTTGTGTGATTTGTAGATCTTTCGGATCGCGAATGTGCCGCCCCAGAATTCACGCAACCGCTCTTCGGTCCAGACGTATTCCTGAGCGCCGATCTTCGGGTGGATGTACGTGTGAGCCTCCTTGCCCGGATGTTCTCTCAGAAGGCGTTCCGCATGAAGATCTCCCTCCGCGAGGAACGATTTAAAGAACAGGAATCCTCCGGGTTCGAGCACACGTTCGATCTCGTCGCGGAGCACTACGCGCTCCTCATTGGTAAGATAGTGCGATGTCATCATATCGAGTACAAGCATGACGGAGCCGTCAGCGAGACTGAGGTCGCCGACGATCGAACGTTTATGGAATTCTATGGGAAGCGACCCCACTTTTCCCCTCGCCTGCTTGAGAGCGACCTCGGAAATGTCATAGCCGATACCCTTCACGTCGAACTTTTCTGCAAGATATAAGAGATTTCTCCCGTTCCCGCAGCCAAGGTCGAGCACCGTATTGCCGGGATAGAGGACATGTTTTCCATCGTTTCGCTCCAACCAGCGCGTGAATTTTTCTAGGTCATCTGCGGGATCGTCAGAGAGCGCAAGATGCTCAGGGTGCTTGTATTCCTGGTCCCAGAAACGCTGTTGGTTCCCCATATGATGTGTCCATTCAATCAAGAATGCGGGGAAAAAGAAACCCCCACTGTTCAGGGGTTCGCAAGATATGATCCGATCACGGGGCGCACATTCGGCGCGCAATCGGGGGGCAGGGCGTCAAGGGGGAACCACTCCATCGCGAGTACTTCTTTGCCTCGTAAAGGCTCGTCAGTGATCGTTGCAAGGTAATGGATAAGAACAATGACCTGTGGCTTTTCCGCACCTCCCTCGGGGACCTCACTCCAGAGAACCATAGGCAGGAGGGGATGAAGCAGTGCGACATCGACGCAGATCTCTTGCTTTGCTTCACGGCTCGCCGTTTGCTCGAGTGTTTCGCCCTTCTCGACCTTCCCGCCGCAGAATTTCCACTTCAACTCACCCACCGGTTTGTCGCCGTGTTTCACAAGAAGTGTCATTGGGCGTCCATCCCTTACTTGAATGATGACGGGTCCGGACGCTATCATGGTGCTGAATACCCCTATTTCGCCAAATTTCGATTGATTGATACTCATGGATGATTTCTCCTAAGTAGGAACGCTGCTTTCAGTATATATCCCAACTCGGACAGAGCAAGGATTGAAAAGGGTTAACTCACTAATCGTCC
>DKBN01000054.1 GCA_002451235.1 Patescibacteria group bacterium UBA6899
TTGTGTCTGAAATTCGGGGACCGGCTCGCTTCGTTCGATTTCCACGGATCGTTCTCTCTGGCCTCCTCGCGCCAGCCATAATGGATCATCATGTATGCGTTCTGTGCCACCATCCCTTCTTTGTCTTAATGAAAAGAACCAGAAACGAGTCTCGTCTTACCAGAATATGTTCGTTCGCGCGATCACCTTGCGCGCTTTTTGTATCTCTTCTTCTTGAACACGAAGTAATGAAGCACGAACGTCAGGATGATCCAGGTCCAGAGATAGATGCTGTCGTTCGGCCAGGAATGTCCCACAAGATCGACCCCTGTGTATCTCTCAATGAAGGCGAGAAGAGGAGTGAGGATGGTGACAAGGACGATGCTCGCGACGAGCGCGACCACGATCGTTCCGACCCATCCGATGAATCCCCTTAACATGAGCCTATCATAACAAAAATCCCGGGTGCATGCGCACCCGGGACATGGTCATCTTGAGACCACCATCACCTCTCCGACTGCCTCGACTGAAACTGGATCTGCGTTCGGTTCGACAAAGAACTCTTCTTTCTGGGAATACTTGATCCCCGGAACTACGGGCTGGTCCTTGAGGAGCGCCTCCTTGTCGATCTCGACCGTTCTCCGTAGGTATGTTTCCATGCGGCGCTTCTTGAGGTATGCGAGAGCGATCTCCGCGCCTTTCTTGAGGAACAAGACCTTCCAAGGAGGGAGGCGCCAGCCGATGCGTCCCGCCGCGAATGAGACCGATTTCAATTCGCCGATGAGGATCTCGTCGCGATGATCGTTCGCATATGCCTCGATGCCGCCGATCTCTTCATGGATCTTCTTCGCAAGTTCCGCGAGCCGGGTGTTCCCTTGCGACCGTACCTCCGCAACCCGTTCTTCGATGCTCGCCTTGTGGGCTTCATACTCGCGCCGCAGCTTTCCAACGGAAGCGATATATTCGTTCAATTGCGTCAAATTCTGTGGGAGCGAAGCGGATGCACGTTTTTTCGCCATAGGATCTCCCTTAGTGGATGAGCGATTTTGTCCACCCATGAGTCTAGCACTAAGAGGATTCTTCGCCACCCTTGCGCTTGGTGAAAAAAACCTGGAAGGATATCCCAATATTGACCACACCCGGCTTATCCTGCAATCTAAAGAAAGGAGCTCTCTCTAAGGAGGCAATATGCACTTCAGTCATTTCGAGTACCATATCCTGGAACTGATCACCAGCCGCACTCTGTACCGTAACCTAGGAACGCTCTCTCGATCGATATTGCTTGAGATCATCAACTTGTCGATCTTCCCATACAAAGATAGATCGGTTGCAGTTGAACGCATCTCCACGGTCAGAGACTGGTGGAGGATCGTGTTCAGCGCCAATAGCATCGTGCATAACAGACATTCAATGCTTCAGGTCGATGTCACCGAAAAAGAGTGTCAGTTCTATAAACGCGTGTACGATGGGTATCCGCTGCTCGAGGCATCATTGAACAGACACATCAGGCGCTATTCGGGATTGATGAGACGTGACGGTGAAGTGAGTAACTCACTCTCGCTTTACGATCGACTTCGGTTGCGTTTGCATATATATCTGCTGCTGCTTGAATTTGGCCCACTCACTGAGAAGCAGGTCGATGCCTACCTCACGATCCCATACCAGAAATTGGCCGAGTCGATGTCCGCCCGCTATATCCCATTGCCTCAGCTCATTCCCCCACCATAGTGGCCCGCATCCCCGGGCCACTCCTTATTTATGGTGATATCTCCCACCCGCGCGGATGTCGAGTGCGCGATAGGTCTGCTCCATCGCCATCGTTCGCGCAAGCTGATGTGGGAAGACCATTGGGGAGAACGAGACGACAAGACCCGCTTGCTCACGGACACGGTCGTCAACGCCATACGCTCCGCCGACAACAACACCGATATGTTTTTTCCCGGCATCGATCTCGCGATCNNGGAGAGACTCGAACTCTCAAGGGTTGCCCCATACGCTTCTGAGACGTACGCGTATACCAATTCCGCCACACGCCCACACGATCCGCGAATATGTATCGAAAGAGTAGCAGAATTCTCGAAAATTGGAATGCCGTGCTATAGTCCGTTCGCATGGCGTCATTTCTCGGTAATCTCGATGCGAACTTCGGCACGAAGAGCTTTGATCCAGAGCGCTCGGTCTCGGACGTGGATCTCGCGAAGGTGAAAGCCGCGATCTGCTCCACGCCGTCCTCATTCGGTCTTCAGCCGTACACTATTATCGATGTTCGCGAGTCAACGATACGTGCGGCGTTGAGGGGGGCAGCGCGCGATCAGACGCAAGTGACTGATGCACCGCATCTCTTTGTTTTTTGCGCACGCACTGATCTTAAGCAGAGGGTGGACGAATATGTTGCTGAGGCGCTCGCACAAGGAGTCGCGACCAATGATTCCCTTACTCTCTATGCAAAGAAAGTGAGTAGCATCACTAAGGGATATGATGCGGAGAGGGCACTCACATGGACGACGAAGCAGGCGTACATCACACTCGGTTTCGCTCTAGCGGCGTGCGCGGAGCTCGGGATCGATGCGTGTCCGATCGAAGGCATCAGTGAAAAATTGATCGCGAATATCCTTGCGCTTCCCGAGACTCACGTCCCGGTCTTTCTCCTTGCGTTCGGGTACCGGAAAGAAGATTCTCCGTACAAGCGCTTTCGTTTCTCTGAAAACAACCTATTCTCTCGTCGCTAGCAACCTTGGACCGGATATTCCGCTGGTGTATACTCGATCCATGCCAGACCAACTCGGAAAAAGACTCGTATTTGCCCTCCTCATTGCTATCCTTGCCATTATGAATATGGGGGCACTGTTAACCACTGGCATGATGATGGAGAACGGCATTCTTCATCCTTGCCCGCACATGGATTCTCCCTCTCTTTGCGCGATGGACCCGATCGAGCACATCACACAGTGGCAGCAGACGTTCACCGCCACTCTTCCCATCGCAATCATGATGCCTCTTCTTATGCTGGCATGCATTGCACTCCTTCCTATTTTAGGAACCCCCGTGATCTTACGGAACGTCGATGCATCCCTTGTTCGACAGAGAGAAAGGCGACAGGCGTGGGCCCGCGGACCGCTCGCACCAGCACTCGCTAGCGGCATCATTCATCCCAAGACATTCTAACGAAGGTGGTCGCATCGGGAACGATGCCTTAGACGTTATCATCTTCTATGGAAAGAACAGACACATACAAGGTCAAGGGGATGCATTGCGCTTCGTGCGCCAGCATCATCGAAAAGACCTTCAAAAAACAAATGGGGGTCGCATCCGTTCAGGTGAATTACACAACGGAGACTGCGAAGGTCACGGTGGACCCCACAAAGACCGATCCTGAAAGATTGTCGCATTCGATCGAACCACTCGGTTATTCTCTTGTCATTCCCGGCGCGAAAGACATGGGCAAGTCCGAGGACGAGCACGCGGCGCATCTTGGCTTGCACCAAGGGAAGGAGGAGAAGCTTGCAGAACTCTCCGTGATGCTTGCCACGGTGCGCATCGCCATTGCGCTCGCGGTCGTAAGCGGCATTGCCATGGCATGGGATCTCTTTGCGGGGCTCCAAGTCGTGCCTATCATGCCGGACGCACTCAAGAGCAGCCTCGGTCTCATCATGCCGCTATTGGCGACCTACGTGCTCTTCGTGATCGGGAAGCCATATCTCCTTGGGCTCTATCGCTTCTTCCGGTACGGGAAGGCGAACATGGATACCCTGATCGGTCTCGGCACCACCGCGGCGTATCTTTACAGTATTATCGTGACCGCGTTCAGTACCGCACTCGCGCGATATGTCGATGTCACTGCGACGTACTATGATGTTGTCATCGTCGTTATCGCGTTCATCACCCTTGGGAAATATCTCGAAACGCGCTCGAAGCATCGCACCGGCGACGCGATCGAGAAGCTCTTGAATCTCCAAGCGAAAGCAGCGCTCGTCGTTCGCGATGGCAAGGAGATCGAAGTGCCGATCCAAAAGGTCGTTCACGGAGACGTTCTGGTTGTGAAGCCGGCGGGGAAGATCCCTGTCGATGGGGTGATCGTCGAAGGGTCATCGTATGTGGACGAATCAATGATCACTGGAGAACCGATGCCCGTGGAGAAGTACACGGGAGACATGGTTGTCGGAGGCACCATGAATACGACAGGAACATTTACTTTCCGCGCGACGAAGGTCGGGTCGGAAACCCTCCTTGCGCACATCATTGCGATGGTTGAGGAGGCGCAAGGCAGTCGCGCGCCGATCCAGGCACACGCGGACAAGATTTCTGCCATCTTCGTTCCTATCGTGCTCATCCTCGCCTTCGCCGCATTCGGAGCGTGGCTCTTATTTGGCGCTGCAACGCTCGGGCTAGCGCAGGCGCTTTCATATGGCCTCGTATCATTCGTCAGCATCCTCGTGATCGCATGTCCGTGCGCGCTCGGACTTGCGACCCCGACCGCCATCATCGTGGGGGTAGGGAAGGGAGCGAAAGAAGGGATCTTGATCAAGGATGCCGCGACACTTCAACGGCTCGAGGGCGTCAAAGTCATTGTCGTGGACAAGACCGGGACCATCACGAAGGGAAGGCCAGAAGTCGCCTCGCTTCAGGATCTCTCCGGTGTTTCCCAGGACCGGCTCGTTGCAATCTTGGCGACATTGGAAAAACGCTCCGAGCATCCCATCGCTCATGCCATCGTCTCATATGCTGAGGCGCGAGGGGTCGCCCCGCTTCCCCTCGGATCCTTCGAGGCGCTCAAAGGCGAAGGGGTGAAAGGTGTCATCGATGGCACCGAGTACTTCGCAGGCAATGCCAGACTCGTTGAGCGCCTTGGATTATTGATCGATACGCGCACCCTCGAAGAAGGGACGAAGGCGGGTCGGACCCCGGTATTCCTTGCGACCAAGGAGAAGCTTTTGGCGCTCGTCATGGTCGCTGATGTATTGAAAGAGAACGCGAAGGAAGCCATCGCTCGGCTCCACGCGCTTGGGGTCAAGGTGGTCATGCTGACGGGTGACGATCAGAACACCGCTCGCCGTATCGCCGCCGAGGCTGGGATCGACGAGGTCATTGCCGAGGTGCTTCCCGAGGAAAAGCTGCGCGTGATCGAACGGTTCCGGTCGGAGGGGAACATCGTCGCGATGGCCGGAGACGGCGTGAACGATGCGCCTGCGCTTGCTGCAGCCGACGTCGGCATCGCGATGTCGACGGGAACAGACGTTGCCATCGAAACCGCCGGCATCACGCTCTTGAGTGGCGACATCTCGAAGCTCGCAAAGGCGATCGCGCTTTCGAAGATCACCATGCGAGGCATCAGACAGAACCTCTTTTGGGCTTTCGTCTACAACATCATAGGGATCCCGCTCGCTGGAGGAGCATTCTATCCTGTCTTCGGTTGGATGCTGAGCCCAGCCTTTGCCGGGATCGCCATGGCTTTCTCGAGCGTTTCGGTCGTTAGTAACTCATTACGGATCAAGGCGAAGTCCCTCTGATCCCACATTGAATATGCACACACGCACACTTATCTTCCACGTCGCCGGGATGCATTGCAATGCATGCGTCCTTCTCACTGAATCGGAAGCGAAAGAATTGCCATTCATCTCGCGTGCGAGATCGGACCTCAGCAGCCACACCATCGAGGTAGAGGGAGACTTCGCAGATAGGACACCGGAAGCGATCGCGGGCGCACTGACCGAACTCCTGAGTCCGCACGGGTACTCAGTGTCGACGGAAAGAGGGGAACTCCCCACACGCTGGTCGGAATTCTGGCTCGCCGCACCTATCGCACTCACGTTCATCGCGGCATTCATCTTCCTTCAGAAGCTTGGCATCGTGAACTTCGTGAATGGAGAGAACGTCTCGTTCAAAACCGCGTTCGTGATCGGCATCGTCGCGTCGCTCTCATCCTGTATGGCCGTTGTTGGCGGGCTTTTGCTCTCGATGTCCGCCACATTCGCGAAAGAGGGAGATAAGGTCAAGCCGCAGCTGCTCTTCCACGCAGGGAGACTGCTCTCGTTTTTCGTCTTAGGCGGGGTCATCGGCGCTGTCGGTTCCTCGTTCGCGCTAGACGCGACCGCGACTTTCGTGCTCGGTCTTCTGGTCGCGCTCGTGATGCTCATCCTTGGGATCAACCTCCTCGATATCTTCCATTGGACGAAGCGCCTTCAGCCGTCCATGCCAAAATCCCTCTCTCGCCATGCGTACAAAGTGTCGAAGTGGAACCACGCATTCACGCCGTTTCTGGTCGGGACCGCGACGTTCTTCCTGCCATGCGGCTTCACCCAGTCGATGCAGATCTACACGCTCTCGACCGGGAGTTTCCTCTCCGGGGC
>DKBN01000014.1 GCA_002451235.1 Patescibacteria group bacterium UBA6899
TCGCGACATGACGCAATTGATATACTCCGGTCTCCTTAAACCGACCCCAGAGGGTATATTGGCTCCGGACCTCGCGGAATCATACGAGATATCCCCCGATGGTCTCACCTACACCTTCACGCTCAAGGAAGAACTCATCTGGCAGGATGGCGCCCCGCTCACATCCGACGATGTCGTATTCACGATCGAGAAGGTCCAAGATAAATCGCTCGCGATAAAAAGTCCGCGGCGCGCGAGTTGGGACGATATTGGTGTCTCCGCGCCCGACGCGCGCACGGTCATATTAACACTCAAACAGCCGTACGCTCCGTTCCTCGAGAACACGGCGATGGGCATCATCCCGAAGCATATCTGGGAAAACGTCCCGAACGAGGAGTTCGACGTCAGTTTCTATAATGTGGAACCCATTGGCTCCGGACCATATCGCATTTCTTCTATCACCCACGATGAATCGAAGGGATTGCCGGTCGCCTATGAGCTCAAGTCGTTCTCGAAATACGCTCTTGGACAACCCTATATCACCAATCTCACTATCAGATTCTTCGGCAATAACGACGAGTTGATCTCCGCATATGAAGCCAAGAGCATCGACCAGATCCACACCGTCGATCCGAAGGTGGCGCAAAGACTCGAGAACGCGGGTGCGATCGTTACTCGCTCCGAACTTCCTCGCATCTTCGCCGCGTTCTTCAACCAGAACGCGAACGCCGCCCTCCAAGACAAGGCGGTGCGACAAGCACTTGCTCTTGCGACGGAAAAGGATGAGATCGTCCGGAATATTCTCTTGGGATACGGAAAGACCATTGACGGGCCGCTTCCTTTCGATGTCGGCACCTCGACGGACTCGATCCATGATCCTCGCGAGGTGCGATTGGCGCGGGCGCAAAAGCTCCTTGATGGAGCAAATTGGGTCACGAACGACGAGGCGGGAACGCGGGAAAAAACGGACAAGAGATCGAAAAAGACCATTCTACTTTCCTTCTCCATCGCTGTCCCGGACGTCGACGAACTCAAGAATGCTGCGAATGAACTGAAAAAGGATTGGGAACCGCTTGGTGCACAGGTCGATGTGAAGGTGTATGAACTTTCGACCTTCAGCGTCGAGGTGCTCGCACCGCGCGCTTACGATATCCTCTTTTACGGCGAGGTGATCGGGCGCAATCCGGACCTGTATCCGTATTGGCATTCCTCGCAGCGCAATGCTCCAGGGCTCAATGTCGCGCAGTACACTTCGCGCCCTGTCGATAAATTGCTGGAGGACCTGAGAAAGACCAACGATGCGGATCAGCGGACCGACATCCTCGAAAGGATCGAGACAGAGATCCAGAACGATGTTCCGGCGGTATTCGTCTATAGCCCGTACTTCCTGTACGTGCGCGGACCGAACGCTAAAGGCGGAAAGACCGGACTTATCACGACGGAATCGGAGCGGTTCATCGATGTCGAGAATTGGTACATCGAAACCCAATACGTCTGGGACGGATTCAAGGATCGTTTCAAGCGGACCCCAAACTTATGATCGTATAATATTTATCACTCAGTATATGCAACCATCACAACAACAGCCAGGAGAGGATCGGCAGGGAGGACGAGGACGGGGGTTCATCCGCCGTCCGCGCCCGATGCGGCCGAATCTGCCCGGGAGGTCCTTTATGAGACCCACACGGCCGGGATTCTCTTCCTCATCCCCTGGGACGCATCAACAAAATCCCCTGCCGCAGCGCATCTATGCGCCACTTCGGAATCCTTCGCGACCAGGAATGCGTCGTCCTGCTAGTGGCAACCGTTCCCCCATGAGGGGACAGCGCCCGCATGGCGGTCAGCGCTCCCGAGACCATTTCACCCGCACCAAAGAACGTGTTGAGGAGATCCGCGACCACCGTAGCGCCGAGGCGAAGAGGCATGCCGAGATCCCTGCGCTCAAACCGGGAGACGTGCGCATCATCGTCTTGGGCGGAGTCGAGGAGATCGGCCGGAACATGCTCGCGGTCGAGGTCGGCGAGGATATCATCGTCGTCGACTGCGGGTTCATGTTCCATGACGAGGACACGCCAGGAGTTGATTACATTCTCCCGAACACCGAATATCTCGAGGAGCGCAAGGACAAGGTCCGCGCAATTGTCATCACCCACGGCCATCTTGACCACATTGGCGGTCTTCCCTACATCCTCGATAAGATCGGCAATCCTCCTGTCTACGCGCGCAATCTGACCTCCCTCCTCATCAAGAAGCGCCAGGAAGAGTTCCCACAGGTCCCGGAAGTGAACTTAAAGGTCGTCGAGACGACGGATCGCATCGCCTTCAATCATACGGCTATCCGCTTCTTTAAGGTCACACACACCATCCCCGATTCGATGGGAGTTATGATCGAGACCCCGCACGGCGTCGTGGTGCATACTGGTGATCTCAAGCTCGACCACCGGGGGGGCGTTCCGGTCGAGGAGGAATTCGTCGAATTCGGGAAATTCAAGGATGAGAGAGTGCTCCTTCTCATGGCGGATTCCACCAATTGCCAGCGTCCCGGTTTTTCGATCCCGGAGCCGACGGTGCATGTCACCATCGAAGAGCTCATCAAGACCGCGAACGGGCGCGTCATCATCGCCACCTTCTCTTCCCTTTTGGAGCGTATCATCAAGATCATCGAATTCGCAGACAAGCACGGTAAGAAGATCATCATCGATGGGCGGAGCATGAAGACGAACATCGAGCTCGCGCAGAAGGCTGGTCTCTTCAAATACAAGAAAGGGACACTCATCAATATCGAGGAGATGGAGAATTACCCGTCAGACCGCATCGTCATGCTCGTCACCGGGGCGCAGGGAGACGAATTCGCGTCCTTGGCGCGCGCCGCGATGAAGAAGCACAAGTATCTGAAGATCCGTGAGGGTGATACGGTCCTCTTTTCCTCCTCAGTCGTCCCGGGGAACGAGCGCGCGGTGCAGAAATTGAAGGATCTGCTTTCGCGCCAGGGAGGAAAGATCGTCCACTACGAGACCTCGGACGTCCATTCGTCCGGACACGCGAACCGTGATGAGACGATGTGGATCCACTCACAGATCCGGCCGAGATTCTTCATCCCGCTCCATGGCTATCACTACATGCTTCGCTCGCACACCGAGATCGCTATGGCAACCGGCGTTCCAAGGGAGAATTGCCTGATCGCCGATGATGGATCTGTCGTCGAGATCCAAGAGAACGGATCGAAGATAGTGAAACTTCCCGTTTCTGCCCCCAAGGAACCCGTCATGGTAGACGGATTCTCTGTCGGGGGAATGCAGGAGGTCGTTCTCAGGGACCGCCAAATGCTCGCCGAGGACGGGATCGTCGTCCTTGTGGCGACGGTCGACATGCGTACCGGAAAGCTTATGAAATCTCCCGATATCATCGCGCGCGGATTCGTCTATGTGCGCGAATCACAGGAGCTCCTCTCGCAAGCGAGGCTCATCGTGAAAAAGACCGTGGAGGACGCGTGCGGTAAGAGCATGAAGGCGGTCAATTTCGAGTATGTCAAAGACGACGTGCGTGATCGCGTCGGCAAATTCCTCTTCCAAAAGACCAATAAACAGCCGATGGTGATCCCGGTCCTCCTCGGTATCTAGGCTGGATCCGTTGTTCGGGACCCTGCGAGAGCGGGGTCTTCTTGCTATACTGGGAACATGAGTTTGCTCAAACGGAATGTCCCGCTCTCGACGAAACATGCGTTCATCGTACTTTCCATCGTCATGAGCTTCTTTTCGATGCAAGGATCGCTCATCATGTACATGAATTCCTCGTACTTGAAGCATGCGATTATGTCGACGCATTCCTTCGCCACCATGCCACTCTGGCATAACCCGGACAACATGGTCGGAACGATCTATACCATTGCATCGCTCATTTCATTATTGCTGTTGTTTGCCGCCCCGCGTATCCTCGGAAGATTTGGGAACTATCGTTGGACCCTTTCTCTTGTTGTTGTCCAAACGATCCTCTTAATCGGGCTCGCGATCTTCGACTCCGCGTGGTTCATTATCCCGATCTTCATCGTCCAGACTGCGTTGGCCGCGATCCTGTACTTCAACTTCGATATCTTCCTTGAATATTATTCCAGCGACAACCGAACCGGTCTCGTCCGGGGGATCATTGAGGCATTGACATCGCTTGCGTGGCTCTTCCCTCCTCTCATCGCAGGAGCGGTCGTCGATCGATTCGGGTTTCCGCTCATCTACCTCTTGGGGGCGGCCTTTCTCGCTCCCACTATCTTCATCCTGATGCGTTATATGAGCAACTTTTCGGATATGCCCTATGAGAAGACCCCGCTTTGGATCCCCACGAGATCACTCGCTCAGCACCCCGATATTGTGCGGATCTATCGAGTGAATTTCTTTCTGCAATTCTTCTACGCCTGGATGATCATCTACGTGCCGATCTACCTGCATGACACGCTCGGCGTCACATACGGCGATATCGGCATTCTCCTGACGATCGCGCTCACGGCATTCGTCATCTTTCCGTACTTCGAGGGCGTCGTCGCGGATCGGTTCCTTGGCGAGAAGGAAATGTTGGTCGCGGGGTTTTTCCTTATGGGAGTATCGTCGTTCGGTTTCTCCTATTTCTCTGGGACACCAATCGGTCTCTGGGGCTGGGGGTTACTACTCTTCGTCGGGCGGACCGGCGCCGCTACGATTGAGACGCTCTCGCAGGTCTACTTCTTTAAACAGGTCAACGGACGCGATGCCTCTTTGATCGCCTACTTCCGGCGCGCCACGCCGCTCGCTTATATCGTCGCCCCGCTCGCAGCAAGCCTACTTTTAGGTTTCGGCGTTGTGGATCTCAAGGATCTCTTTTACGTCCTCGCTTTCATCATGTTGGGAGCCATCTATCTTCCACTTAGGCTCAAGGATACACTATAAGGATCACTGTCCGATGCAGGAATTATAGGCCGAGACTTGAGTGTTATATTTTTGCACCATGGCTTTCTCCTGACCGAGGATCGAATTGAACAGGTCGACGAGGAGGTTGTAATCATTCACCTTCAGGATATATGCCTCTTGGGTCATCCGAACGGTATCGAGTTCGTTCTTAGCGTTCGAGATCGTTCCCTTCAATTGCGTCAGTTCCTCGTCAAAGACATCGATCTTCTTGCGTAAAAGATCGTCCGGATGAGGACAATCCGGCATTGGACGCCCGAACTCCTGGACCGCCCACCATACTGTTCTTCCCTGCCATGTCCCGCGCATCGCTACTACTCCGATCTCGGTAAAATCTGGATCGAGTATGTTACGGCGGTGTCCCGGACTGTTCATCCAGCCGTTGACGACATGGGAACTTGAGGCAAAATCCCCGAGCGCGAGGTTCTCACCGATGTGGAGGTAGTCATATCCGTACTTCTGTGCGAGATCTCCGATGGTCGTCCCGCTCGGAGAGACATGCTCGAAATATTGCTTGACGATCATATCCGTATCCTTCGCTTCCGCCATGCGCGTCAAGACCGGATTCTCCTCAAGGGGAGAAACCCCATTTTTCCCACGCTCAATGTTCGTGAGTGCGATGATCTCTTCCGCATCGAGTCCATGAGGAGAGCGGGAAATGCTCTCGGGAGAACTCGAGAAGGGTGCGAGTGGGCCAGGAGCGCTTATCTCCGGCTTCCGAAGTGGCGTCGATGTTGGGATAGGCGTGACCTTCGAGGCCATTATCGTCTTTGCGTTTTTCTCCGCTGGGGCTAGCGCTGACGGCGAAGCTGGGGTGTTTGTTCCGGTGAGCACCGAATTCTCGGTCGTAGTCGCAGGAAGGATTGGCAACGGCAACTCATGGGGTCCGGAGAACAGGCTGGAGAAAGCAGCCACAACAGCCACAAAAAAAGCGAGAATAGATGACACGAATGACCCGAACATAGAGGGTGGTGTGCACAAGTATAGCACGGCCTAGAATGGGTATCCGTGCTATAATCGCCCCATGGATAAGGATAAATTGGTCTGCATCAATGTGCCGGAAACGAAGGTCACTCGCGACCCTCATACTCGAGAGGAGATCAGGCGTGGGGCGCGACACAAGCGCGCGTCCCGAATCGCGACCGAGTTCGAGCGCGGATTCAAATTCATCAAGCATTTCGAACGCTCGGTTACGATCTACGGCTCTGCGAGGTTTAGGCCCTCGAACCCTCATTACAAGGATGCTCGGGCGCTCGCGTTCCGGCTTGCCAAGCTCGGATACGTGATCGTGACCGGCGGTGGTCCGGGGATCATGGAGGCGGCGAACCGGGGGGCGAAGGAAGCTGGGGGACAATCTATCGGGCTCACAATCGAACTCCCCCACGAACAGATCATCAATCCGTACGTGACGGAATCGATGAGCTTCTTCTACTTCTTCTCTCGCAAGACCGCTCTATCTTTTTCCGCCGAGACCTATATCTTCTACCCCGGGGGATTCGGAACGTTGGATGAATTTTTTGAGATCATCACCCTCGTGCAGACACGCAAGATCCGCAGGGCTCCGATCATCCTTGTCGGCTCTGATTTTTGGGCGCCACTGAACGATTTCATTAAGGAACAGGTCTATTTGCGCCATTCGACCATCGAGAAGAAGGATATGGATCTTTATCTCATCACGGACGACCACGATGAGATCGAGCGGATCGTCATGAACGCGCCGATCAGGAAATGATACCATGATGGCCTGCTCATAACACTCCAAAGGATCCACCAAGGGGAACCCTTGGAGAAACCTGTGGAAGAATTTTTACCTATGGAGATTTTTCATTGATTTATAAGGATATTCTGGTCCGAGGGTTCCCCTTGGAAAAGGGATGTTAAAGGAGGCTTTTTCGAACGAACACCCATACTGAAAACGCAGTCGCGATCGTCGTCATCAGGACGACGATCCAGAACGCGTGCGGAGAATCCTGGAACGGGAGCGGGATGTTCATGCCGTAGATATTGAATACGATGGTCGGGATAGTGAAGACGATAGTGAGTGCGGAAAGGAGCTTGATGACACGGTTCAGGGTGTTCCCCATGATCGTCGAATAGGCGTTGCGAATATTGCCGATGGAGCGGAGGTTCGAGCGGCATAATTCGATGAGTTGGCCGTTCTCAAGGTAAACATCCTCGACAAAATCACGGTCGGTCTCGTAGAGCGTGAGGAATTTCCCCGAAAGGATCTTCTGAAGCGCGGCATTTGTCGGAACCAGCGCATCCAATAGATCGTTCAAGATGCCTTCGAAATTCACGAACGCGACAATGTCCTCATTAGCGATGCTTGTCCCTAATTTCGATGAGAGCCGTCGCACTTCCTTATTGATAAGGGTGATGAAGCGCGCGTACGCCGCATCGACCTCTGAGAGCATCTGCAGCAGGAAACGGACCTTTTGGGTCGTATGGAATTCTTTCCTCCCCTCGATGAAACGTTCAAAGAACTGATGTTTGAACCGCGTGACGGAAATGACATGCTGGTCCGTAAGGATGAAAAGTATCGGCGCAGTACTGATCTTCCCTCCGTCCTCGAAGGGAATGCGGGTGAAAAAATAAGTGTCTCTGCGATCGACCTCGACGCGCGGAACTTCATATGGATCTGTCGCGTCGTTGAGGAGACCGGCATCAAGCCCGAGTTTTTCCGCAAGCATATCCAGCTCTGTTTTCGTCGGATCCTCGACATGGACCCATGATCCCGCCTTGAAATCCTCGACGATCTTGAGCTTCCTTGAGGTCAGCGTCCGTTGATACTCGGTGATCATGTTAGTTCAGTATAACAGCGTCATCTTCCGGGGAAAATCCCGTATAGGAGGTACTCTTTATTCCCTTCGCCCCCCTCAACAGGAGATGGGATCACGTTCCGCACTTCGAAACCCGCTTCTCTTGCATAATTCCTGACGCGATCGACCGTTTCATCCCGCAAAGTCTCATCCGTGACGATGCCTCGCGGGGCGTTCCCTTTCCCGACCTCGAATTGGGGCTTGATCAGCGCCACAAGCGTGCCTTGAGGAGTGAGCAGTTCGGATACCTTTGGGAGAACATGTGCCAGGCTGATGAAGGAAACATCGATCGTGCATATTTCGGGGAGTTCGGGGAGTTCGGCGGGTCCAACTTTCCTGATATCGGTCGATTCGAGCGAGACGACCCGCTGATCGCCGCGGAGCTTATCGTCCAGTTGTCCCACCCCGACGTCCACGGCATAGATCCGTTTCGCGCCGCGTGACAGGAGGACCTCCGTGAATCCCCCTGTCGAAGACCCGATATCGAGGCAGATCTTCCCTTCAACGTCGATGCCGAACTGATCGAGAGCGTGCTCGAGTTTGAGGCCGGCACGCGAGACCCACGGGATATCGCTCATGGAAAGTTCAATGCTCGCTGTTTCCGGATGCCGCGCGCCGCTCTTCGTTACTACCTTCCCATCGACGATGACACCGCCAGCCTCGATGAGGCGCTGAGCGCGAGCGCGCGAAGGAACTAGCCCCCTTTTGACCATAATCCTGTCGAGCCGTTCCATGCCTTTTTGCTTAATTTGCCCTCGGTGGGGCGCCGCGTTTCACTCTCCCGCGTTCGCTCTCGGTCAGATATTGCTTCCTGAGGCGAACGGAATTCGGGGTGATCTCGAGATACTCGTCCTCGGCCATGATCTCGAGCCCGTTCTCGATGCTGAGGACAAGCGGCGGCTCAAGCATGATGTTCTCGTCCGATCCGGACGCGCGCATGTTCGTGAGCTGCTTCCCTTTTGTCGGGTTCACGGTCATTTCGTCTCCCTTCGAGGTATTTCCGATCACCATACCCTCGTATACTTCGGTATTCGGAGGAATATACAACTTCCCGCGCTCTTGAAGGTTCCAAAGCGCATATCCGAGCGCTTTCCCGGTCTCCATTGAGATCATTGATCCCGCCGATCGTCGTTCGATCACTCCGGCATACGGCCGAAAACCGATGACTCGCGACGCCATGATCCCCTCTCCGCGCGTATCGACAATGAACTGATTGCGATATCCCAAAAGTCCGCGCGTCGGCCCCTCGAAGAGAAGGCGCGAGACGTTGCCGTGCACCGTCATGTTGCTCATCACCGCGCCGCGTTTCCCGAGCTTCTCGATGATCGTTCCCTGATATTCGTTCGGCGTATCGATGGTCACTTCTTCGAACGGTTCCATCTTGATCCCTTGCTCCTCCTTGATGATCACGTGCGGCTGCGAGACCTGCACTTCGTATCCTTCGCGGCGCATATTCTCCAAGAGGATCGCGACATGGAGCTCTCCTCTTCCCGAAACCTTGAACGTGTCTCCCGCCGAACTCGAAAATTCGACGTGCAATCCGACGTTCACCTCAAGTTCCCGCTCCAACCGCTCCCTGATCTGGCGCGATGTCACGAGCTTTCCATCTCTCCCAGCGAACGGCGAATTATTGACGAGGAAATTGAGTTCGATCGTCGGTTCGTCGACCCTGATGGCAGGAAGCGGTTCCGCGTCGGGATCGGTGGTGACGGTGTCGCCAATGTAGATCTTCGGGATCCCTGCGATCATCGCGATATCCCCCGCTTCGGCTTCCTGTGCTTCTATACGCTTCACTCCCCTGAAGGTGAATATCTTGGTGATCTTTCCCGCATAGGTCTCTTTCCCTTCATGCTTCACATAGATCGTGTCCCCAAGCTTCATGCGGCCATCGTACACGCGCACGACCGCGAGCCGACCGAGAAAATTATCATATGCGAGGTTGAACGGCTGGGCGCGGAGCGGTACTGCTTGGTCCGCTGGCGCTGCAGGGACCTTCTCGAGGATAGTATCTAAAAGGGGTGAAAGGTCCATCGACTCCTCCTCGAGGGTGCGTTTTGCGATCCCCTCCCGCCCGATCGCATAGACTGTCGTGAAATTGAGTTGCGCTTCATTCGCGCCGAGATCCATGAAAAGTTCCAATACCCCCTCCTCCGCACGATGCGGATCCGCAGCAGGCTTATCGATCTTATTGATGACGACGATCGGCTTCATCCCGAGCTCCAGTGATTTCTTAAGGACAAAACGCGTCTGAGGCATCGGTCCCTCCTGCGCATCCACAATGAGGAGTACGTTGTCAATGGATCGGAGCACGCGCTCTACTTCGCTTCCGAAATCCGCGTGCCCGGGAGTGTCGACGATGTTGATCTTCGTTCCTTTATAGAATGCCGCCGTGTTCTTTGCGTAGATGGTGATGCCGCGTTCCTTTTCGAGCGAGTTCGAATCCATGCTCTCGCCCTCTTCGAACATTCCGGTCTGGCGCATCAAAGCATCGGTCAAGGTGGTCTTGCCGTGGTCGACGTGAGCAATAATGGCGATATTCCGGATCTCCATAAAAAAAGGCCGGGCGGCCACAGCCGCATCCTAGCAAAATACCATGAAAACGCAATGGTATTTTGACTTTTCTACCCGCTCGTGTACGCTCGATGCATGAGACGTCCCGAGCGTAGTGCAAATGACCAGACCACCTGGGGTCCGGTCGCCGATTGGTATGGTGAACACCTCTCGCGGGCGGATACGTTCCACGAGAAGGTCATCCGACCGAACATCATACGCTTCATGAGCCTCGACGCGGGGATGAAGGTCCTTGATGTTCCTTCCGGAGAGGGATACTTCTCCCGCGTTTTTGCGGAACGTGGCGCCGAGGTCTTTGCGGTCGATATCGCCCCAGAGTTGGTCGGGCGCGCCGAACGGGCCGAGAGCGACCGCGTCCGATACTTCGTTTCTCCATCTCATTCTCTTCCCATGATCGAGGATCGTTCGATCGACCGGATCGCCATCATTCTTGGGATACAGAATATCGATAAGGTCGACGAGACCTTCGGAGAATTCGCTCGCGTGCTGAAGCACAATGGCTCGGTCACGATCGTCATGAACCACCCCGCATTCCGCATTCCCAAAGCAAGCTCTTGGGGTTGGGATAAGGGGCGCAGCATCCAGTATCGGCGCATCGATGCATACCTTTCCGAATCTCGCACCGAGATCGATATGCATCCAGGCAAGCGCTCGAAGGGCGTCGCGGTCGCCACGATCTCGTTCCATCGCCCGATACAGTGGTATTTCAAGTTTCTTGGAAAGCGTGGGTTCGCGGTCGACCGCCTCGAGGAATGGATCTCACACAAGGAAAGCGTTTCGGGGCCGCGCAAGGAGGCGGAGAACATCGCGCGTAACGAGTTCCCGCTCTTTCTCGCGATCCGAGCGGTTCGGATGAGAGACATTGAACGGTCGTAACATCTACGGCGCTTTCGGCACGAAGCGATAGAAGTATGACTTTACGATATCGCCAAGCGAAAGATATGCGAACACAATGAACGCGATCGCAGCGATCGTCGGGAGCGGCAATGCCTCGAACCCAAGTAAGGGAGCGACGAACGTGAACGGCAGTGCCCATGCGAGGAGGACAACCCCAAGAGAGGACAATATGATCCCCCATGCCGGAAGGCTGCGGAAGAATGGGGTTCGTTTCGTGCGAATGATGAAGATCACGAGGATCTGGGTCGCGATCGATTCGATGAACCACCCTGTATGAAAGCCGGATTCGCCCAGGTGCAGCATCCGATAGAGGACGTAGAATGTCATCAGATCGAAAAGCGACGAGAAGAGCCCGAACACGATGATATATCGGGAAAGCGCCGGCATGTCCCACTGCAGGGGCGTTATGGTCGCTTCGCGGTCGGTACGATCGCCCGGCAAGGTCACCTGCGACACGTCATAAAGGAAATTATTGACAAGGATCTGCGAGGGGGTCATGGGAAGATAGGGCAAGAACGCCGAGGCCGCCATCATCGAGAACATGTTCCCGAAATTCGAACTGAATCCCATCTTGACGTACTTGAGCGTATTCAGGAACGTTTTTCTCCCCTCGATCACGCCGTCCTTAAGGACACGGAGTGATTTGGTGAGAAGGATGATGTCCGCCGTCTCTTTCGCCACGTCCACGGCATTGTTGACGGAGATCCCGACATCGGCCGCTTTCAAGACCGGGGCATCGTTGATCCCATCGCCCATATACCCAACGACGTTCCCCGCCCTCCGAAGCGCGAGCACAATACGTTCTTTCTGCTCGGGATCGACACGAGCGAACACGTTCACTCCGGGCGCGCGACGTTCGAGTTCTTCGTCCGAGAATGCGCTGATCTCCGCTCCGGTGAGCGTCCCTGTCACAGTAAGACCGATATCCCGGCAAATGCGCTCGGTCAAAACTTCGCTGTCTCCGGTAATGACCTTCACTTTGACCGATAATTTATCTAATTCGCTAAGTGCCTCATATGCCGTCAGCTTCGGCGGATCAAGGAATGCCGCAAAACCTGAGAACACCATATTTTCCTCCTCTTCCTTGCGGTAGACCGACCGCTCCTCAACGGGAAGCCCTCTCGTCGCGAGCGCGAGCACCCGGAATCCTTCTCCGGAAAGTCGGTCGAATTCTTCTTGCGCAGAACATTTCAGAGAATCGTCGAGAGCACGTATGCCCCCAGGGGTCGCGATATGGCTAGAGATGGAGAAGATCCCCTCGGGGGCACCCTTAGTAATGAGTATTCTCTTTCCATCCTCCTCTGCCACGATCGAATCTCGGCGCCGCTCGAAATCGAAAGGAATCTCATCGATCTTTGCATATTGAGAGATATCGACGGGACGATGCTGGTGAATGGCTTCATCGAGGGGACTGCGGCGCGCGGTATGAAACTGGCTTGAAACATACGCGTACCGTAGCACAGCATCAGAATCCGCGCCTGTGGCATCGACACATTTAACGAGAGTGATCTTGTCTTCGGTAAGTGTTCCCGTCTTATCCGTGCAAAGAATGTTCATGCGGCCGAAATTCTGCACCGATGAAAGGTTCTTCACGACGACATCCTTCTTCGCCATCACCAATGATCCGCGCGACAAGGACACCGACATGATGACGGGAAGGAGCTCGGGAGTAAGCCCGACCGCGATCGCGACGGAGAAGATGAACGATTCGAATATCTCCCTTCCTTGGTACCAGTTGACACTGAAGACGACGACGACCATGATGGCGGTCAGTCGGATAATGAAGGTGCTGAAGTCTCTGAGTCCTTTTTCGAAGCTGGTCTCTCCTTCAGCGGTCGCGAGCTTCGCGGCGATCTTCCCAAATTCCGCGTTCTCCCCGGTCCGAAGTACCAGGGCGAGGGCGAATCCGGTGACCACACTGGTCCCCATAAGCACATGGAATTCGCTTCCGACATCGAAAGATTCCCCGGAGGAGGCCTTCTGCGCCACGCTCAGAAGATCCGTCGGACATTTCTCTACGGGAAATGACTCTCCAGTGAGCGCAGATTGATTGACGAAGAGATCATCTGCGGCGAGCACGACGGAGTCAGCCGGAATGACGTCACCGGCTGTGAGTTCGATGACGTCTCCGGGAACGATCTCGCGGAACGGGACCTCCCTTTTTTCACCGTCGCGCCATGCGGTCGCTGTCGACGCCACTTTCGCGATGAGGGTTCCTGCCACCTTCTCCGACTTCCTACTGTTGACGAAATCCAGTATCGCCGACATGAGGACCATGAGGAGTATGATCGACGCACTCACTCGCTGGCCGAGAAAGAAGGAAATAGTCGCCGCGCCAATGAGAAGGAGGAGGAGCGGGCTGTTGAACTTCTTGATGAACGCTGTGAGGGGGCGCAATCGTTTTGTGCGATACACGACGTTCTTCCCGTACAGCACGAGTCGCGCGCGAGCTTCTGAAGATGCAAGCCCGGGAAACTCTTTTGGCGGAGTGAGTATCTGGATCGCCTCTTGGCGCTGGGACTGTGGCGTTTCCATAAACGCCACTCTACGGAGCGATCCCCTTCGTCATTTGATCGGCATCAATCGGCATGATCTCGATGATGCGATCGATCGATGGACGGTAGAGCACAGCGCGCTTCGCATTTCGAAACACGAGAACTTTATCGCCTTTCTCTGCATGTTCGAAAAATGGTTGCCCTTTGAGTTGTTCTGGATCCACGACGGTCGCGATGGTCGGGATCTCTGCGGTCGGAGCGTTGTAGTGAGCGAAAATCCTTTCGATGATTGTCTCGTTCTTCTTTCCTTTGTATGTCTCGACGAGATCGCTGATCCCGTACCCGAATTCTTTCGCCACCATAAGCGCAAGTAAGACTACCGCGATCGCCATCCAGCCGTTCATCCGAACCCTCTCCTGCGGCCTCAGATTAACGCTTGATGCTCGTTTATTGAATACCCCAAGCATGGATTAGTATTTGAATACATTCATCGACTTGTACGCCTACCATTCTACAGGAATACTATATATATAACATAATAGACGTATGCACGAGATTCAATCTCGAGCACTCATACTATTCGCGCCCCACGCTACCCCGCATCCCCCCCGCCACCTCCCATGCCACCTCCGGTCTTGGGAGTGCCGCCGGAGCCGGAGCCTTCGCTGCCCGTTCCTCCCCCCTGTCCACCCCCCGTGCGCTGGATGCCTTGCCCTTGGGACTCGTTGGAGATGCCTCCTGCCAGGGGTCTGGCATCACCTCGGAGTGTCGCTTGGGGCTGCTGGGTATAGGTGAAGTTGGTGGTATCTCCTTGATTGGTGACACGGAAACAGTAGCTTAGGCCGGATTGGGCCAAGGACGTGGAAACGACGGAGTATTCCTCTTCGGTGAACTGCGCGGTCGTGAGGGTGTTGGGAGCGGATTGGTTCAAGTAGAGGCGGAAGTCGCCGGGGACGAAGGACTGGGAAGCGGGGTCGGAGAGGAGGTTCCCCACATTGGTGGTCACGGTCCCTTCGGAGACCCACTGGGAGAGGTCCATCTTCCACTCCGCCTGGGTAGTGGAGGCGTACGGGGGGACGTCGATCCAGGAGGTGCAGGAGGAGGAGGCGTATTGGAGGCGGTAGCCGACGTTGGTGGCAGAAGCACCCCCGGTATTAGAGACAGTGATGCGAAGGCGTGCGCGGTCTCCCTTCCATAGCTGATTCTGGGAGGCGGCGTTCTCGGCGGCCAGAGCGGCGGCCTGGCTCTCGATGCCGTTGTCCTGCCTCCAGCGGTAGCCGTAGATGGTCATGTTGGGGTTCGAAGCGAAGGACTGGGTGAAGAGGTCGCTACGGAAAGTGGTGGTGGCATATCCGCCTTCCGTCTGCCAGACACGCACGTATGAGTAGTAGCCGCCCATGCCTGCCTGGAAGTATTCGCTCTTGTCGCCTTGGGTGGGAGCCCCGGTGATGGCGCAGTCGGTGTTCGAAGCGGCGCTGGAGCAGGTGTTCGTGGTGGTGGGCAGGGTCACCCAGGCCTGGGTGGAGCCGAAGCGGTAGATCTCGGCAGTGATGGTCTTGGCCGAAGGAGCGGTGGAGGAGCGGCCGACCCAGCTGATGGTGGGAGTGGCGACAGAAGTTGCGAAGAAGGAAGACTGGTATATGGGGCGCTCTTGGGGGAGGGCAAAGAGGGAGTCATAGCTGGTGTCGTCCGCCGTCTGGGAGCAGTACCCCTGAAGATCGGTATTGGCGTTACAGGTCCCGTCGGAGTCTGTGCGGGGTGATTTTCCAGAATCAAGTGGAAACTGGAGTCCGCCGCCACGGGCCGATCGGCCGGGATATCGAATGCCGCTTGAGGTCGCGTTGGGGGCGGTCGGGGGGAGGTGGAGTTTGGCGATGCGGAGATAACCAATGGAAGCATCTGAGTATGAGATCCAGGGAATTCCGTTTGGGTCGAAGGCAAATGACATAAAGAATGCACCGCTATTCGAACTATCTATCTGTACACATTTCCAAGCAGACGATGAACAACCGGAGCCACCTGAGCCGACGTATTTCGCCACATTCAACGTCGAGGCAGTGTTGTCACGATACTCGATCCATGGGGCCCCCCAAGAATCAAGTGCCATATGGGGGCGTTGACTGTCGTTGTTAGTATCCACCGCAGTGCAGGTCCATGCTGCTGAGGTACAACCGGAGCCATTCGAGCCGACATACTTGGCGACACGTAGGTCGTTGTTAGTGACGTCGTGATAACTCACCCAGGGATTGCCAGAGGGGTCGAAGGCAAGGGAATTCCATAAACCGGCATCGTTCGTGGTATCCACCGCAGTGCAGGCCCATGCTGTTGAGGTACAACCGCTGCCACCTGAGCCGACGTATTTGGCGACACGCAGGTCGCCGGTCGTGGTCGCGTACGAAATGATCCATGGAGTTCCGCTCGGGTCGAAGGCAAGGGTGAGTGCAATATCCACCATGGCGGCAGTATCTATAGTTGTACAGGTCCATGTGCTCATGGCACAACCGGTTCCGCCACTTCCGACATAGCGGGCGATGCCCAAGGAGCCACTGCGATAACTCCCATACGCGATCCAAGGGATACCCGTTGGATCAAATGCGAGAGAGCTACCATTGCTTATGCTATTGTTGTTACTATTCAGATCAATGAGCATACAATCCCAATTCGAATCCGCACACGTCGAAGTGGCTTGAAACAGCGCAGCTTTCGATATCCTTGCCGTGGTCGTGGCGCTCTCAACAGTGAATGTAGCGTAGGAAGTGGTCGCAGTCGTGGTTGCGACTCCCCTCCAGAGACCTTTGTCGGGGCGCCAATTATCTTTCGTGGCTGCTACAAGACGATATGTGGTGCCAGGAGTTGCCTGTGCGGTGTCGATGGTAAAAGATATCTCAGTACACTTTGGACTTCCGCCTGATCCCGCACCGAGTGCGACACCTGTCCCCTCTTCCGTCATAAACGCTTGTCCGTTGTTCCAGGTCACACTTCCTACCGAACAATCGGCATCATCACGGTTGGTGTTGTCGGAAGTCGAGGTCATATCGCTATGCGATTCGCGTGTCGTCGTTGCGTTCACGCCGATCGCGGAGGGAGCGATCCTGATCTCTCCGCCCTGGTCGTGGAGAGTGGCGACGCGGAGGTCTCCGTTGGTGCCGTCATAATAGCTCACCCAGGGAATACCCCCCGGGTCGAAGGCGATGGAGGTGTACCATCCGACAGTGTTCGCCGTGTCGACTGCGGTGCAA
>DKBN01000028.1 GCA_002451235.1 Patescibacteria group bacterium UBA6899
GGTGATGAAGACCATGTCCGCGCCCTTCACCGCTTCCTGAAGTTCCTCCTTCGTTTCCTCCGCGGCACGTTTCCCGAGCTCGGGGTTCATTCCGGTTCCGAGCCCGCGAGTGAGGTTCTTCCCGATGTGGATCTTCTTCGTGGCCAGCGAATTATGAAGGTCTTGCGCGTCCGTATTGATGGCGATGAATTCGACACCTTTGATCTTCGAGCCGACCATATGATTCACGGCGTTTTTTCCCGAACCTCCGACCCCAACGACCTTGATGCGTGCGAATGCTTCTATCTCCGGATTGATTTTAGGCATGATACAGAATGCTAAAAAGAGGGCCGCCAAAGCGCACTCCCGTTATGTCGAATATGTTCGAAGTATAGCAAAAAGCCTGAATTTCGCACCAAAATCAAGGCCGTGAATGTTACATCGAAACCACAACAGGACCCTGTCAAGACCTGCCTTCGAAAGCATAGAAAAAGGGGGCATTACGGAAGCAATTGCTTTGCCATTTCACGGAACACACGCTTGATGCGGGCGCCGATCTTTTCTCCCTGCGGCCGGCCGCTTCGGTCCGAACTCGCTCCCCAAACACAAAGACCGTACGCGACGAACCATGTGGTATCTCTGCCGGGTTTTGCTCCCCTCGGCTCATCGGGCGCGTCGAGAGTAACCGCAGGGACCTTTGAGGGAAGTCGCATCGCACCTCGCGCGAAATCTTCGATCGTCTCGATCCCCGACCCGCCTCCCGTAAGAACGATCCCTGCCGGAAGCAATTCATTCTTCCCGATCTTCTTGAGGTGGGCGACCACGAGTTGGAACATGTCGTCGAGGCGCGTTTCAACGATCTCCGAAAGTCGTTTCTTCGGGAACTGATGCGCCCCCTTCCCGAGTTTCACCATTTCCGCTTCCTCAAGCGGAATCTTGAGGCCGAGCGCAATATCGTTCGTGATGTCGGTCGAGCCGACCGGGAACACCTCCAGGGAGATCGGTATCCCATCCTCGAAGACCATGACCGAGATGGTCTCGGCGCCGATATTGGCGAGCACGCATCCGGCCATGCGCTGCGCTTTGGTCAGAGAGACGTAACTTGCCGCTAAGGGGGACGCCGTGACGTCGAGTACTTCGATATCCGCTTCCTCGACCGCGCGGATAAGATCACCTAAGTGTTGTTCCAGGCTCGTGATGAGAAGTGTCGTAGCCTCGAGTTTGAGGCCTTTCATCCCCGCAGGTCTTCCGTACACGCGCTTTCCGTCGATCTTAAATTCGACAGGGATGGTATGAAGGATGCGCTTGTTCGCGGCCTGCGGAAGATCCTGCTCGGCCGCCCGCAGCGCGCGTTCGACGTCATGCTCGGTGATTTCCGAATCGGCGCGCGAGATGATCGCTGCGCCCTGTGTGGTCACTCCTTCGAGCCCGACGCCGCCGACGGAGACGAACGCGTCGCGGATGCGGGTATTCGCCATGCGCTCGGCCTCTTCGATCGCCGCTCTGACGCTACGTGTCGCGTCCGCAACATTGATGATATATCCGTGACGCAATCCGCGTGATTCCGATTTTCCTCGTCCGAGGATACGCGGCAAACCCCCGTCCGTTGTCTCGCAGATGACAGCGCGGACCGAGTGGGTGCCAATGTCGATACCAGTGATGATAGCCATATGAAAATCGGGAAGGCGTTCCTTCCGATGAAAGGGGACCGCGCGCGTTATGCGTATGTCGGGAGAAACCGTTTCAAGATGCGCCGCTCCTCTTCTTCCATTCTACCGCCATGACGCATGCCTTTCAAATGCTCCATTGAGTGGACAACGAGAAGCGCGACAAAATGCTCGTATGTCTGCCTGTGCGCACGACACTCGCGCCTCGCTTGTCGTAGGTTCAGGAAGATCTCCCCGGCATCATTCGATAAGGAAAACGAGAGGACGTTGGGTGTATATCTCTTCTTGCGATACATCCGATTGAGCGCACTGGAGCGTTTGTCACCCACGATAACGAGCGAAAGGTCGTATCGCTTGCCCAAGATCGCATTCTTCATCAAAACAAAAGGCAGGGCAGGAACCCTGTCTTTGGTGCTTCGGGTGAGCGAGAAACGCTTAGCGCCGCGCATCGGTCTTCTCCGGGGTCTTTCCGAGCTTGGCCAGCCGGGTGAATTCGACCCGCTTCGCGATGCCGTCGAGCGCGCGCCGCTTTGTCTTCAGTTTCGAGAGTTTTCTGCTGAAATAGCGCTCTCCGCGCACCTTCGAGAGTGCTTGCGTCGCCTGGACGCGTTTCGTAAATCGGCGGATCATCGCGGCTGGCGATTCGTTCCCTTGCTTTTTGACCTCAGCAATTATTGCCATAGTGCGAGCATGCTACCACGCTCTGGCGGGCCACGCAAGCCCAGTTGAAGGCCGGCTTATGGGGGAAAACACCTCTCTATGGCAAAGTTTCTTAGCTATTCGATGAAAGAGCACGATGGCGACTGTGTGAGGGGTCCACTACGAGCAAGGGCTATTTGATCTTTTTGATGTGATCAGCGAGCTTCGTGATCTTCACGGTCTCTTGGGAGCGGGTCTTCATGTCGCGGAGGATGACCGTCCCCTCAAGCGCCTCTTTCTGGCCGAAAATGATCGCGTATGGGATCTCTGATTTCTCGGCGATCGCAAGCTGCGCGGAGAGTGAATCTTTGTTGAGTGCATGGAGGACAGGGATACGGGCGTTGCGGAGGATCTCGATGATCTCAAGGGAACGGAGCTTTGCTTCAAACCCGATCTGGATGAAGTAGATCTTCGGTTTTTTGACGACCCGCGGTGTGACCGCCCTGTAGGTCGGAGAGAGGAGGACTCGATCAACGCCGATGGACGCGCCAACGGCCGGGACATCCTTCTTTGAGCCAAGGCGTTTCGCAAGGTAATCATATCGTCCGCCCGCAGAGATGGTGAACGGGAGCTGCGGTTCTGCCTTCTCTCCTTCGGCGGGGGTTTGTTCCGGCAATTCTTCCACGACCTCGAAGACGGTGTGCGTGTAATAATCGAGGCCGCGCACGAGATGCGGATTAATCCGATAATTGATCTTGAGCGCATCGAGATATTCCATCACTTCTTTGAAGTGCTGTTTGGCGGCGGGGGAAAGGAACGCGACGGATTGTGGCGCTTTCTCTTTGACCGGCTGGCATTGAGCGCTTTTGCAGTCGAGTAGGCGAAGCGGATTGGTCTTCATGCGCTGCCGGCAGTTACCGCAGATCTGATTGATGTGCTTGCGGTAGTAGTTCGTGAGCTCGCGGACGTACGGAACGCGCGACTCCTTGTCCCCGATGGAATTGACCTCGACGACGATCCGCTCGACGCCGACCTCTCGCAGGATGGTCCAGACGAGATAGATGATCATCGCGTCGGCGATGGATTTCGATGTTCCGAGCATCTCAAGTCCGAACTGGCGGAATTCGCGATAGCGGCCGCGTTGCGGATTGTCGTGGCGGAACGCACTTCCGTAATAATAGAGCTTCACCGGTTGCGGCAAGGATTGCATGCCGTGCTCGATGTATGCGCGCATCACCGGCGCGGTGAATTCGGGCCGCAAAGCGAGCTTATCGCCGGACTTCGTTTTCAAGGAATACATCTCTTTGCCGACGATATCCGTATCCTCGCTATTGGTCGAGGTGAACACCTCTTCGCGCTCGAGGATGGGCGTGTCGATAGGAGAGAATCCGTAGTAGAGTGAGATCTCCGCGGCCTTCTCCGAGAATCCCTGATATTTGTGGTACTCGTCGCCGATCAGGTCGCGCATTCCCTTAAGAGAGGTCGGCGCTTCCTTCCGTTCCTTGTCCTTGTTCGCTCGCGGCATGATAGAGGGAAATGATCCGAATAATGAACACTATGGCTCGGTGACCCCGAATGACTCGGGACCCCCTGGCTTCCATGCGATGCGCGTGAATGGGAAGAGACGAAGCAGCGCTTTCCCGTCCATCAGCCTCTTCGGTACCGGTCCCCAATAGCGCGAATCGGAGCTCTGCGCGCGGTTGTCTCCCATGACAAAATACTCCGTGTCATCGAGTGTGCGCTTCAGGGTATCGATCTTCGGATTCTTCACGTACGGCTCATCAAGAGTGATCGGCTCGGTCAAATGTCCTCCGGAGACGGTAACGACGCCGTTCTCGACCGAGACCGTCTCGCCCGGAAGTCCGATCACGCGCTTGATGAAGTACTTCGATGGGTCCTGCGGATATCGCAAGATGACGACGTCGCCGCGTTGGTATGCGTCGACATACTTCGAGAGCTCGTCGACGATGAGATATTCGCCGTTCTTGAAGGTAGGGAACATCGAATTTCCGGAGACGACGAATGGTTGCGCGATGAAGATGCGGATGGGGATGATGATCGCCGCTGCGATGACCGCATAGCGCACCGTCTCCCAAAGAACGGATAGAAACGATCCCGGCGCTTGCTGTTCTCCTGAATTTTTCGCCTGATCAGTGGTCTGTTCGCCGGTCATGTGGCGTCATGATACGGGAAAGCACCGTTTGACACAAGACGGGATCGCATGGCGTTCCGTTCGAAAGGAGTGAAACATCGCGTTCGCGTCGCGTTTTGAATGCGGTATGATGGACCAACGAACGAAGATCTTCTTTCTTCGCGCGAACATGAAGTATTCCATCGTCATTCCCGCATACAACGAAGCGCCGTATATCGAACGAACGATCTCTGCGATCCGCGAACGGCTCATTGCGGCCTATCCAGACGTATGGGAGATCATCGTTGTCGATAATGCATCCGATGACGGCACAGGGGAAGCGGTCCGCGCTCTCGGTGATCCATCGATCCGCGTTATCCGGGAGCCGCAAAAGGGGAAAGGGAAGGCCCTGAAACACGGGGTTGCCACGGCTTCCGGTGACATCATTGCATATACAGATGCGGATCTCTCGATCGATCCAGAGCAGCTGTGTGAAGCGATCGATCGTGTTGCACGTAAAGAAGCAGAGATGGTCGTTGGATCGCGCTTGAGCGCACAGTCTCAAAAAGAGGACCGCGAATGGTGGCGCACGTTCACTTCTTCCGCGTTCAATCTCGCGGCACGAATGATCCTTGATCTTCCCGTCGGGGATTCGCAATGCCCGATGAAGGTGTTCAAAAAAGAGCTTTCCGAACAACTTCTCGCATCTTCGGAGAACGGGTTCTTTATCGATGCGGAATTTCTGTCGCGGGTCGTGCAAGCCGAGCACGCTATTCTCGAGATGCCCGTGGCATGGGTCGAACATCGATATCCGGGTCGCCGAAGTAAATTGCGGATGTTCAGTGACGGCGCGATGACCCCCATCGCACTGGCGCGGATCCGCGTCAGGTCCGCGAGTGCTTTTCGAAGTACTATACCTGTCTCACGTAATGAGCGATGACATCTGCGCAGCGGTCAAAATTTTGTCCATCCAAGAAACCCTGATATTTCTCGACGAACAGTCGCCGTACCCCGCTGTTCTTGTCGATCACATCGATGTCGTAGCAGAGCGATCGCAATCGATCGATAAGCATTCGTGGGTCATCACCTGCTTGTCGTATACGCTCCGGAGCGTATACGAATATGATGATTGGATGATCTCGCATGAGCATTTTCTCCGCCCCTTGAGAACATGCGACTCCCAACCCTTGACATCGATCTTAAGCAATCCGACATTCTGAAGCTGCTGAGTAGCAAGGATAGAATCCAGTGTTCCGATGGGGACACGAAGTCGTCCTCCCCCGCGCCTTCGTCGACAAATGAATGTTTTCCCTTATTGTCTGGGTGCGAAAAGAGATCGCGAGGCTCATTCGTACTCCCAATTGCGACATGTAGCACACGCACAATGCCGCGAGAATTTGCAGAGATATTCCGCTCGAGGAAATCGGCGTTTTCTGGGACCGGCTCAATGGCAATAACGTTCTTTGCCGTTTTGCTCGCTATGAGTGTGTAATATCCGATGTTTGCCCCCACATCGATCACGGTGATATCCGGTCGAAGCAAAATTCGGAATATCGGCAGTACATTTCGTTCGTATACTCCAAGAACAATTGCGCCCGAGACCACAGGGTCTTTGGGATTGAGATATAGCCTTCCTTCAGGAAGCTCTCTATATATGTGGGGATGGATCTTCCGAGGAGAAAATTTATAACCGCACGCAAGGGTTTCGGTTTGAAAATCGTCGTATGTACTTTGGGGAGGATCGTTGGGGAGCAATTGTAACGTTGCACCGAATACCTTCCCCCCGATTGCTCTGGCTGTTTCTACGGTTTTGAAGCATTATAACTTCCCACATACATCACACAACGAATCGTAGGTCTTTCCTACTTAAGGGCAGTAGATCTTTCTGTGATCGGCCCGCTGAACAATGACATGTGTCAGCCCTTCACAATCGCGTGCATCGCGCGTAGGATGTCGGGATGAAATGGATCGTCGTCGGCTTGGGGAATCCGGGAGGCGAATACGCTGACACGAGGCATAATGCCGGAAAGATCGTGCTTGCGTCCCTCTTCGACCGATTCGCGACAGGGGATTGGAAGGAGCACAAGACGTGGGGGGTGATCGCCGCGAAAGGAGAGATCGTCGGGAAGGAAGTGCTTCTCGTCGCGCCTCTCACGTTCATGAACGAGTCAGGGAGATCGCTTCTTCATCTTGTAAAGAGCCCGAAACAGGCGGAACAGACGATCGTCATTCACGATGATATCGATCTTCCTTTGGGTACGTGGCGGATCGCGTTCGAGCGTGGGAGCGGTGGGCATAATGGCGTGAATTCGATCATGAAGACCATCAAGACCAAGGCGTTCGTGCGCGTGCGTATCGGCATAGCCCCCGTTGGCGCGGATGGAAGATTGAGGAAACCCAAGGCGGGGTCGGCGGTAAACAAATTCGTACTTGGGAAATTCATGGAAGGGGAGCGCAAGTCGATGGCGAAGGTCACCAAGGAAGTGTGCGGGGGCGTGGCGGACATCATCGCGAAAGGAAGAGAGCGGGCGATGAGTGAATGGAACTGAGTCGACACGGGTATGAATCGGCTCTCTCGCCCGCGGAGACCAAGCTCCTCTACAATACCGGGAAGTAGCCCCTTCGTAGTCACTGTGCCACGCCACCTTTCCACCCCACCGTACTTTTGTTGTCGTTCGACAATTATCCCGCATACTATATTTGTTGTCGTTCGACAACGTACTAGGTATATAAGCCCAATATTCAATGGTGATGTCGCTGACTTTCACACCTCACATCGGAACTTTGCAGAGGAATGAGCCTCGTATGGAATATATTCTCGCATATATTATCATCGAATGATCATCCCCTTGCGGGACCACGCTAAGGATCTGTTGAGAGTATGAGAAAGAATATCGTCATTGCTTCCGCCCTTGCAGTAGGACTATTTTTACTCGTGCACAAAAAAGAAGCGTTCCTCCTCCTGATACTGCCTCCACGCTAGATCTTTTGCCGTTAGCAACAGACGCGTCGGGGACAGACGAAGAAGTTCCCACGGAAAAAGTGCAGACGCTATATTTCGCCGACCCAAGATGCGCTGACCCCTCATACGTTTTCGCGTTGGGAGATGACAAAGAAGTGCGCGCCACGGATGTGCCTATCTCAGCTCCCGACGGATATGATTATGGCATCCTTTGCTGACTCACGCTCGACGAGGACCATGCACGCGAAGTTTACGGCGTTTGCAAGCGGATCGATCCTCTTGCGCTCGATTCGTTCCGAGTGATCGAATTGGGCGCGGCAAAAAAAGGTCGGATGTTTCCTCCCAGTAAGAACACTCTATACATTCTCGCGCTCGATCGCTAAGCGCAAAAGCAAAAATGCCTCTCACCCGAGAGGCATTTTTATCGTAAGAATGAATGGGGGAGAGGATCACTTCTTTTCCTCAGCGAATGAGAGCGTCATGCGCTGTTCCTTCGGCTCGAAGAGGGTGATGGTAAAGGGATATACCTTGCCAAGTTCGAGGTTTGTGCGAAGCTTCTCCTCACTTCCGAATTCCGAGATGTGCACCAGCCCGGCAACGCCTTCTTCGATCGAGGCAAGGGCGCCGTATTTATTGAATTTGATGACGACACCTCGCACTGTCTCACCCTTCTTGTATTTCTTCTCTGCTTCCTTCCATGGGTTCTCTTTCAGGGCCTTCACAGAAAGTGATACCTTATTGTCCTTGATCTCAATGATCTGCGCTTTGACCGGCTGTCCCACCTTGAACAGTTTGCGCGGATCATCAACGAGCCCCCAATCCATCTCTGAGATGTGGATGAGTCCCTCGAGCCCATCCTCGATCTTCATGAACGCACCAAAATCGACGATGCCGGTGATGTCGCCTTCTACGATCATGCCAAGACGATATTTCGACACTAATTCTTCCTTATCCTTCTGGTTGTGCTCCTTCTCCGAGAAGATGAGTTTGCCCTCTTTCGGGATCGCCGTGATCATTGTGACCTGGATGCGCTCTCCGACCAGCTTTTTCAATTCATCTAGTATGCGGTCCTTATCACCGTCTTCGACGCGCGGATAATGTTCCGCCGAAAGCTGAGAAGCAGGGAGGAATCCCTGGATACCCTGCCACTCGAGGATGAGTCCACCTTTGTTCGCGTCCTTCACGGGAAGATCGAGGATGGAGCGCTTCTTCACGATCTCGTCAGCTTCGGCCCAGATGAGCGATTGTCGCGCTTCTTTAAGGGAGAGTTCCACGTAGCCATCGCTATTCTCGGTCTCGACGACCTTCGCCGTGACCTTATCGCCCACATTCATGTGCTTGATCAAGTCGCGCGCGTTTATATATTCGCGCCCGTAGATAATGCCGATCCCGAACGGAGGCACGTCGATGTAAACGGCCTTGTTGCCGACCAAGATGACCGGACCCTCGATGATGTCTCCGGGCTGGGGCGGCTTCGGCATATCCGCAGTCAACTTCGTCATCAACCGATCATCGACTGGCGCGATCGAGGCATCGATCACTACTTCTTCTTTTGTCTGTTCCATAAATGAAAAATCCGCCTGGTGTACTTACGTACTGTGCGGATGATATCCGCCTTGGGGGTCTTCCTGCGCGGGCAAGCGAAGCGTTACTCCCAACAGCACTACTAAATATCAATGCCGATAGCCTACTATATGAAATGAAATTTGCAAGCCGTCCTTGGTTCAGCGCCGATGTATTCAAAAGGCCGGGGAGACGTCTCCCCGGCCGCTACCGATAGCCCCTACAGTTATCGTCAGAACTATCGGCCACCTGCGATTCTCAAAAATTTTACCCTCTCGACGATGAATTGCCTGTTTGCTGGCCGCATCACTCATCGCCCCGCGTGCCCATCTGCGGATTCAACGGGCTTCTGCTTCTTTGCTCTGATCCCCCAAACACCGGGAATCTTCCATGTCTCTCTCCTTGAGCAGGGTTCGGGTATTAGCGACGAGATCCGCTCGCCGCGGTACTTTGCGTGAGGCCAGGCGATCACAGTGTACCGCCCACACGCGCCGGCGCGAGGTCAGTTATACAGTTGAGAACTCAGCTTCATCACGAAGGCAACCCCTTCTAATGTGCCCCAGCACATGCTGGTATTGGCATCATACCTGATCCTCAAATATTGTCAAGTCACTCAATATATTTCGTAGTATTGCGAGTACAAGGGCAGCCCTTGTACTAACGGGATATAGAATTTTTTGGCCCTACTGAGCCATATTCACGGCACAGCTATCCACAAAATCAAGTGGATAAACTTCCCAAAACATGAGAGAATCTCCATATGGTCATTACATACTACGGAGGGCAGTTCGTGAAACTGTCCTTGGGGGATACTGTTATCGCTTTCAACCCTTTCGGCAAAGGTTCGAAGTATCCGACGACGCGATTCGGCACCGCGATCGGGATCGTTTCTGTCGATCATCCCGATTACAACGGCGTCGACAATCTCTCATATGGCGACAAGAAGCCGTTCATCATTTCCGGCCCTGGAGAGTATGAGATCGGCGGCATTCAGGTCTCCGGTTTCCCATCCTCGAAACCGTTTACCGCGAAAGGACTCATAAATACGATCTATACGCTCTCGCTCGATGGCATCCGCATTTGCTTCCTCGGCGCGCTCTCCGGGAATGAGCTGTCTCCGGAGACGATCGAAGGGATCGGAGAGGTCGATCTCGTCTTTGTTCCGGTCGCGGGCGGTGATTATCTTTCACCAGCGGATGCGGAGAAGGTCGCGGTGAAGTTTGACGCGAAGCTTATTATCCCAACAATGATCGAGGGGCCGAAGGACAAGAACCTCGCGCTCTTTCTCAAGGAGGCGGGGGCGGAAGGAGTCGAGTCGGTAGAGAAATTGACCATCAAGAAGAAGGATATCGAGAATTACGAGGGCGAGGTCGCAGTGTTGTTGCCGCAAGCATGACGTATGGGATTCTTAGATTTTCTCGATCGTGTGCGTTCGAAGTCGGAAGCAGAACGGCGGCGGATCACTCTCTATCTCACAGTCGTGATCTGGGGCGTTATCATGCTCGTGTGGTGGAGCGCGTTCAGTGCTCCGAAGGACCGAAAGTTGATATCGGTCCGCGAAATGCTTTCTCCTTGGAGCACGGTGGTACGTACTGCAAAGCAAATGGGGGCGGAGATCACGGGAACAGCGAGCGACGTGCTTCGCTCCGCGAACGAGTTAGCATCAAGCTCACCTGCAATTTCCTCGTCGACGAGCGAACTCGATGGGGGAGGGGGCACGGTCGTTGTGGATCCAAACGCGCCAATGAATATTGAACAATGATCCTATGGCAGTAAAAAAATACGAGGAAAAGGAAGAGAAAGAGACCCCGGGTATCGTCCCGATCAACATCACGAAGGAGATGCGCGAAGCATACCTCGACTACGCGATGTCGGTCATCGTTTCTCGTGCGCTCCCCGACGTACGCGACGGGTTGAAACCGGTGCATCGGCGCATTCTCTATGCGATGCAGGAACTCGGTCTTTCTGCGTCATCGCGCTTCCGCAAATCCGCGCTCGTGGTCGGCGACGTGCTCGGGAAGTACCACCCGCACGGCGACCAGTCCGTCTACGACGCCCTCGTGCGCATGGTGCAGGACTTCTCGCTGCGCTATCC